>NZ_AP027292.1:3600000-3941407 GCF_030295765.1 Neptuniibacter halophilus | reverse complement strand
TTGTTCTGGCGCTGGCAGGCTGCGGCCTGATTATCAGTCGCGGTGGCATGAGCCTGCAGGCTGATTATCTGCCGGGTTATTTGCTGGCGGCAGGTTGTGCCTTTATCTGGTCTGGCTATTCCCTGCTGAGCCGGCTGATCCGTCAGGTCTCAACCGATGTCGTGGGCTGGTATTGTCTGTTTGCCGCGCTGCTGGCTGCAATCGCCCACCTGAGTTGGGAGCAGACGGTGATGCCGCAAACTGCACAGCACTGGGTTGGCGTGGTCGGTCTCGGACTGGGGCCGATGGGGCTGGCATTCTTCTGTTGGGACAAGGGGGTAAAGCAGGGCGATATCCAGCTATTGGGGGTGCTGAGTTATGCTGCACCACTGATTTCGGTGTTGTTGTTACTGGCGGTAGGTCTGGCGGCGTATAGCCATCAGTTGCTGCTGGCTTGTCTGGCGATTGTGCTGGGGTCATTGCTGGCAGCCGGTGTTTCGGGAAAACCCTTAAAAAAATTAAGATATAAACTTTTACTGCGACGCTCTAAAATGGACCTTTCCTAACGCGAACAGAGCGCTGAATCAGAGTTATGCTGAACCGTCAGATCAGTCCATGGTGGGTGGTGGCTGCCGCCTTTATTATCCTTGGTTGTAATATGGGAGTCCGTCTCACCACCGGTCTGCTGTTGCCTGAGATTAGTCTGGATCTGAGTATACCTACCTCAGAGTTAGCCTTTGGCTTTGGTGTGCAGAACCTTCTCTGGGGCGCGGTCTCACCGATTGCCGGTATGCTGGCTGAACGCTATGGCACAGCGAAAATATTGCTGATGGGGGCGCTGATCTTCATCGCGGGAATGATCTGGGCAGCGCTGACTGAGAGCAGCCTGGGGTTCTTTATTGCGAATGCTGTGTTGATTGGGGTGGGTGTCGGGGCGACAACCTTTCCTATCGTTCTGGGGGCCGTTGGTAAGCGTTTTCCCGCACATAAACGTACCTTTGCGCTGGGTGTGACCAGTGCCGGCGGGTCTCTCGGCCAGTTCTTCTTTGCGATGTTGCTGGCCCGGACCGACCCTTATCTGAACTGGTCCGAGATCTTTATCATGTTCGGGGCCAGCCTGTCGGTTATCTTTATCGCCTGCTGGTTCATGCGTGACCCGGCGCGGGAGCCGGTATCCGCGAAGCAGCAGAATTATGAGCCGGTTAAACTATTTAACTGGGCAGCCGTTGCAGAGGCGTTCCGAAACCGGGACTACCAGTTACTGAATATAGGGTTCTTTGTCTGCGGTTTTCATATTGCCATGCTGACCGTGCATATGGCCGGGGTGGTGAGCTATTGTGGCCTGCCGTCCGAGATGGCAGCTAACTCGCTGGCGGTGATCGGGCTGGCCAATGTATTAGGTGTCATCATCGCTGGCTGGGCAGGTGACCGCTGGCACAAGCCCTGGCTTTTGCTGCTGGTGTACTGGTTGCGTGCCTGCCTGATCATGCTGCTTCTGCTACTGCCGGTTAATGAGAATCTGTTTTATGCCTTCTCGGTAATCATGGGCGTGCTCTGGTTATCAACCGTGCCCCTGACCAGCGGTACCGTTGCGCAGATTTTTGGCGCAAAGAATCTGGCGTCGCTGTTTGGCTTTGTCATGTTCAGCCACCAGATCGGGGCATTTGTGGGTAGCTGGTGGGGCGGGATTATCTTCGACCGTTACGGTTCCTACGAACTGGCGTTGATGATCAGTGCCGGTCTGGGGATAGTCGCGGCGGCAGTTCACCTGCCGATGACGCCGAATCGTTTACGTCGATATCAGCCCGCCGGGGCTTGATCGGGCGCTGATCAGATAACGGTGCCGGGGGCGGGTATCACCCGGTTCCGGCCCTCACTCTTGGCCTGATACAGCGCCATATCTGCCGCGTTCAGTAGTTCACCCACTTCATTCATGCCGGGGTGATACTCGGCCACACCAAGGCTGGCACTGATGCTGATCTCCTGTTCTCCGGCTTCAATCTTGAGGGCTGCAATCTCACAGCGCAGCTTTTCTGCCAGAATAACTCCCTGAGCCAGCGTGGTGTCAGGCAGAATCAGGGCAAACTCCTCCCCACCATAGCGGGCTGCGATATCGGTCTGGCGCAGGGAGGTGCGTAGCAGGCGTCCAACCCGGGCGATCGCCTTATCTCCCGTTGCATGTCCCCAGGTGTCGTTAATTTTTTTGAAGAAATCGATATCAATGACAATGGCCGTCAGGTGATCAGAGGCCCGGTTCATCAGGCCCAGTGCCTGCTCACAGCGGATAAACAGAGAGCGCCGGTTGTCCAGTTGGGTCAGCATATCGGTATGGGCCAGTAACTCGGCTTTTTTACGTGCTGCTTCCAGTCGGTTGTGCTGTTCAATCTGTTGTGTGAGGTCGGTAAAGGTCGCGAGAATGGCGGCCTGATTATTGTAGAAGATCTGTTTGGCGTTGAGTGACAGGTGCAGCACTTTTCCCTGTTTTATAAATTCGAACCGGTGTGCTTCGACCAGACGACCCTCTTCGAGACTGGTGCGGATCTCGCCCGGAAAGCGGCAGAGGTCAAACAAGCCACTTTCGTAACCCTGTTTATGGCGCGAATTGATTGAAAACAACTGGTCAGCCGCATTGTTAAAAAACAGATGCTGACCGGTCGCAATATCGGTAACGGTGATCGGCAAAGGGGAGGCTGAAAAGATAAACTGCAGGTTTTCCTGATCGTTACGATAGCGCTCGCGACGCTGCCGGTCTTCGGTAACATCAACACCACTGCAGGCCAGACCAATGATCAGGCCGCTTTGAGGGTCGCGGACAGGTTCGACGGCCAGATCAAAGTAGCGACAGTCTTCCGCGCCCGGATCTGTGGCAATTTCGCAGCGCTCACCCTTTCCGGTACGCAACACCCGGTGTTTTATGACACCGAGACGGTCTGCAAGATCGGGGGCGAGAATATCCCAGTCGGTTTTGCCGATGACCTGATCTTCACTGAAGCCCAGATGGCCATTGTAAAGCCAGGTGTAGCGCAGATCGGTATCGTGCTGGCAGAGGGCCACAGGACTCATCTGCAGGGCATCCCTGAAGTTGCGCTCGGCAGTTTCGGCGCGCTTAAGCTTCGCTTCCAGCGTTGTGATCTCAGCTTTGAGTGAAGCGATGGTGGCCTGCGGATCCGATTTACTCATACCTGCTCATGTTCCCTGAACATACCCCCACTGCAGGGTGCTATGAACCCCTTTCGGGACTCGCTTTGCGGGCCCTCTTCGCAGGTTCCTCAACAGAATATTGCGTGTTTTCTAATACAAGTAAAGGAGTGATTATTCAGCAACGCAATTTATTGCCAGTTTTTATGTGGGATTAACCGGAATCGCGGTTTCGTATTTCACTTCACGCAGTGCAAAGTTCGAGCGAACCTGACTCACGCCGGGGAGTGAGAAGATCTTTTCATTGAGAAAACGATCATAGGCCGCCATGTTCTGGATGATAACCCGAAGCATGTAGTCGGCATCCCCGGTAACGGCATAGCACTGCATCACTTCGGGGTACGCCTGTACTGCCGCCTGAAACTCACTGGCGTGATCCTGCTGGTGGCGCACCAGACTGACCATGATGATCACACAGAGGTCGTAGCCCATCGCCTCGGGATCGATCAGCGTGGTGTGTTTTTTCAGTACGCCGCGCTCGGAGAGGCTCTTGACCCGTCGCCAGCAGGCGGCGGTGGAGAGGCCAACCTGATCGGCCAGTTGCTGATTCGAGATACGTCCATCCTGTTGCAGGATGGTGATGATCTGGCGGTCATAGCGATCGAGTGATTCTGGCATAATTTTTAAGATTTCACTAAAAACGAAAGATTGTTTCTTAATTAAAGCACTATTTAATCAAACCTTGCAAAAATTCCAATTTATGCTGATTGATTTGCAAGCACCTTTCTCCGGAAAAAACCTAAACTAGCTGCCAAGAGATAGGGTAATTGATCTGGATCAATACACGAGGGGTGTATATGGATCCGCCAACATGGCCGCCCGGCTGTGCAGTTACCCGAATAAGAATAATAAAACAGATTCTGAGGTATATGGCATGGGCCATTACGACAAGCGCTTAGAGCAGGTTTCTATGGATAACACTATTCAGGATGAGACTGTTCTCGATTCTGCATCAGACAGCTCACACACTTCCTCCCAGGCCATCGCGCTGGATTCCTACGAACTGAATGACCGTTACACCCGCAGCAAGGGGCGTGTTTTTCTGACCGGTACTCAGGCTCTGGTCCGTCTGCCTTTGATGCAGCGCCAGCTTGACCGCAAGAACAACCTGAATACCGCAGGCTTTATCAGCGGTTACCGGGGCTCTCCGCTGGGTGGGTACGATCAGGCGCTGTGGCAGGCTAAGACGCTGCTGCAGGAGCACGATATTGAGTTTATCCCGGCGGTGAATGAAGAGCTGGGCGCCACGCTGGTGATGGGTACCCAGCAGGTAGAGACAGCAGAAGATAAAAACGTCGATGGTGTTTTTGGTATCTGGTACGGCAAGGGGCCGGGTGTTGACCGTGCTGCCGACGCCCTCAAGCACGGTAACGCTTTCGGTAGTTCACCTAAGGGTGGGGTGCTGGTGGTAGCAGGTGATGACCACGGCTGTGTTTCCTCCAGTATGCCGCACCAGTCGGATGTGGTGTTTATGTCCTTCTTTATGCCAACCATCAACCCGGCTAACATCGCTGAGTACTTTGAGTTTGGCCTCTGGGGGATTGCTCTGTCCCGTTTCAGCGGCACCTGGGTTGGCTTTAAAGCGATCTCAGAAACCGTAGAAAGCGCCGCATCAATTGAAATTGATGACCTGCCTGATTTTATTATTCCTGAAGATTTCACACCGCCTGCGGATGGTCTGCACTATCGCTGGCCGGATCTGCCGGGGCCGCAGATGGAAACCCGTATCGAGAAAAAACTCGAAGCGGTCGCCGCGTTTGCCCGCGCTAATCCATTGGATAAGCAGATTCTGAATACTGAAAACGCGCGCATGGGTATTGTTACCACCGGTAAGGCGCATCTTGACCTGATGGCAGCACTGGAGTTGCTGGGTCTGGATGAAGATAAGCTGCGTGCACTGGGTATCGATATTTATAAAGTGGGTCTGGTATGGCCGCTGGAGAAGATCGGTGCCATGGACTTTATCCGCGGTAAGGAAGAGGTTCTGGTTGTTGAAGAGAAGCGTGGCATTATCGAAAGCCAGCTCAAAGAACATCTCTCTGCTCCTGATGAAACCATTAAAGTCCGCGTGGTAGGTAAACACGACGAGCACGGTGAAGCGCTGGTACCTTACGTAGGCGAGCTGAGCCCGAATATGCTGGCGAAGATCGTCGCTGATCGTATCACTCAATTGCTGGGCGAAGATTTCCGCGAGAAGCTGGAAACCATCGGTGTGCGTGGCAGCAGTGTCTGCGATCCGCAGGGTGTGCGTCGTCTGCCGTATTTCTGTTCCGGCTGCCCGCACAACAGTTCTACCAAAGTGCCTGAAGGCAGTAAGGCTCAGGCCGGTATCGGCTGTCATGTTATGGCGACCTGGATGGGCCGTAACACGGAGTCACTGACCCAGATGGGCGGTGAGGGCGTTAACTGGGCATCGAAGTCGATCTTCCTGAAAAACAAACATGTTTTCCAGAATCTGGGTGAAGGTACATACTTCCACTCCGGTTCGCTGGCGATCCGTCAGGCGGTTGCCGCGAAAACCAATATCACTTTCAAAATTCTGTTTAACGATGCGGTGGCGATGACCGGTGGTCAGCCGGTGGATGGTGTTATCACTGTGCCGGCCATTGCGAATCAGGTTCATGCCGAGGGTGTGAAGCGGGTTGCGATCGTCAGCGACGATATCGAAAAATACAGCGATAAGAGCATCTTCCCGTCTGTAGCGACCTTCCATGATCGTGATGAGATGGACCTGCTGCAGCGCGAACTGCGTGAGATCGAAGGAACTACGGTACTGATCTACGATCAGACCTGTGCCGCAGAGAAACGCCGTCGCCGCAAGCGCGGTCAGTTCCCTGATCCGCAGAAACGCGCGTTTATCAACCACAACGTCTGTGAAGGTTGCGGTGACTGTTCTGTTCAGTCCAACTGTCTGTCGATTGTGCCACTTGAGACTGAAGCCGGGCGTAAGCGCCGGGTGGATCAGTCCTCCTGTAACAAAGATTACTCCTGCGTTAAGGGCTTCTGCCCAAGCTTCGTCACCATCGAGGGTGGTGAACTGCGCAAGGGGGCAGGTGTTTCACTGGGTGAAGCATTTGCTCAGAAACTGAAGGCCCTGCCGCAGCCACAACTGCCTGTGCTGAACAGCCACTATAACCTGCTGGTGGGTGGTGTCGGTGGTACCGGTATCGTCACTGTGGGTGCGCTGATCACGATGGCAGCACACCTTGAATCCAAGGGTGCTTCTGTACTCGACTTTATGGGTTTTGCGCAGAAAGGCGGTACCGTACTCAGTTACGTGCGTCTGGCGCCTGCGCCACATGACCTGCATCAGGTACGGATTGAAACCGCTCAGGCGGATGCGATGATCGCCTGCGATATGGTGGTGGGTACCACCGATAAGGCACTGACCGTGCTGCGTAAAGATCACAGCCGTGCGGTGCTGAATCTGGCTGAGATCGCGACGGCGGATAACGTGCTTTATCGCGATGCGGATATGGAATCGACCCGCCGGGTACGCATTCTGAATGAAGCGCTGGGTGATAACCGTCTGGATTCAATCGATGCGAACCGTCTGGCAGAAGCACTGCTGGGTGACACCGTATTCTCCAATGTGATGATGCTCGGTTTTGCATGGCAGAGTGGTCTGGTGCCGGTATCCCTGCAGGCACTGCTGCGCGCTATCGAACTCAACGGTGTAGCGATCGATAAGAACAAAACAGCGTTCAACTGGGGGCGTCTGGCTGCGGTTGATCCGGCGTTCGTCGAAACCTCAGCGGGCGGTCACAAACCGGCTGCTGAACTAAGCCTTGATGAGAAAATCAGTCGCTATGTGGCGGAGCTGGTTAAGTATCAGGATCAGGCTTATGCCGACCGTTATCAGGCACTGATCGGGCAGATCCGTCAGGCAGAATCGGCGCTGGGGCAGGGCGAAGGCCTGACTGAAGCGGCAGCCACTCAGCTGTTCCGTCTGATGGCGTATAAAGATGAGTATGAGGTGGCACGCCTCTACACCGACTCCGATTTCCTCAAGCAGGTTGAAGAGACCTTCTCCGGTGACTACAAGATCAAATTCCACATGGCTCCGCCTCTGCTGGCGCGTGCACTGGATAACCAGGGCCGTCCTAAGAAGATGGAATTCGGTCCGTGGATGTTGAAAGCACTGGGCTTTGTTGCCGGCTTCCGCAAGCTGCGTGGCAGCAAGCTGGATCCGTTTGGTTACCACCCGGATCGCAAGCTGGAACGTAAGCTGCGTGATCAGTACATCGAAACGCTTGAACAGATCAGCAAAGGCCTGAACTCAGCCAACTACGAAACCGCGCTGGAGCTGGCTAACAGCCCGGCCGAGATTCGTGGCTTTGGCCCGGTGAAAGAGCAGTCTGCGCAGAAAGCACAGGCGGCATCTGCACAACTGATCAATGAATTTAACAAGGCGGGCGCGTAAGCGCCGTCTGACAAGTCATCAGGGGAATCGCATGTTTGAGCATTTGAGCGCTGTTCCGCAGGATCCGATTCTGGCTATGCTGGCCAGCTATCGTGAAGACACGCATCCGCAGAAGATCGATCTGGGTATCGGGGTTTATAAGAACGATCAGGGTGATACACCCATTATGCGTGCAGTTCAGCAGGCGGAAGCCCGCCTGTTACAGAGTGAAACGACCAAGAGCTATACCGCGCCGGCCGGATCTCCGGTTTATAACGAACGGGTAGCCGCACTGGTGTTTGGTGCTGAGCATCCTGTACTGAAAGACCGTCGCGTTGTGTCTGCGCAGACACCGGGTGGTTGTGGTGCATTGCGCATGGCTGCGGAGTTTCTGCGCGGTTGCAGTGATCGCTCAAAGGTCTGGGTGAGTACCCCGACCTGGGCAAACCATATGCCTCTGCTGGGTGGGGCCGGTCTGCAGATCTGTCAGTACCCGTATTATGACCATGATCTGAAAGCGATCGATTTTGATGCCATGCTGAGCGCGCTGGAGACAGCCGATCGGGGTGATATCGTGCTCCTGCACGGTTGCTGTCACAACCCGAGCGGCGCCGACCTGAATCGCGAACAGTGGCTGGCGGTAGCTGAGCTAATGCAGCGTAAGGGGCTGATCCCGTTTGTGGATATGGCTTATCAGGGGCTGGGCTCCGGTCTGGATGAAGATGCCTATGGTCTGCGTATGCTGGCTGAGCGTTTCCCGGAAATGGTGGCAGCGACTTCCTGCTCGAAAAACTTCGGGCTTTACCGTGAGCGCACCGGCACCCTGTTTATCATCGCCGCGAATGCGGAACAGGCCGCTACGGCTGGCAGTCAGTTGTTCAGCAAGATTCGCAGTCATTACTCGATGCCGCCCTCCCACGGTGCTGCGATTGTCGAGACGATTCTCGGTGATCCGGCGCTGAATCAGGAATGGCAGACTGAACTGGGTGAGATGCGGGAGCGTATCAGCGGTCTGCGTCAGCGTCTGGTTGCCAGCATCAACGCGTCTGATATCGATGCAGACTTCAGCTTTATCGAGCGGCAGTTTGGCATGTTCTCCTTCCTTGGAATCAACCCTCAGCAGGTCGAACGCCTGCGCCTGAATCACAGTATCTACATGATCGATTCGAGCCGGATGAATGTCGCCGGTCTCAACGATGCCTGTATGGATTACTTTGTCTCCGCTTTGCGAGAGGTGCTCAACAGCTAGCACCGATCACTACAGAGCAAAACCGACAATAAAAATAATTAAGAGCCATAAAAAATGAATACAGTTCTGTTTGACCATCCTGAGTTTGATGGCCATGTAAACCTCTACGCTCATTTCGATACTGCAACGGGTCTGAAAGCGATCAGCGCAGTTCACCGCGCATGGAACGGTAAGCCGGCTGTGGGTGGTTGCCGTCTGCGCAACTACGCCTCTGCAGAGGAGGCGTTTACCGATGTACTGCGTCTCTCCAGAGGGATGACCTATAAATCGGTCCTTTCCGGGCTGGATTATGGCGGTTCTAAATCGGTGATGATCGCCAACCCTGAGACCATGGATCGCCGCGCGACGTTTCTCGCCATGGGTGAATTTGTCGAGAGTCTGGGCGGAAAGATCAAAACCGGCGTTGATGTGGGTCTGACCGCAGCGGATGTTGAGGTGATGGGTGAGCGTACTTCTCATCTTGGCGGGCGCGGTGCGCTGGCACCTGATCTGGTAACCGCTTACGGCGTTCTGACCTCCATTCTGTCCGCGGTAAAACATCGCCGTGGCAGTGATGATCTGAACGGTCTTTCGGTTGCCGTACAGGGACTGGGTAAGGTCGGCTTTAAGCTGGTTGAGCTGCTGCTGGAGCGGGGCGCTGAAGTTTACGCTGCCGAAGTGAATCAGGCTGCGGTAGATCAGGCGCGCGACACCTACGGCATCGCCATTGTCGATCCTGCCGAAATTCATTCACTGCGGGTCGATATCTACAGCCCTTGTGCCCTTGGCATGGTGGTTAACGATCAGAGTATTGAGCAGATTCAGGCCACTATTGTTGCCGGCGCAGCCAACAACCAATTGACCCGGCCTGAGCACGGTGTGGCTCTGGCGCGCAAAGGCATTCTCTACGTACCTGACTATATCGCTAACTGCGGTGGCTTGCTGGCGGTTGCCAGTGATCTGGAAAAGAGCGATGAGTCCTGGGTCTGGAACAAGGTGGATGAGATCGCCTCGACCCTCAACGAAGTATTTACCCTGGCAGACAGCGAAGCGATCGCTACCAGTGCAGCCGCCGACAAAATCGGTGCTGCGCGGATCGCGGAATTTGATCGTCATCAGGGCTGATTCAACAGGGTCTGAATTCACAGGCCCGAACCGAAACCCAAAAGGTTCGACATCCTGCGGCGTCGTGATCCGGCGCCGCAGATTAACCCGGCCTACAGCGGCCAAGTGAGATGCCACCCGGTTATGCACGGATCGGGGGCGAATATAACAATAAATGGAGTGCCAACAATGAAACTACGCAACTTCCTGGCAGCGGCTGTTACTGCTGCATCATTTTCCCTTTCTGCTTCTATGACTGTGCAGGCTGAGCCTGTTTATGTCGCTGCCACTGCGATCGTCGAGCATCCGGCACTGGATGCCGTCCGTGACGGTATGAAGGAAACGCTGTCAAAGCATGGTTACAGCGGCGACAACCTGAAATTTACCTATGAGAGCGCGCAGGGCAATCCGGCTATCGCGGCACAGATCGCCCGTAAGATGGTCGGTGAAGCACCGGATGTGATCGTAGCGATCTCCACCCCGTCGGCGCAGAGTGCGGTCAGCGCGACGCAGGATATTCCGGTGGTTTTCTCGGCGGTAACTGATCCGTTGAGTGCAAAACTGGTGAGCAATTTCGACAAACCGGGCAAGAACGTAACCGGGCTGTCTGATATGTCTCCGGTACAGCAGCATCTGGAACTGATCATGGAGTTCCTGCCGAATCTGGAGCGGGTGGGTGTGCCATACAACCCGGGTGAGCCAAACGCCGTGGCGCTGGTTGAACTGCTGAAGATTGAAGCCTTCAAGATGGGAATCGAGATTGTTGAAGCACCTTCGCCAAAATCCTCTGACGTGATGGTGGCCAGCCAGAAACTGATCGGCAAAGTGGATGCGATCTACTGCCCGACAGATAACACCATTCTGACTGCACTGGAGTCTGTGGTTAAGGTGGGTATTGACGGTCGTCTGCCGGTATTTGCTGCAGAAACCAATGCGGTTGAGCGTGGTGCAGTCGCGGCACTGGGCTTCGATTACGAAGATATCGGTCGTCAGACCGGTGAAGTCGTTGTACGTATCCTCAAGGGTGAAAGCGCAGGTGATATTGCGGTACGCGTGGCTGACGGTTCTGAGCTGCACGTTAACCCGAAAATGGCACAGCGGATGGGTGTTGAGATCCCGCAGTCTGTATTGGCCCGTGCCACTAAAGTGATCCAGTAAGTTAGAGGTAGGCTCTGATGTCTCTGTTTTCTTTCCTGGGTACGCTGGAGATCGGTCTGATTTTCGGGCTGGTCGCTATCGGCGTATACCTGACATTCCGTGTACTGGATTTTCCGGATCTGACAGTAGACGGTAGTTTTACCATGGGCGCGGCGATTGCCGCAGCCCTGATCCTTGCCGGGGTGAATGCCTATGTGGCGACCCTCTGCGCGGTTATTGGCGGGGCGGCAGCCGGCATGGTAACCGCCTGGCTGAATTTGCGGTTTAACATTCTGCATCTGCTGGCCAGTATCCTGACCATGACGGCACTCTACACCATTAATCTGCGGATTATGGGTAAGCCTAATCTGGCGCTGATTATGGAACCGACTGTGCTGTCACCGTTTGAGGCGCTGGGCCTTTCCAATATGTACCTCAAGGTGATCTTTGTCGCGGTTGTGGTTGTGCTGGTGGGTCTGGCGATCGCTTATTTCCTCAATACCCAGTACGGCATGGGGATGCGTGCAACCGGCGCAAACCCACGTATGGCACAGGCCAACGGCATTGTCATTAAGCAGAAGATCTATGCAGGTCTGGCGCTGTCGAATGGTCTGGTTGCACTGGCCGGGGCGTTGTTTGCCCAGACCAATGGCTTTGCTGATTCGACCATGGGGATCGGCACCATTGTGGTGGGTCTGGCGGCGGTGATTGTCGGTGAAAGCCTGTTTGGCAGCCGCTCGATGCTGGTGATTATCTTTAGCTGCATTATCGGCTCGCTGCTTTACCGTTTGGCTGTATCGGTGGCGTTGAATGCTGATTTCCTTGGCTTTACCACCTCTGACCTCAACCTGATTACTGCGTTGCTGGTAGCGCTGGCACTGATCGTGCCGCATATCCGTCGCGAACAGAAAGCGCGCAAAGCTGCTGCCGGAGGTGAAGCATGATCAGTTGTAAAGATATCAAAGTGACCTTCAATGCCGGCATGGCGACCGAAAAACGAGCGCTGCGTGGTGTGGATCTTGAGATTCCGCAGGGTGAGTTTGTCACCGTGATCGGTTCGAACGGCGCGGGTAAATCCACGCTGCTGAATACCATTGCCGGTGATATCCGTGCCAGCAGCGGTAAGTTGCTGTTTGATGCCTGGGATGTGACCAAAGTATCCGCGGCAGGACGTACCCGTGATGTAGCGCGTGTGTTTCAGGACCCGCTGGCGGGTACCTGCGGCAATATGACGGTCGAGGAAAACATGGCGCTGGCTTACGGGCGGGGTAAGCGCGGTGGATTGCTGCCGGCGCTGAATGATGACCTGCGTGAGCTGTTCCGCGAACAACTTAAGCGCCTGAATCTGGGGCTGGAAAACCGTCTCGATGCCGAGATGGGTTTGCTTTCCGGTGGTCAGCGTCAGTCGATCAGTTTGCTGATGTCTGCACTGCAGCCGAGCAAAATCCTGCTGCTGGATGAGCATACCGCGGCACTCGACCCTAAAACGGCTGCGCTGGTGATGGAGATTACCGACCAGATTGTCGCTGAGAAAAAGCTCACAGTGATGATGGTCACACACTCCATGCGACAGGCACTGGATCACGGTACCCGAACCATCATGATGCATGAAGGCAAAGTGATGTTTGACCTCAAAGGTGAAGAGCGCAGCCAGTACGACGTCAAAGACCTGCTTAATCTGTTCGCCAAAGCGCGTGGAGATGGCGAAGAACTGGATGACGACAAGCTGTTGCTTGGCGCCTGACACAAGATTCGGACCCGACGCAACCAGTACAGGAGAGACCCGAGTGGACCCAGGGAGGGTGCGTTGAGTCCGTTTAACCCGGCAATGACCGGATCTGTAAACAACAATAATAGGAAATCAGAATGAAACTTAAACAGTTGAGTGTTGCTGTCATGGCACTGACTGCACTGTCTGGCACACAAGCTATGGCGGCAGAAGGGGACAACGGCTGGAATGTAGACCTGGGCTTCCGTACCTTCTACATGAACCGTGATTTTGATCAGGGTATTCCGGATACCATCGCAGCGGGTCAGGCGATTCGTCTGGACGTTGATTCACCTATGTGGAATGACACCATCGGCTTCGGTCTGGGTGCAGTTCACGTGGCTGAGCTGATCGATGAGAAAACCGTTAACTCCTCTGATGTACTGAACCCTGAAGGCGACGGTTATACCACGCTGGAACAGGCATACATCAAGTTCAAACCGCTGGACAATCTGCAGATTAATGCCGGTCGTATGGTGCTGATGACGCCACTGCTGAACGACCTGACATCCCGTATCTCCGCGCCGAGCACACAGGGTGTTCACGCGACTGCCAGCTTTGAAAATGGCAGTGTGTATGCGATCTACTCTGACGAAGCATCTATGAACAACCAGGAGGGCTTTGTGCCTTACGCGGTTAATGGTGAGGAGTACGAGATCGTATCTCTGGGTGGTACCTATAAATTTGCCAATGGTCTGAGCACGCACCTGCAGTACGCAGTGGCTGACGATTACCAGAAGCAGAGCTACATCAATGTGGCTTACCCGACGCAACTGGGTGACTACGATCTGATGCTGGACCTGACCCACATGCGTGGTGAAGACGATGGTGCACTGTACGGCAGCGATTACGACAGTCATTTGACCGGTCTGACTGCACGCCTGTCACAGGGCAATCTGGCTTATACCCTCGCTTACCAGACTATTGGTGGCAGCGCCGGATATGACCAGAAGTGGGGTGGCGATGACAACACTCAGTTCTTTACCTGGGGCGCAGTTCAGTTGCTGGACTTCAATGCCAAAGATGAGCAGTCACTGCAGGCGCGTATCGACTACGATGTGCCTTCTGTACCGGGTCTGCACCTGATGGCACGTCATACCGAGAGCTGGGATATCGATTACAGCGGTGGTGATGATGGCCAGCGTCGTGAAACCAACGTCGATGTTAAATACACCCTGCAGGAGGGTGCGGCTAAAGGTCTGAGCATGCGTCTGCGTGTGGCGAAGGCTGATGGCGATGCGGCGGTTGTACCACGTATCAACGATATCCGCTTCATTGTGGATTACAAAACAAACCTGTTCTAACGGGTTTTGTTCAGGGTTCACCGGGTCCCCCTTCACCCGGCGAACCCGACCTCAGGAGACCGTGTAAAAACTGCTTCCCGGCGGTGTAGTTTTTAGACGGCCTCCAAAACCGTTCTGTTACCTCGTGCGGATTTGTCCTGGCTCTCATCAATGGGTTGCCGCACAGGGTATCACCCTGGATCTTTTGCTCCTTCTTCCTCTCGGCAAAACAGATCCACTCGTGGTTAGACTGTCGAAACCGCGTTTCGGCGGAGGCATTTTGCCTCCGCCATTTTTTTAACTGAAATCCAGTAATTCCACGTCAAAGATCAGGGTTGAACCCGGGGTAATGATCCCGGCAGCGGAATCACCGTAAGCCAGATCAGCAGGAATAAACAGGCGGGTTTTTTCACCGACAACCATCAACTGCAGGCCTTCAGTCCAGCCCCGGATCACCTGATTCAGACCAAACTCAATCGGTTCGCCGCGCTCAACAGAGCTGTCAAACACCCGGCCATCGATCAGGGTGCCATGGTAATGCACCTTAACCCGTGAAGTGGCAATTGGGTGAGACTCACCACTGCCAGACTCCAGAACCTTATACTGAAGACCCGAAGAGGTGGTGATCACGCCTTCATTGCCGGCATTCTGTTGCAGGAACTGGTCACCTGCCAGACGGTTGTTCCGGGCCTGTTGCTTAGCTTTTTGATGGTTGCGGTAGAGAAAGACAATAATGATCAGGACCAGCAGGGGGATCAGATAACTCATAAATAAAGGGCTCCATACAGCTCAAGACAGTGGCAACCGGGATGGCGGGACTGTCGTTATGACTGAGAAAATTAATCCAGCCCTAAGGATGATCAAAATTGTTATTTTAAACAACCGGTTAACAGGATAATGTGGAGCAGGATAAGCATTCGGGAGTGAGTATGAGTCAGGAAAAAGGGAAGTTGGTCTATAGCTGTGAGATTCCGGTACGCTGGGGCGATATGGATGCCTATGGTCATGTGAATAATGCGGTCTATATCCGATATATAGAGGAAGCACGGGTACAGTTGATTGAGAAGATCGGCGTGGAGATGGATCCTAACGGCCTGGCACCCGTGGTGATTAATGTCGGTTGCACCTTCCTCAAACCCGTTGTCTACCCTGACCGGGTACGGATTGACTGTTATGTTAAAGACCCCGGCCGTTCCAGCTTTATGACCGAGTATGAGATCTACAGCCAGCGCTCTCCTGAATCACCGGTGAGTATTGGTTATGCCAAAGTGGTGTGGATCGATCACCGTACCGAAAAATCGGTGGAGTTGCCCGCTCAGGTACGCTCATTTGTCAGCTAATCACTCAGATTGCAATCAGCTTATCCGGGGCCGGTGCGCGTTCCAGAGGTGTTGGTGCCTGTTTGCCCGGGCGGCTTTTAGCGTGGCTGATCTGAGCAAGGTTGAATGCAAGATAGTCGTGCAGCCAGCGCTGATATAGCTGAATCCAGTCACACATATGTTCTTCAAGGCTGGCGTAGTCGGCCTTAAACCCGGCTTCAAGATCCGCCGGACTGTAGAGTAACCCCTGTTTCAGGTCGGCATAGCTCGGTTCGGCGCCGGTGTAGCTTTCCATTGTCAGGCGTTCACCAAACACAGGCCTCAGAATCTGCGCGACGGCGGCATTGCTGCACGCACCTTTTTGCGCGGCATCTGCCAATAACTCAGCGGCTAAGGGATCAAAGCAGTCCAGCGTCCCGTCACAATAGCGTAAAGCGATAAGAACACCCTCGAAGCGATAGAGGCTGCAGATCTTTTTATCTAACAGTGTCTGGTACCGGCGTTTCTGCAGGGCAGGATCGAACTCCTCCAGCATCGCCTGATAAAACGCATCCAGTTCTTCGAGGGCTTCAGTATCAGCCTGTAACAGGCTCTGCTGTTGCTGAATAGAATCATCAATAGAGATATGACTCATAGGATGACGTTGAAGAGGGGTGTTGCGATTAACCATGATCCTTATACCTGAGCTAAAAGTAGACTGTTGTCGGTTCGGTATAAGCTCAGCAAGATCAATACCAGTTAGATAAAACGTATACAAAACAATCAGTTTTTAAATCAACCTGTCGCCCGGGCGGCGATCAATGGCAACCGGTTGCCGCTTTGTCTGATTAACTGCTTGCCGGGGCAAAAAGCGGCAGTGAGCCCGGGTGAGAACAGCCTTGTTCCGTAAATAGGTGAAAAAAACTAACCGATACGCTGAGGATTGATCGTTTGCTGCAACCGCGTGAGGGAGATTATTATGGCCTCATCAAGCAGACAGACACAGGAATTACCCCATGAAAACTGAAACCGTTGAGTATTACATCGAAGAAGCCCGCAAGCAGCGCAGCGAATTCACTGCAGAACTGTTTTCTCTGTTGGTTAAGAAAATTAAATCATTGCTGCAGATTGAACTGCCGCAGGTTATTCCGGGACCACTGGCTCATCGTTAAGCGAGCCAGTTTTACCCGCCTTCAGTCTGAGGCCGTTGTTCAACCAGACTGCACCTCTTTCGGCGAGGCTTTTAACAGCAGCGTCAATCCAATCCCCATCGATGTCAGGCTGGCCGCCAGCAGATAGCTGGAACTGAAAGACTGGCTCTGTTCTGCCAGATAGCCTGCCAGAGTTGGCCCGAAGATCTGGCCGATACCAAAAAAGAACGTTATATAGCCAAAGACTTTTCCCGCTTCAGCGGGTGGCAGTGTGTCGCTGACCAGCGCTGCGATAATCGCGGGTATACTGAACGCGGTCATACCAAATAACAGCAGCGAAACATAAAGCGCCGCTTCACCCAGCTCGGTAGCCACCAGAAGATAGGCCAGAGTTTGCAGCGCAAACACCACTACCAGCCCGGTTTTACGACCAAAATGATCGGAAACCCAGCCAAACAGGGCGCCCGAAAACATACTGATTACGCCAATACCCATCCACAAAGCGCCGGCAAATGATTCACTGAACTCATAATCTGCGATCAGGCTGGTGACGATAAACGTGGTATAGATCACGTAGGTAAAGCCAAACATAAAGTAGATTGCGCCGATATGACTGATCAGCCGGAAACGGTTATCCGGGGATGCCGACGTGGTGACAGGTGGCGGACTGTGCTCAGATTCACCATAGGGGCGCAAGCCCGTCTGGGCCGGATTATTTTGAATCAGCATTGCCACGGCTACTGTCAGCAGGGCGGTTGCCAGTGCAAACGTGCCCCAGCCAATTCGCCAGCCGGTTTCAGCCCACTGACTGTTAAGCCAGGGGACCAGCAGACCACTGGCCACAATACCCAGCCCGTTACCAAAGATCATGTAGCCGGCACTGCGGCCACGGTACTTTTTGCTGAACCAGTGTGCGATCAGGGTCATGCTGGTGATATTGGCGGCACCGCTACCGATACCGGTAATAAAGTACATCAGGATAATCAGCCAGAGCTGGCTGCTGAAGCTGACGCAGAGCATGCTGGCGGCGATCAGTCCCAGCCCGGTGACGATGGTGTTACGTTCGCCCAGTCGGGAGATCATCTTGCCGCAAAGAAACACTGAGAGCAGATAGCCAATAAAATTTCCGGTACTGATAAATCCCATCTGGGTGTAACTGAGATCCAGATTCTCGCCCATGGAAGGGAGCAGCATGCCCAGTGCAAACCGGGCCAGACCCATGCAGCAGAACAGGGTCATTGCCCCGGCCAGAACAATAGTCCAGGCGTAGTGAAGCGAGCGGAGATTCATGGGTGGGAAGGTTCTTAACTAATTAATATGTAAATGAATTTTAGAACTTTAGTGGCGCTCAGACAAGCAGCAGTCAGCAGTAAGTGGCTGAGCAGGGTGCAATAGCCAGAGGCGTATTGCACCGGGTCCGGTGAGTCCCGCTAATCCATCGGTGCCATCGTTAAAACACAAAAAAGGGCGCCGTAGCGCCCTTTTTCAATGAACCGTCAGCTTAGCTGAACTGGTTCATGGTGTTGTCTTTACCTGCCGCTTTCAGTGCAGCTTCACCGGCAAAGTATTCTTTGTGGTCGTCGCCCATGTCGGAACCCGCCATGTTCTGGTGCTTAACACATGCGATGCCCTGACGGATCTCTTTACGCTGTACGCCAGCCACGTAGCCCAGCATACCCTGATCACCGAAGTACTCTTTCGCCAGGTTGTCAGTAGACAGCGCAGCAGTGTGGTAAGTCGGCAGTGTGATCAGGTGGTGGAAGATACCCGCTTCGCGAGCGGCATCCGCCTGGAAGGTACGGATCTTGTCATCCGCAGCCGCAGCCAGATCAGACTCATCGTATTCAGCAGACATCAGGTTGTTACGATCGTATGCAGATACGTCTTTACCTTCTTCAGTCCATGCATCGAATACCTGCTGACGGAAGTTCAGAGTCCAGTTGAAAGATGGAGAGTTGTTGTAAACCAGTTTCGCATTCGGAATCACTTCACGGATGCGGTTAACCATGCCACCGATCTGGCCAACGTGTGGCTTCTCAGTTTCGATCCACAGCAGGTCAGCACCGTTCTGCAGGGAAGTGATGCAGTCCAGTACGCAGCGGTCTTCACCTGTGCCTGCACGGAACTGGAACAGGTTAGAAGGCAGACGCTTAGGACGCAGCAGCTTGCCGTCACGGTTCAGGACAACGTCGCCGTTAGCCAGATCAGCCGGTGCAACTTCTTCGCAATCCAGGAAGCTGTTGTACTGGTCGCCCAGATCGCCTGGTTCACGAGTTACTGCGATCTGCTTGGTCAGGCCAGCACCCAGAGAGTCAGTACGGGCAACGATCACACCGTCGTCTACACCCAGCTCCAGGAACGCGTAGCGAACTGCGCGGATCTTAGCCAGGAAGTCTTCGTGAGGAACGGTTACTTTACCGTCCTGGTGACCACACTGTTTCTCGTCAGATACCTGGTTTTCGATCTGGATGCAGCAAGCACCGGCTTCGATCATCTGCTTAGCCAGCAGGTAAGTCGCTTCAGCGTTACCGAAACCTGCATCGATGTCAGCAATGATTGGCACAACGTGAGTCTGGTGGTTGTCGATCTGATCCTGGATCTGCGCTTCTTCAGCGGCATTGCCGGCTTCACGAGCTGCATCCAGTGCGCGGAACAGGCCGCCCAGTTCACGTGCATCAGCCTGACGCAGGAAGGTGTACAGTTCTTCGATCAGACCGGATACAGACGTTTTCTCGTGCATGGACTGGTCTGGCAGAGGACCGAAGTCAGAGCGCAGCGCAGCAACCATCCAGCCGGACAGGTACAGGTAGCGACGGTCAGTGCTGTTGAAGTGCTTCTTGATAGAGATCATCTTCTGCTGACCGATGAAACCGTGCCAGCAACCCAGAGACTGAGTGTACTGGGAGCTGTCTGCGTCGTAACGCTCCATGTCTTTACGCATGATCGCAGCAGTGTACTTAGCGATGTCCAGACCGGTTTTGAATTTGTTCTGGGCACGCATACGCGCAGCGTATTCAGGGTTGATTGCGTTCCAGGAAGCGCCTTGGGCTGCTTTCAGGGTAGCTACGGAATCGATATCTTGTTTCAGTGTAGACATGGTAGATCCTCTACAGTGTAACCTGTATTTGTATAGTTAGTTCGGGCCCCGCAATGCGTGACCGGAAATCCCTTAGCTCAACGTATTTATTCAGAAAATCACCGCAGCGAGATTCTGCCCGACAGAACGGTTGAGTCATTCTGCTAGCTTAGTGGTTGGCATAATGGGGCTATTTCGCAGCTGCGTCAAAGCGACTTTTTGTGCATATGCAAAAATGTAGTTTTACTACCGCAATGGTGGGGGCAGTACTGTAAATTAACTACATTACATGATCTGGCATACTCCTCTGAGCGCCACTGAATATGGGGTTTTCAGCGCTCGGTCTTAAGTAGTAGCGACTTAGGTATAGCAGTTAGTGCGACTCTTTTACAAGAAATAATGGAATTAAAATAAGTTTTTTAATAGCTAAAAGATCTATATGTTTTTGACTACAAAATGCTTTCAATTCCTTGAATTTAAAGGAGTTGGCAAAGAATTACCGAATAAAATCTGGCTGACTGGTTTTTTATGGGTTTTGTCATTGTGCTTATTGTCCGGCAAGGGCTTTAACCTGCGCTCTGCTGTTATGTTTTGGGATGATTCCTGAGGAGTAATCAGTCAATTTATAAGCCGGATGACCGATTCATGTTGAGGAGAATTGATGACTATTTAAGGTTTTTATGCTGCGGTGCAAAAGGTGAATTTAGTCACCAGACTTATCAGGCGGGGAGAGTTCGTAGATAATGTCGCACAGATATTTTTCAGCCGGAGCAGAGGAATGCAGGTGTTAAAACGAAAGCTGACGATTCATATGGATGCGGCCCTGATGATGGGAGCCCTGTTTGTGGTTTCCATCGCCATCAATGTGCTGTTGCTGCAACAGAATCAGGAACTGAGCGATACCAACTACCGACAGTCAATTAAGTTGATTGAAAACGATATGAACCTCAGCTCGCAGCAGAATTATATAGAAAAGCTCAATCGTGAGTGCAAGGATAAACCAGCCGAATAAGGCCGCAGGGTACAATAGCCAGAGGCGTATTGCACCGGGTCCGGTGAGTCCCGCTAATCCATCGGTGCCATCGTTAAAACACAAAAAAGGGCGCCGTAGCGCCCTTTTTCAATGAACCGTCAGCTTAGCTGAACTGGTTCATGGTGTTGTCTTTACCTGCCGCTTTCAGTGCAGCTTCACCGGCAAAGTATTCTTTGTGGTCGTCGCCCATGTCGGAACCCGCCATGTTCTGGTGCTTAACACATGCGATGCCCTGACGGATCTCTTTACGCTGTACGCCAGCCACGTAGCCCAGCATACCCTGATCACCGAAGTACTCTTTCGCCAGGTTGTCAGTAGACAGCGCAGCAGTGTGGTAAGTCGGCAGTGTGATCAGGTGGTGGAAGATACCCGCTTCGCGAGCGGCATCCGCCTGGAAGGTACGGATCTTGTCATCCGCAGCCGCAGCCAGATCAGACTCATCGTATTCAGCAGACATCAGGTTGTTACGATCGTATGCAGATACGTCTTTACCTTCTTCAGTCCATGCATCGAATACCTGCTGACGGAAGTTCAGAGTCCAGTTGAAAGATGGAGAGTTGTTGTAAACCAGTTTCGCATTCGGAATCACTTCACGGATGCGGTTAACCATGCCACCGATCTGGCCAACGTGTGGCTTCTCAGTTTCGATCCACAGCAGGTCAGCACCGTTCTGCAGGGAAGTGATGCAGTCCAGTACGCAGCGGTCTTCACCTGTGCCTGCACGGAACTGGAACAGGTTAGAAGGCAGACGCTTAGGACGCAGCAGCTTGCCGTCACGGTTCAGGACAACGTCGCCGTTAGCCAGATCAGCCGGTGCAACTTCTTCGCAATCCAGGAAGCTGTTGTACTGGTCGCCCAGATCGCCTGGTTCACGAGTTACTGCGATCTGCTTGGTCAGGCCAGCACCCAGAGAGTCAGTACGGGCAACGATCACACCGTCGTCTACACCCAGCTCCAGGAACGCGTAGCGAACTGCGCGGATCTTAGCCAGGAAGTCTTCGTGAGGAACGGTTACTTTACCGTCCTGGTGACCACACTGTTTCTCGTCAGATACCTGGTTTTCGATCTGGATGCAGCAAGCACCGGCTTCGATCATCTGCTTAGCCAGCAGGTAAGTCGCTTCAGCGTTACCGAAACCTGCATCGATGTCAGCAATGATTGGCACAACGTGAGTCTGGTGGTTGTCGATCTGATCCTGGATCTGCGCTTCTTCAGCGGCATTGCCGGCTTCACGAGCTGCATCCAGTGCGCGGAACAGGCCGCCCAGTTCACGTGCATCAGCCTGACGCAGGAAGGTGTACAGTTCTTCGATCAGACCGGATACAGACGTTTTCTCGTGCATGGACTGGTCTGGCAGAGGACCGAAGTCAGAGCGCAGCGCAGCAACCATCCAGCCGGACAGGTACAGGTAGCGACGGTCAGTGCTGTTGAAGTGCTTCTTGATAGAGATCATCTTCTGCTGACCGATGAAACCGTGCCAGCAACCCAGAGACTGAGTGTACTGGGAGCTGTCTGCGTCGTAACGCTCCATGTCTTTACGCATGATCGCAGCAGTGTACTTAGCGATGTCCAGACCGGTTTTGAATTTGTTCTGGGCACGCATACGCGCAGCGTATTCAGGGTTGATTGCGTTCCAGGAAGCGCCTTGGGCTGCTTTCAGGGTAGCTACGGAATCGATATCTTTTTGTAATGTAGACATGGCTTTTCCTTCCATATTTTTTGTCAGCAGAGGTTTGGTGTGCTGCTTAAAAGTTTCGAAGTCGATTCTAGTGAGCGGATGGACATAATTGAAATAAATGGCCCTTATTTGCGCTATTTATTCTGTGAATAGTCCTGTGTTACTATTCTGCAACATCAGTAGTTATGCGGCTTTGCTATGAATCTCGATAAGATCGACTTAAACCTTTTGGTATACCTTGATGTCTTGCTCCGGGAGCGAAATGTGACCCGATCTGCCAGTTTGCTGGGGATTACTCAGCCGGCAATGAGCAATGGTTTGCGTCGATTACGTGAAACATTTGGTGATCCGCTGCTGGTGCGCACCAGTGATGGCATGGTACCCACTGAACGGGCGCAGACGCTGCAACCGCTGTTGCGCCAGATTCTGGCGTCGGTAGAGCAGGTGATTGAACCGAGCAGTGATTTCGATGCCAGCAGCAGTGAGCGGGTGTTCCGAATCATGACCAGTGACTACGGTGAAGCTACGCTGTTACCGCGACTGCTTAAGCGTTTAAGTAAAGAAGCGCCGGATGTGGTACTGGACATTCTGACCCCCAGTGATATGAGTTTTCTTGAGGTTGAACAGGGTCTGGTTGATCTGGTTATCAACCGGTTTGATGAGATGCCGCAGTCGTTTCATCAGAAAACCCTGTGGCGCGATAGCTTCTCCTGCCTGTTCGCGGTTGATAACCCTCTGTCCCATGATTTCCGTCTTGAAACCTATGTGAAGGCCCGCCATGTCTGGGTCAGTAAAACCGGCATGGGCGCGGGGATGGGGATCACGCCAAAAGATACCAAACGTCTGGGGTGGGTAGATGAGGCGCTGGATGCCATTGGGCAAAAACGCCATATCGCCGTATTCACCCGCCACTATCAGTCCGCAGCGATGCTGGCTGAGCAGAAGGGGCTGGTTGCTACCATTCCCACCCGGGCAGCGGCGGCGCAGTCAGATAACCCGCGTCTGATTATGAAAAAGCCACCTTTTGAAATACCGGAGTTTGAACTGAAGATGGCCTGGAGCCCTCTGTTACAGCATAACGCGGCGCACCAGTGGATACGCCGGGTGATTACCGAAGTGGCTCAGAATACTGTTTCAAGCTAAAGAGGGTTTGTATCAGAGCGGGCATAAAACCGAGGCAGAATCAGCAGATCTGCCCGGATTGATCAGTGCCCGACACTGTTCGAAAACAGGTTGATGGTGAGTACGCCGGCAAGGATCAGACTGATACCCAGCAGGGCCGGGGTGTCGAGCTTCTGGTTGAAAACCGCCCAGCCAATCGCGCTGATCAGCACGATGCCGACGCCTGACCAGATGGCATAGGCGATGCCCACAGGTATGGTGCGAAGGGTCAGCGCCAGAAAGTAGAAAGAAACGGCATAGCCGATCACCACCAGTAATGACGGCCCCAGACGACTGAAGTTTTCACTCTCTTTGAGTGCTGAGGTGGCAATCACTTCAGAAAAGATAGCAATGCTCAAAAAAATCCAGTTTTTCATGTCGTTACAATCACTTAACAGGGTTTTCAGATGTAGATTAAAGTCCATTTATGCCGATGGGCTGATTGCATCTGGCGGGTCTGGTCTGTTGTTTCAGGAGGCAGTGGCTGCCTCCTGTCAGGGCTTGTGTATCAGTTGCCGTTGAATTTCGGTTCACGTTTTTCAACAAAGGCGGTGACGGCTTCCATATGATCGGCGGTGTTATGGCAGATCCCCTGCATCAGAGCGCACTGATCGAGAAACTCCGGCAGCTCCATCCGCTGTGCAGATTTCAGCAGGCGCTTGGTCATACGCAGTGCCTGCGGTGGCTTCGCTGCAATCTGGCGGGCCAGCGCTTCTGCCCGGGGTAACAGCGCATCCGGTTCGGTGACCTCAAGCAATATGCCCAGTTCCCGGGCTTCGTCTGCGGCAATGATTCGGCCGGTGAGGGTCAGTTCTGCGGCCCGCTGATAACCGATCAGACGCTGCAGGAACCAGGCGCCACCATCACCGGGGATGATGCCCAGATTGACGAAGGTCTCACCCAGTTTGGCGGCACTGGAACCGATCCGGATGTCACACATGCAGGTCAGGTCGAAACCTGCACCAATAGCAGGGCCGTTTACTGCTGCGATGACCGGAATATCCAGTTTTTCCATGGCCAGCGGAATACGCTGAATGCCCTGACGGTAGCGGTTCTGTACGGTGTAGACATCGCCGGCAAAAGCGCCGTCACTATGGGTACCCTCGCGTTCGGTCATCTCTTTGATATTACCGCCGGCGGAGAAGGCGCTGCCTTCACCGGTGAAAATAAGTACGGAGACTTCGGGTTCGCGGTTGGCCCAGTCAACGACTGAAAGGATATCGTCGATCAGCGCGGTTCCGGTGAGGGCATTACGCACATCGTGGCGCTGAAAGGTGAGGGTGGCTACACGATCACTCAGGGTAAGCTGGCTGTCTGTCAGGTTGGGTAGTTGCACTGCATTGCTCATCAGAGTCCACTCGGCTGTCCATTGGCTTTGCCGCAGTGTAGCAGAATCAGAAAAAGAAGTGAGGGATAGTACCTATCAGCTCTGTTGATAGGTACCGGGCCTCAGGCAGGCGGGCTTTTACTCTTCGCCGAGGAAGTAGAGTGATCCCTGTAAAAGCAGTGCCTTGATGAGCTGCAGGTTGCCATCACCTACCGGTATATCGGTGTGATAGAGGGCGCTGCAAAGCTGCTCTGCGAGGGGGATCTGATCCGGGCTGCAGGCACAGCCTTTACCGTCTACAAACAGGATAAACAGGTCGCCACTGCGATGGAAAGCGAACCTTGAGCCTTCATTGCGGCACAGGGGAATACCGGCACTGAGCAGGTTGCGGATCTCGCCTTCATCCATTTCAACGCTGTTTTCGCCGGCCTGATCGGGGTATTTCGGTTCGGTCATGAATTCACCGAACCAGTGGCTGATCAGTTCCCGGTCTTCACTGTAGCGACGCAGGATGGATTGCACCCGGTCAATCGCCTGATCGGTGATCTCACCGGGATTGTTCTGCAGTTTGAAGTCCGGGTCAGCGTAGCGCTCTTCGGCCGTTGTCAGGTTGTCGAGGTAGCGGCTGTAGCCTTCGAGCACCTCCTGATGTGAGGGCGCGCGGAAGCCAACAGAGTAGGTCATGCAATCATCACCGACAGCGTAACCGTTATGGCCGACGCGAGGGGGGAGGTACAGCATATCACCCGGGTTGAGTTCCCAGCGCTGTTCAGCTTCCCATTCGGGCAGGATCATGACGGGTACGTCATCACGGCGCGGCGAGTTTTCATCGTAGAGGCCGCCGACTTCCCAGCAGCGGGTACCGGAGGCCTGTATCAGGAAAACATCATAATTATCGTAATGGGGGCCTACGCCACCGCCGTCAGCGGCATAGCTGATCATCAGATCATCCAGTCGCCAGTTTGGCAGGAAGTTGAAGTGTTCTGCCAGCTCGCTCACTTCCGGCACCCAGTGGTCGACGGCCTGAACCAGCAGGCTCCAGTGGGAGGGGGGCAGTTCGGCAAAGGTCTCTTCGCTGAACGGGCCGTGTTTTAATTCCCACTCTTTGCCATCGGCTGACTGAATGATCAGCCGGGATTCAATATCCTGCTCCAGCGCCATGCCGGCGAGTTCATCAGCGCTGACGGGTGGTTCAAAGTCGGGAAAAGCATTCCGGATCAGCAGAGGTTTCTTCTGCCAGTATTCACGCAGAAACGTTTCTACGCTGATCTCTCCAAACAGAGTATCCACTAGTTGATCAACTCCATCAGTTGGTCTACAGCTTCTTCCATCTCCGCATAAACCTTGCGTTTGTCACGGGAGGCAAGCGCGGCAATCTTATTATTGCCCACTTTTTTCAGGCAGCGCTGAATGGTTTCGGCACATTCGCGAATACCTACGGCGTTGTAACCCATGGTCTTGGACTGGTCATGTATCTTCTGGATGCCGTCACGCAGATCATCTGCCTGTTTCAGCAGTTGTTGCAGATTCTCTTCCATTGTTTTCTCTATCCGTCAGTGCTTGTTGAGTTTGTCGACGGTCTCTTCAACAGAGGTCAGGATGCCGCGCAGCATATTCAGTTCAGTGCGCTCAGGCCGGGAACGGTTGAAGTAGCGTCGGAGCTTCTCCAGTACTTTACCCTCATGCTGGGGAATGATGAAGTGGGTGAGACGTAATACCTTTTCCAGATGTTCGTAAAACAGCGCCATCTCCCGTTGCCTTGGGTACTCCTCCTGAACCTCGGTGTAGGTTTTGTTCTCTGCGGCCATAAAGACTTCATAGCAGAGGAGCTGGATCGCCTGGGAGACGTTTAATACCGGATATTCAGGGTTGGCCGGGATATAAACATGGACGTTGCACTGCTGTAGTTCGTGGTTGTGCAGGCCCATGGTCTCACGGCCGAACACCAGTGCCACCTCGCCGGATCTGGCTTCCGCCACCACCCGCTCGGCCCCTTTGCGGGCATCCAGCAGAGGGAGATCAAAAGTGCGTTTGGTGCGTGCGCTGGTACCGATTACCAACTGGCAGTCGCCAATGGCTTCTTCGAGGGTGCTGACGACTATGGCACTGTCGAGTAGGTCTTTTGCGCCCGCCGCGCGGGAATCGGCCTCAGCGCTCGGATACTCTTCAGGGTCTACCAGATAGAGTTTGCTCAGCCCCATATTTTTCATGGCGCGGGCTGCAGCGCCGATATTGCCCGGATGGAAGGTGTTGATCAGGACAACTCTAACGTTAGATAACATCGCTTACTCTCACAATGCATCTACAAACCGGTTCAGGTCGTAGATAAATCGCTCTTTGTGCCACAAGTGCGGCGAATGATCGGAATTTTCGTATATATGCAGTTCAGACCCACTGATCTGCTGATGCACCCATTGCTGCAGTTCTGCACTGTAGAACTGGCTCTGATCGCCATAAATCAGCAGCGCAGGGCGTTCGATAGCGGCCAGTACCGGGCGGTAATCCTGCTGCGTAATGCTGTCCCAGCACCGGGTCAGCAGGGCGCCGGGTAGTTGCTCAAGGTATTCGCGCATCTGCTGGAAGCCACGGGAGTTCTGCTCATAGTTCTGCCGCGAACGCAGATTCATACCCTGACCTATCAGCTCCAGCACCGCCTCCGGGAAATCCTCGGTCAGACGTTGCAGAAAGCGTTGATTGCGCTGGCTGTCGAAGTTGCTGTAGACGCCGTGGCTCCAGTGCTGGTCGGTCACCAGTTTGGGTGACTGGTCAATCAGACAAAGGCCGGCCAGACGCTGCTGCCCATACTGGCGGATATATTCCCAGGCGGTAAGTGCGCCCATGGAGTGGCCGACCAGAATGGCATCATTAATGTTCAGATGTGTGAGCAGGCTTTCGAGATCTGTCGCCATCGCTGGCAGGCTTGTTTCGCTGTCAGGCTGATACGTGTGCGCCCCATGACCGCGGGCATCCCAGCAGACTACCCGATGGTTCTGTGCCAGCTCCGAAGCAAAAGGGAGCCACTCTCTGACGCTGGCGGTCCAGCCATGCAGAAATACCAGTGTCTTTTCGCCCTGACCAAGCGAGATATAGTGCAGGGTCGTACCGTCTTCGCGACTGAGTGATTCCATCTTCGTTACCTAAAAAACGGGGCTGATGCCCCGTTTATCTGTCAATCTGCTGCGTACACAGACGCTTAGATTTTTTTCGCCTGCGCTACTGCGTTACCGATGTAACTGTGCGGCGTCAGCTCTTTCAGTGCCTGTTTGGCTTCTTCCGGCATCTCCAGCGTATCAACAAAGGCCAGAATGGTCTCTTTGCTCATATCCTGACCGCGGGTCAGCGCCTTGAGCTTCTCATACGGCTCTTCGATTGCGTAACGGCGCATAACGGTCTGGATAGGTTCAGCCAGTACTTCCCAGGCATTTTCCAGATCTTCGTTCAACTGAGCCGGGTTCAGTTCCAGCTTGCTGATCCCTTTCAGGGAGGACTGATAAGCGATCAGGCTGTAGCCGAAGCCAACACCCATGTTACGCAGTACAGTGGAGTCGGTCAGGTCGCGCTGCCAGCGGGAGATCGGCAGTTTCTGAGCCAGGTGGCCGAAGATCGCGTTGGCGATACCCAGGTTACCTTCAGAGTTTTCAAAGTCGATCGGGTTAACCTTGTGCGGCATGGTGGATGAGCCCACCTCACCGGCGATGGTTTTCTGCTTGAAGTAAGCCTGAGAGATGTAGCCCCAGATATCACGGTCGAAATCGATCAGAATCGTATTGAAACGACACACCGCGTCAAACAGCTCGGCAATATAGTCGTGTGGCTCGATCTGCGTGGTGTACGGGTTCCAGCTCAGGCCAAGGCTTTCAACGAAGTCTTTGGCATTGGCTTCCCAGTCGATATCTGCGTAAGCAGACAGGTGTGCATTGTAGTTACCTACGGCACCGTTGATCTTACCCAGCAGTTCAACGCTTTCGATCTGTTTGATCTGGCGCTGCAGACGATAAGCCACGTTCGCCATCTCTTTACCGACGGTGGTCGGAGAGGCGGTCTGGCCGTGGGTGCGGGAGAGCATTGGCTGCTCGGCGAAATCGCGACCTAACTGGGCGATCTCCTCGGTCACCTGCTGCATCTGAGGCAGAACCACCTGAAGGCCGTTTTTCAGCATCAGCGCGTGAGACAGGTTGTTAATGTCTTCGGAGGTGCAGGCAAAGTGAACAAATTCGTTGATCGCCATCAGTTCAGCGTTGTCTTTGAATTTGTCTTTAATGAAGTACTCAACCGCTTTAACGTCGTGGTTGGTGGTACGTTCAATGGTTTTAACCTGCTCCGCGTCTGCAGGGCCGAAGTTGTCAACGATTGAGTTCAGCAGGGCGTTGGCATCGCTGCTCAGAGGAGGCACTTCTGAAATCTGCGGGTGGGCGGCCAGCTTCTGTAACCAGCGTACTTCCACTTCCACGCGGAAGCGGATCAGACCATATTCACTAAATACATCACGCAGGTCAGCGGTTTTGCTGCCGTAGCGACCATCAACCGGAGAAACGGCAGTCAGTGCGGAAAGCTCCATGAATCGTTCTCTATAAGTTAGGGAAGCTGTGAAAAGACAGGAGCTGTGCTGAAAGACAGGAGCTCAGGGTCTTGTTCAAAGATTCTTCAGGTTAAAAGTAAGGCGCGCATTATAACCGAGAAGCCGGCCTTTTCGTAGGGGCTGGCGGTTGCGCAAACTCAGTTCATAAATTTCTTCAGGGACGGGCGCATACGCGACTTGAAAAACAGCAGGTGCCAGCGTTTTCCGCCTTTTTGCCGCCAGAGCATGGCGCTGCGAATTCCGGCCAGCAACAGGGCGCGAATCTTTGCTGCATTTTCGCTGTTCTGCAGATGTCGCGGGTCGCCGGTAACCTGAATACGGAAGCTGAAGGTGCTGATGGTGTCCTGATACAGACTGGCGATATTGGCGATCACATTCGGGTGGCAGAAGGTGGCCGGGTTCTGCAGTGCATCCGGGTCATCCGGGCTGAAGTAGCGGGCCTGTTCCGAGACCTGATTGAGGCGTTGGGCGATGGTTTGCATCATCTCCGGGTCGGCGCTCAGTTTGCGTTCCAGATGCATCATGCTCAGGGCATACCGGATGACATCTTTGTTGTGCTCGGAACGCGGCTTGTCGATCAGGTCTTTCAGGTTCTGCAGGCCCAGGTGCAGGTTGTAAGGCAGGGCGTCGGCACCGCCAAAAATATCTTCGCTGACAGAGGGATTCAGTTGCATGATGCTGAAGATCGACGTTTCCAGACTGTTCTGTGAAACCATGCCGCGAGTAGCGATCTGCTCTACCAGTGCGGCTGCCTGAAACAGGCCTGCAAGGCCAAGGGTTTGTTCATCATGCATACGTGCCACGGTTCAGTCCTCAGTTAGCAGGCGGCTGTTGGGTCTTGCCGGTGTGTTCGATTACACCACCGCCAAGACAGATGTCAGCGTCATAGATGACGACAGACTGGCCGGGGGTGATCGCCCGTTGCGGCTCGTCAAAACGGATCAGATAGCCGGAATCGCCCTGGCGCTCGATGACACAGTCCTGATCGGACTGGCGGTAGCGCACTTTGGCTTTGCAGCGCAATGGCAGCGCGGGTTCTTCTTCGTTGATCCAGAACAGCTCGTCGGCGGTGAGCCAGTCTGTAAACAGCAGCTCATGTTGTTTGCCCTGTACGGCAACCAGAACATTACGCTCCAGATCTTTAGCGGCAACAAACCAGGGTTCTTCCGGGTAGTCTTTGAGACCGCCAATCTGCAGCCCCTGACGCTGACCGATGGTGTAGTACATGAGCCCTGCGTGCTCGCCAATCTCCACGCCGTCGGGCGTTTCAATTTTGCCCGGTTGTGCCGGCAGGTACTGTTTCAGGAAGTCGCTGAAACGGCGCTCGCCGATAAAGCAGATACCGGTGCTGTCTTTCTTGTTATGGGTGGTCAGGCCGTGTTCTTCTGCCAGCCTGCGAACTTCAGGTTTCTCCAGTTCGCCTACCGGGAACAGCGTTTTCTCAATTTCACGCTGACCGACCTGATGCAGGAAATAACTCTGGTCTTTGTTGTTATCGAGCCCTTTCAGTAACCGGGTTTTGCCATCGCGCTCGCCGCGACGGACATAGTGACCGGTGGCGATCAGGTCGGCACCCAGTTCGACCGCGTATTCGAGAAACGCTTTGAATTTGATTTCACGGTTACAGAGGATATCCGGGTTTGGCGTGCGGCCGGCTTTGTACTCTTCAAGGAAATGTTCGAATACATTATCCCAGTATTCTGCGGCGAAATTGGCGGTGTGCAGAGTGATGCCAAGTTTGTCACACACCGACTGTGCGTCGGCCAGATCCTCTTTGGCAGTGCAGTATTCTGTGCCATCGTCCTCATCCCAGTTTTTCATAAACAGGCCTTCGACCTGATAGCCCTGTTGCATCAGAAGCAGGGCGGAAACTGAGGAGTCAACACCGCCGGACATGCCGACGATCACTTTGGTTTGCTTGGGATCTGTCATCTCTGTATTCGATTCAGTTACTGTGTTCGTGGATTAACTCAAGCGGGTAACGCTGGCCCGCCAGATAATCATCAATGCATTGCAGTACCATCGGGCTGCGCAGTTTTTCTGCCTGAGCGGCCACTTCATCACGGGTCATCCAGACGGCGCGAATAATGCCCTCATCCAGTTTCAGGTCGGGCTCGTGGCGGATGGCGTCGGCAATAAAGCAGGCGCGATGGTAAGTGGTATTGTTGCTGCCCGATTTGTAGACGTAAAAACCAACCAGTGCCTGCGGCCGGATATGCCAGGCCGTTTCTTCAAGGGTTTCACGGCAGGCCGCCTGTACAAAGCTTTCATCTTCTTCAATGTGCCCGGCGGGCTGGTTGAAGACGATCTGACCTGAAGAGTGCTCTTCGACCAGCAGAAACTTCCCTTCCTGTTCAACAATGACGGCTACGGTCGCATGGGGGTACCAGACCATCTTTTCCCTCGGTACTACTCCGAAAATGTTCGGATTAAAGCTGAAAATCAAGCCGCAAACCTTACCATTAAACGGCTTTGTAAGGTAGAGCCGGAGCACTGATTAGAGCGGTCATCGCGGTGATTAAGTGCTATGATCGGGCTCCGGTGTAAGGAGAGACTGATGGCTGATACTGCAATTTATATCCAGAACGAAGAATTTGATATCGGAACCCTGAGTGAGCAGGTCCGGGCGGCGGATGGCAGCAGCGGGGCTCTGGTCACTTTTACCGGAATTGTCCGTGAGCTTGAAGTAGCCGACAGTCATCTGGATGCTCTGTTTCTGGAGCACTATCCGGGCATGACGGAGAAGGCCTTGCATGCGATAGCCGATCAGGCAAGGCAGCGCTGGGAGCTGGGGAATATTGTTATCTGCCACCGGGTAGGGCGCCTGAGCCTGAATGAGAATATCGTTTTTGTGGGTGTGGGCAGTGCGCATCGGCAAAACGCATTTGATGCGGCGCAGTTTATAATGGATTACCTGAAGAAAGACGCGCCGTTCTGGAAAAAAGAGATTACCGATCAGGGCGAGAGCTGGGTTGAGCAAAAACAGAGTGATCTGGATGCTGCAGATAACTGGTAATTGGTAACTTCGCTCAGGCTGAGCCCTCGAACACCACCTGATCTTTACCCAGATCTTTACCCCGGTAAAGGTTCTTGTCAGCTTTATGCAGTACCTGCGACATCGTTTCTTTCCCGCAGGAGACGGCGATGCCGATGGTCGCAGTCACCCGGAGGTCTTCGGGGTAGGCTTCTTGCCGGAACTGAGTCAGTAGTTTTTCGGCGACTGTGCAGGCCTCGGTTTCATCTGTATCCCGACACAGCATGGCAAACTCTTCACCTCCCCAGCGTGCGACAACATCGGAATGGCGTATCTGGCGGTGCAGTACAGTGGCAAAGCGCTGCAGAACCTCGTCACCGGTGTTGTGTCCGTAGCGGTCGTTAACCTGTTTAAAGTTATCGAGATCCATCAGCAGGATAGCGAACCGGCTGCCGTTGCGACGGCTGTTAGCAATCTCTTTGGTGATGCATTCGGCTATAAAGCGGCGGTTGTAGAGGCCGGTCAGTGGGTCGCGCAGGGCCTGGTGGCGGGTATGCTGATACAGTTGCCGGGCTTCGCAGGCCCTTTTCCAGGCGAACCAGACAAACGAGATGGCCAGGCTGAACGCCAGAGGAATCAGCTCATCCAGCTCCCACTCTTCGTGATCTTGTGCAAACTCCACCATCCATTCCAGCATATCGATCCGGGTGAAGATATACAGGCAGAACAGATTAACGACCAAAATCAGAATCAGATCGACTCGGGCACTGGTTTTAAATTCAGATTCACGGCTTGATGGCATCTTACTCTCTATCCGCAGAGATCCGCTAACACGATATCAGGTGGGCCAAAGATCCCTTGGCTAAGCGCTGCTGAACTCCGTCAGGCTCTGTAAGTATAGGATGAGAACGGCTGGCAGGTGCTTTTTAAGGTGATCGGGGTAACGGGGTTAGAGCAGATGTTGATGCAGCGTGAACGGGTCGAGCTGCTGTTCCGCAGCGCGGCTGAGGTGGTGCGTCAGTTTGCGGTAGAGATTGGATTTGAGATTCCAGACATGCCAGTACAGCGGGATGGCAAGGTATTGGCCCGGGCTCATATCAACCACAGCGCCGGATTCAAGAAAGGGGTGGCTCTGCTGATCCGGCACCATACCGCAGGCCATGCCGAGGACGATCATCTGCAGAAAAGATTCTGTGGCCGGTATGCGGTGCCTGGGGTAATCGTTAGGGCCAAGCTGAAAATAGGTGGCCAGATAACGGTTCTGCAGTTCGTCTTTGTTACTGTACTCGGCAACCGGAGCGGCGCGGAACGCTTCACTTGAAACACCGTTTGGAAAATAGCGGGCCAGATAGGCGGGGCTGGCGAGGCAGCGGTAGGGCATCACCCCCAGAGGCAGGCAATTGCAGCCCTGCATGGGGTCCGGGTTGGAGCTGATACAGCCGATGACCTGACCGCTTTTGAGCAGGTGGTGGGTCTGATCCTGATCCTCAACTTTAAGATCAAGCAGCAGGTTCTCCTGCTCCACCAGAGGCTGTACAGCCTCAAGGAACCAGGTACCCAGGCTGTCAGCATTGATACCAATGGAGACCGGTGTAAACCCTGCGCCCATCTGTTGTGACAGTTCCTGCTGCAGTTCCGTTTGCAGCAGGGCAACCTGTCGGTAGTGCTTCAGCAGGTGCTGGCCTGCTGCCGTAGCCTGTACCGGGTTGCTGCGAATCACCAGCGGCTGACCGATCTGTTCCTCAAGCTGGCGCAGGCGCTGCGAAACGGCAGACTGAGAGATATGCAGGCGATTTGCAGCTTTATCGAAGCTGGATTCTTCCAGTATCGCTGCCAGCGCCTGCAGTTGTTTATAGTCGATCATTAGCAAAACCAATTAAGGTAAATTTTATTCAGTTTTGCTGATCCTGATCCGGTCGGCAAGTGAATCTTCAATCTGATTCGCTGCGGGCGTTAAAGTAAACCTGATTTCGCCCCAGATCCTTGGCCTGATACAGGGCCATGTCGGCCTGTTCCATCAGGTGGTCCTCATGGCTGAAGCGCGGATCCAGCTCTGCAACGCCAAAGGTTGAGCTGACTGAAAAGCTGTCACCATCACTGCGGAACAGGCTCTCGGCAAAGCATTTGCGTACCCGCTCTGCAACGGCTGCGGCCTCGGCGGCTTCAGTATCCGGGAAGCAGATGACAAACTCGTCGCCGCCGAAGCGACCGATAAAATCAGAGCTACGGACCTGCTGTTTGAGCACATCGGCAAACCGGCTCAGCACCTGATCACCCATCTGATGGCCGCGGCTGTCATTGACCTGCTTAAAGTGGTCAAGGTCACAAACACAGAGGCTCAGCGGACGCTGTTGCTTAATCGATTGTTCAATCTGCAACTGCAATTGTTCAAAGAAGTGGCGACGGTTGTAGAGATCAGTCAGGGGATCATAGCTGGCGTAGTAGGTGATCTTCTCAATTGCCTGCTCGCGTCCCCGCATCACCTGTCGCATCATCAGCAGCATAATCGCGCCGAGTGAGAATACAAACAGGGTAAAGATAACGACACCTTTGATCACCCAGGCTTCATGTCGCTCAACCGCATGCGCTGAGGCCAGGGTAAAGCGCTGCAGTTCATCCCTCAGGGAGATCAGCTCACGGGTAAGGTCTTTTTCTTCAGCGCTGAGCACATTGATAAAAGCGGGTTGATACTGCTTGTTATCAGTTTTCATCAGGTTGACCATAGATAACACCTGATCCTGATACTGGCGATGCTCGGTAATGATCTGTGAAAGGAGCTGGCGGATCCGGGTTATTTTCTGCCGGGTCGCCTCGCGTGGAGAGTCGAGCATGGCCGAGAGCATGGTATTCAGCTCAGCGGAAGCCTGATCAAACTTATCACCGGTACGGATGAAGCTCTCTTCCAGTATATGAATCATCTGCCGGCGGTGCTGGTCCTCAATCTGGTGAAGCTTTTCGATCAGCAGGGTTTGTTCAAACTGACGATCGATCAGGGGCAATAGCTGAGAGGCCAGGGGCAGATCACGATGGGCGACCTCATAAAATTCTGCTTTAACCTGCTGCATCTGCCAGTAAGCAAAGCCGCCATTGACCAGAATAAGCAGTGCAATGGTGCTGGCCAGACCAAAGATAAGGCGATTGGTTTTGCGGTGCTGTTTTACGCTCATGGGCTCGTTACTACTTGTTAGAATTATTAACGCATTGATTTTAAAGCCGCTGTGATTATAAAGAGAAAACTTTATAAGCACAGCTTTGATCGTGGTGACGGAGGTCTCTGATTTCAATCATAAGAATTTCTAATTATGGATAAGAAATATCAGTTTTACTTACGATGCGGCTTTTTGGATGATGCGCGGCAAATAAATCTGTTGAGTGATTCTGAAATGTTATCGCTGATTACCGCCGCACAAGTGGGGGCATTGCTTAAAGGACTGGCAACCAGCGCCGGCTTGATTGTGGCGATTGGTGCACAAAATGCGTTTGTTCTGAGTCAGGGGTTGCGCCGCCAGTACCACTGGCCGGTAGCGGGGCTGTGTGCTTTCTTTGACATTGTACTGATCAGTCTCGGTGTGGCAGGAATGGGGCTGCTGGTGACACAGTCACCTGTGCTGATGGAAGCGGCGCGCTGGGGCGGGGCTCTGTTCCTGCTCTGGTATGGAGCGCGTTCCTTGCGTTCTGCTTTTCGCGCTCAGCATCTGGGCGCCGAAGGAAAAATGGTAGGCAGCCTTAAGGCGGCGCTGCTGACGACGCTGGCGGTCACGTTGCTGAATCCGCACGCGTATCTCGATACGCTGGTTTTGCTGGGCAGTATCGGAGGCCAGTATCCGGCAGATGAGCGCGGGTGGTTTGCGGCCGGTGCGATCGCATTTTCCTGTATCTGGTTTTTTTCGCTGACGCTGGGGGCGCGTTTTCTGCAACCGGTGTTCAGGCAGCCAAGAGCCTGGCAGGTGCTGGATCTGGTGGTGTGCGGGATGATGTGGGCCATCGCAGCAACGCTGCTCTGGCCCGTGATCGCGACGCCAGTGGCCTGATCAATGTTGTGGATCGAGGTCCTTTGGTTTCTCGTCAGGCCAGTGCTGGTGACGATTGAAGCGTTTTTCCAGAAAGCGGAACAGGAGAATAAGCAGCGCGCTGATGATCAGGTAGATGACGCCGGCGGCAAGGAAGATCTCCAGCGGCGTATAGGTACGGGCAATGATAGTTCGCGCCATACCGGTCAGATCGAGCAGGGTGATGGTGCTGGCCAGTGCGCTGCCCTTCAGCATCAGAATCACTTCATTGCCATAGGAGGGCATCATAATGCCAAACGCCCGTGGCAGAATGATCCGGCGCAACATGAGGGGGTAGCTCATCCCCAGCGCTTTGGCTGCTTCGATCTCGCCTTTAGGAATCGATTGAATGGCGCCACGCAGCAGCTCCGCAATGTAGGCGGCGGTGTGCAGGGCAAACGTGATAATGGCACACCAGTAGGGTTCGCGCAGAATTGGCCAGAGTGCGGAGTTTTTGATGAAGTCGAACTGAGATGCACCGTAATAAACCAGAAAGATCTGAATCAGCAGCGGTGTACCGCGAAAAAAGAAAATATAGGCAAAAGGAAATGCCTGCAGCCAGCTGCGGTGAGATACCCGCATCAACGCCAGTGGGATTGCCAGCATCAGGCCGATAAAGCCGGAAAGCAATACCAGTTCGAGGGTCAGCCAGGCGCCCTGCAACAGGCGTGGAAAATGCTCAATAATGACGTCCCATTCCCAACTCATGCGCGTGCCCCCTGGTAGCCCCGGTTGGCTTTGCGTTCAAGCAGGTGCAGGCCTGCCATAGAGATCGATGTCATAAGCAGATAAACCATGGCAGCGGCAAAATAGAAGGTGAAGGGTTCTTTGGTGTTGCCAACGGCAACGGCTGTCTGGCGCATCAGCTCATCCAGACCGATCACCGACACCAGTGCGGTGTCCTTGAGCAGAACCAGAAACAGATTACCTAAGCCGGGTAGGGCAAGGCGCCATACCTGAGGCAAAATGATGCGGCGGAAAGTTTGAAAGCGGGTCATGCCAAGTGCAACAGCGGCTTCACGCTGGCCTTTTGGAATCTCCTGCATGGCGCTGCGGAACACTTCGGTGGCATAAGCGCCGAAAGCGACACTGAGAGCGGTGACCCCGGCAACGAACGGGCTCAGTTCTATATACTCGTCATAACCGAACAGGCTGGCGATGGCCATCAGTACGGCAGAGGAGCCGAAGTAGATGGTCAGTACCAGAAGCAGTTCCGGCATGCCCCTGACGAGCAGGGTATAGCTGTTGCCCAGGGTGTTGGCAATTTTTGACGAGGATAGTTTCGCCGATGCGCCGATGATGCCGAAAATAAGGCCGACGAAGAGGCTGCAAACTGCCAGTTGTAGCGTGATCCAGGCCCCGCTCATTAAGAGGTGGCCAAAGCCCTGCAGATCCATAATATTTACCTGATGAAACAGGAAAGGCCGCTAACAGCGGCCAAACCTGGTTTTGTGCGTCTGGAACTTAATAGATGGAGAACGGGAAGTACTTAGCGTTGATCTTCTCGTAAGTACCATTTTCCAGAATCACTTTAAGCGCCTGGTTGAAGCGTTCTTTCAGCTCAGAGTCCTGTTTGCGCACGGCGATGGCAATTTTGTCATCGATATCGATCTTGTCGCCGCGGAATTCAAACTTCTGACCCTCTTCAGACTGCAGCCAGTCATAGGCAGGCAGTTTGTCAGACAGGATGGCATCCAGTCGGCCGTTGGCCAGATCCAGATAAGCATTGTCCTGAGTGTCGTACAATTTAACCGTCGCTTTATCGCCCAGGTTATCTTCAAGATACTGACCGGCGATTGTTGCACGCTGTGCGCCAATCACTTTGCCTTCAACCATGGCCGGATCAAACTGGGTGTCTTTACCGGTCACGAAGGTCAGGGAGTTGGAGTAGTAGTGATCAGAGAAGGCAACAACACGGCTACGTTCCGGTGTGATCGACAGGCTGGCGATGATGGCGTCATATTTGCGCGCTTTAAGGCCGGGAATGATGCCATCCCAGTCCTGAGCGACAATGCTGCAGTCAGCTTTCATCTCTGCACAGAGTGCTTTGGCGATATCCACGTCAAACCCGGTCAGCTCACCTTCGGAGTTGATCATATTGAATGGAGCGTAGGCACCTTCGGTTGCGATACGGATCTTATCACCGGCGATAGCAGGGGTTGTAATCGTCGCTGCAACCAGCGCGGCTGCGGTAATCAGTTTTTTAAAGCCCATTTACGTCGTCTCCTTGCGGATGTTTATTATCGTTAGTATACGTTGATTAAAAGTGGCTGCTGAGGAACGCTTTGCAGCGCTCGGAATCGGGGTTGGTGAAAACCTTTTCCGGTTCACCCATCTCTTCAACCTGCCCTTCATGAAGGAATACGATCTGGCTGGATACCTCACGGGCGAATCGCATCTCGTGGGTTACAATCAGCATGGTTCTGCCTTCGGCGGCGAGTTCGCGCATTACATTAAGCACTTCTGCTACCAGTTCAGGATCAAGCGCGGAGGTGGGTTCATCGAAAAGCAGTACCTGAGGTTCCATTGCCAGTGCACGGGCGATCGCAATACGCTGCTGTTGTCCGCCGGAGAGCTGATTCGGGTAGCTGTCGCGCTTTTCATAGAGGCCGACTTTTTTCAGGTAGGATTCGGCAGTCGCACGGGCACTCGCTTTATCCTGTTTAAGGACCTGAACAGGCGCTTCCATAATGTTTTCAATCACGGTCATATGCGGCCACAGATTGAAGTTCTGAAATACAAATCCGATGGAGGCACGCATCCGTTCGAGCTGCTTCTGGTCAGCAGACTGCAATCCACCCTCTTTGGCAGGTTTCAGTTGAAGAGATTCGCCGCTGAAGCTGATCTCGCCAGAGGAGGGAGATTCCAGAAGATTAAGGCAGCGCAGAAAGGTACTTTTACCGGAGCCACTGGAGCCCAGAATAGAGATAACGTCGCCAACCTTCGCGGTCAGGGAGATACCTTTAAGTACCTCAAGGGAACCGTAACTTTTATGGAGGTCATTTATTTCCAGTGCAATCGCTGCATCTGTCATAAAGGGTATATCCCTGTGTTTCTGTTCTGAAAGAAACGGCGCATTACAGCAAAAAGCCTTAACCGGCGCAATGACTTGTTGAGCGTTTAAACACCAACAAAGCACCTGAAGCCGGGTGCGGCGTAGCAATAAATTAAGCGTTCTGGCTTAAGGCTAGTCGATGCCACTGAACAGCGCCTGTATGCATGGTTATTTTCTGCATTTTATTGGCTTTCCAGTGGTAATGCCTATAGCAAAATAATTCACATGTTTGTCAAAAATATTGATTCAGATCGTCATGGGGCCGTGTCCCGAAACCGGGGTCAACGGCGGTTCCGCCGGGCTGGCGGCTAAACCGGACTGCAGTATTTTATAGATCAGGGGGTGGCCGGTTACTGATTTATGTCAGTGTCTGCGAGGGGATTGTTGCCCAGAATAGAGGGCCAGATGCACAAAATAAATATAATCAGGAGCATCATATGACCTTAAGTAGTGAGCTCATCTGGCAGGATCAGCAACACCAGGTTCTTTTTGAACTGATCGACGAGATCAAGGCCGATCATGTCGACAGTACCACCTTTATCCGTCTGAACGATTACGCCGAGCACCATTTCTGTATCGAAGAAGCCTACATGCAGGCGCTGGAATACCCGGAGTATGAGGCTCATCTGCAATCACATAATAAATTCCGTAAAGAACTGCAGCATATGCTGGCAGAACACAGTGAGTATGATGCTCAGTTGCGTGACATGCTGTCAGATTTTCTCTGTGAGTGGCTGCGTCGGCATATTTTTGGTGTCGATAAAAAGTTAGAGGCTTTTATTATGCACTCCGAACGCAAGTGACTGAGTCGGTTCAGGAAATTGGCCCCTTTAGCAATTGTTTTTCCGCAGCGTTTGTTCTAAGTTGCGTTAAACGATAGCTGCGACGAGAAAGGGACTATGCCACTTATCTGTATCAAATCATTGCCTTTCGAGGACGAGATTGATGTTTCGGCAATGATTAAGAGCATTACCGAAGATTTTGCCCGTGGCTCTGAGGTCAGTATTGAACATATTACGGTGACCTGGGAGTTTATACCGGCAAGACAATACTCGGTGGCGGGGTTGCGGCCTGCATCTCAGCCGCAGAGTGGCAGTCACCCGGTTCTGGTGGAGTTACATGCACCAAGCTTCCACAACGACAGCAGTGTAGAAGCGATGATGGAATGTATCGCTTTCTCCATATCCAAACGCAGTGGCGTATCCTACAGCAATATCTTTATCAGCTATCGTAAGGTCAGTTCCGGGCATCTGTTCGACCACGGTGAGGTGGTGCGCTGGAAGTAACCGCCCCGAATCGAGGCGGTTGGAACTCAGTTAGCTCAGTGCAGTTTCATTTTCGGTCGGACAACCTTGCCGACCTTCTCGGCGATATACACCATCATCGCTTTAAAGAAGCCGTGAATCGCAATCTGATGCATCCGGTAGAGTGAGATGTAAACAACCCGGGCAATTTTCCCTTCAATAAACATACTGTTTCCTGTCAGGTTACCCATCAGGCTGCCTACGGTACTGTATCGGCTAAGATTAACCAGTGAGCCATGATCTTTATAGATGAATGATTTCAATGGCTTATTGTTTAGCTGCAGCTCGATATTCTGCTTAACCAGACTAGCCATCTGGTGGGCCGACTGGGCACGGGGAGGCACCCAGCTACCATCGGCCTGCTGACAGGCACAGCAATCGCCGATAACAAAAATATTCTCATCGTTGCTGCACTGCAGAGACGGCTTAACCATAATCTGATTGTTTCGGTTCAGCTCGAATTTATACAGATCGGCGAGGAAATCCGGTGCCTTTACGCCGGCAGCCCAGATCATCATATCCGCTTCCATCAGTTGATCATCAGCGTTGATAAAACCTTCGCTGGTCGCTGACTTAATCATGGTGTTTTCGCAGACTTCTACGCCCAGATGGGTCAGTTCCTTACGTGCAGCAGCGGAAATTCGTCCCGGCAGTGCGGGCAGAATACGCGGGCCGGCTTCTATGAGCTGGACCTTGAGCTGGCTTGCCGTCATCTTACGCAGGCCGTAGGTGTGCAGCATCGTAGTGACATTGTAAAGCTCTGCCGCCAGTTCAACTCCGGTTGCGCCACCACCGACAATGGCAATTTTCAGCACACCCTCGTCCTGCTGGTTGGTGCGCAGAAAGTTATTGATCAGGGCGTCATGGAAACGATCCGCTTGTCTGGCTGTGTCCAGAAAGAAGCAGTTATCCTTAACACCCGGCGTATTGAAATCGTTGCTGACGCTGCCAATCGCCAGAATCAGGGTGTCGTAGTCGAGATGACGTTCGGGAAGCACCTGTTCGCCGTTTTCGTCGAGGATCTCTGCCAGGGTAACGGTCTGCTTCTCCTGATCCAGACCGCAGAAAGAGCCAAGCTGGAACTGATAATAATGTTTGGCTGCATGGGCCGGGTAAACCACTGCGTCAGTGCTGGGGTCGAGTGTACCTGTGGCAACCTCATGTAACAGAGGTTTCCAGATATGGGAACGTTTCTGATCCACCAGTGTGACCTGGATATTAGGGTTTTTACGATAGCGGTGACCCAGTTGGGTAACCAGCTCCAGTCCTCCTGCGCCACCACCGATCACCAGGATGCGATGTGGGTTTTCAATTTTTTTCATGCTGTTAAATCCTTAAAAAATATGGGGTTAATGCCTTGGGGGTGGGCATTAAACCGATATTTTCTAAGTGCTCATACTTTGGTCTTGTCGTTGGGAAATGTAAATACCTACCATGGGAAATGGCGCTAAAGAATGAGAACGGAATAAAACCGACAGGGTGGTAAGTAGTGGGCTGTTGGTGGGAACGCTAAAAACGTTCGGAGGGGCGCAGGGGGTGTTGTACGAATTGCGGCTTCGGAATAAGCTACAGATGAATGTTGATGATAGGGCACAACCTGCCGCTGTTGTTCTCGACAATAGGGAAATTGTATTAATCACGCATAAAGTGGTGAGACGAGAATGAATCTGTCTGAGAGAGAGGGGCAGCCCCTTTCGCTGCGCGCCGGTCTGATCCGGTTTTTTGGGCTTAGTGTCTATCTGGCTGCGGTAGCCGGTGTCATCCATTACAGTGCTGCCAGCCGGGAGGTGGCCGGTGAGAGCTCTCTCATTGAGCAGTTGCAACTGCTGTTTCTGGCGATTACCTGTGTTCTGTTTCTGAAAATAGCGCTGCGTTTTCCGGTGTATCGCCGGGCAGGTTATCTGTTTGCTGCCTTTTTTATCTGTCTGGCGATCCGGGAGATGGATGCGCTGCTGGATCAGATCGTTCATGGTTTCTGGAAATACCCCGCCTGGCTGGTGGCGCTGGTTGCTCTGGCGCTGGCGCTAAGGCAGCGAGAATTGAGTTACCAGAGTATTCGGTGGCTGATCAGTTGCCGGAGCTTCAGTGTGTTGCTCATCGGGCTGTCACTGCTCCTGGTTTTTTCGCGCCTTTATGGCATGTCGGAGTTGTGGCTTGCGGTCATGGGGGAAGCCTTTGTCCGTGATGTTAAAAATCTCTCCGAAGAGGGGATTGAGTTGCTCGCTTACGCATTAATCGCTCTGGCAGCGGCTTGCTACTGGTTTGAAATTTCGCACAGTGTCAGCAAGCAAAGGCCGCAAAAAGAGTGATTCAGCCTTAGTGCAGCGGGTTTGGCCGGTCCGGTTATCAGGCTGTGCTAATCGTGATGGCTGTCAGCCAGAAACGCTGCATCCAGCAATCGCTGTGTATAAGGATTTTGCGGAGACTCGAAGATCTGTTCAGCATCTCCCTGCTCAATCACATCACCATGACGCATAACCAGTAGCTTATGACTGAGGGCTTTCACTACCGCCAGATCATGGCTGATAAACAGGTAGCTGAGTCCGAATTTATGCTGCAGGTTACGTAGCAGGTCAACGATCTGTTTCTGTACGGTCCGATCCAGTGCAGAGGTCGGTTCATCGAGTATGATCAGTTCGGGCTTCAGTACCAGTGCCCGGGCGATGGCAATACGCTGGCGCTGGCCGCCGGAAAACTCATGCGGGTAGCGGTGGCGACTTTCGGGATCGAGCCCAACTTCCTGAAGCACCTCGATAATCTGCTGCTCGTGGGTTGCAGTGGATTCAGACTGATGGATCTGCAGCCCTTCGGCGATAATCTCTGAGACTGACATCCGGGGGCTGAGGCTGCCGTAGGGGTCCTGAAACACAATCTGCATTTTTCGGCGCAGAGGTTTAACTGCCTGTTGATTGAGCTGGCTGAGCTCTGTGCCGGAAAAGCGGATCTGACCCTCACTGCGGATCAGTTTCAGAATGGCCAGACCAAGGGTGGTTTTACCGGAGCCTGACTCACCGACTATGCCCAGAGTTTCACCGCGGTTCAGGGTCAGATCGACCCGGTTGACCGCTTTTATATGCTCACGAACGCGCTGCAGCAGGCCCTGTTTGACCGGGAACCAGACTTTAACTGCCTCTGTCTGGAGCAGGGGTTCATCGGGCCGGGCAACGCTGGCAGGTTTGCCGGAAGGTTCGGCATCGAGCAGCTTGCGGGTATAGGCATGGCCGGGATTATTAAACAGTTGCTGACAGTCAGCATATTCAACCTGCTGCCCCTGATGCATAACGCTGACCCGGTGAGCGTAGCGGCGGACGATATTCAGGTCATGCGTAATCAGCAGAATTGCCATACCGAGTTTCTGCTGCAGTTCCTGTAGTAGCTGCAGAATCTGTTCCTGAATCGTTACGTCCAGAGCGGTAGTCGGTTCATCAGCGATCAGCAGCTCAGGATCATTGGCCAGCGCCATGGCGATCATTACGCGCTGACGCTGCCCGCCAGAGAGTTCGTGAGGATAGCTGTTGAGCCGTTTCTCCGGTTCAGGAATTCCGACCAGACTGAGCAGTTCAATAATCCGGGTGCGGCTCTGTTTCGGGTTCATACCCTGATGGATGCGCAGGTTTTCACCGATCTGTTTGGCGATGGTATGCAGTGGGTTAAGCGAGGTCATTGGTTCCTGAAAAATGACGCTGATCTTATTGCCACGCAACTGCTGCATCTGCACTTCATTTAAGCGCAGCAGATCTTCTCCCTGATAAAGTATTTCGCCTGTCGGGTGGCTGGCTTTGGGGTAAGGCAGCAACTTCAGAATCGACATGGCGGATACGGATTTACCGGAGCCTGATTCGCCTACCAGCGCCAGAGTCTCACCTCTGCGGATATCGAAGCTGACCTGTCTGACCGCATCTACGGCGTGGTTGTCAGCCTGATTAAAGCGGACTGAAAGGTTGCGCACACTTAACAGGGTATCGTTCATGCTACTTTCCTTGGGTCAAATGCGTCGCGTACCGCTTCGCCGATAAAGATCAGCAGGGTCAGCATAACCGACAGGGTCATAAAGGCAGTGACGCCCAGCCAGGGAGCGTGCAGGTTGGTTTTGCCCTGCGCAACCAGTTCACCCAGCGAAGGGCTGCCCGGTGGCAGTCCGAAACCAAGGAAGTCCAGTGCGGTCAGCGTGACCACCGAACCGTTAAAGATGAATGGCATAAAGGTCAGGGTCGCCACCATGGCGTTGGGCAGAATATGGCGAAACATGATCATCCGGTTGCTCAGGCCCAGTGCTCGTGCGGCACGGACATATTCCAGATTACGGCCGCGAAGAAACTCAGCACGGACTACATCAACCAGCTGCATCCAGGAAAACAGCAGCATAATCCCCAGCAACCACCAGAAGTTAGGTTCGACGATGCTGGCCAGAATAATCAGCAGAAACAGAACCGGCAGGCCGGACCAGATTTCGATAAAGCGCTGGAAGAAGAGGTCTACTTTGCCGCCGTAATAACCCTGCACCGCACCGGCAATGACCCCGATAACGGAGCTGGCCAGGGTCAGCACCACCGCAAACAGCACGGAGATACGGAAGCCATAAATGACCCGGGCCAGTACATCGCGAGCCTGATCATCGGTGCCCAGCGGATTATCCCAGCTTGGCGGAGAGGGGGCAGGTACCGGCAGGTCATAATTGATGGTGTCATAGCGGTAGCGAATGGGGGGCCAGAGAATCCAGCCATTACCCTGTTGCTTGATCAGATCCTGAATATAGGGGTCTTTATAATCGGCGGGGCTCGCAAACTCGCCCCCAAAGGTGCGTTCAGTGTACTCTGCCGCGACCGGGAAGTAGAGATCGCCCTGATAGCTGACCACCAGTGGCCGGTCATTCGCCAGAAGCTCGGCAAACAGGGACAGAAGAAACAGGCTGAGGAAGATCCAGAGAGACCAGTAGCCGCGGCGGTTATTGCGGAAATTTTCAATACGACGCTGATTAAGCGGGCTGCAGCGACGGCTTAATACTCCCAGCATTATTGCTCCCTGCTTTCAAAGTCGATGCGTGGATCAACCAGTACATAGGTGATATCGCTGATCAGTTTTAACAGCAGTCCGATCAGGGTGAAAATGTATAAGGTGCCGAATATGACCGGGTAATCACGGTTGATCACGGCCTCGTAGCCAAGCAGGCCGATACCATCCAGTGAGAAGATGACCTCAATCAGCATTGAGCCGGTAAAAAAGATCGAGATCAGCGCGGCTGGCATGCCGGCGATAATGATCAGCATCGCATTACGGAACACGTGGCCGTAGAGTACCTGATTTTCATTCAGTCCCTTGGCCCGGGCGGTCAGTACATACTGTTTGTTGATCTCATCAAGAAACGAGTTTTTGGTGAGCATGGTCAGTGTGGCGAAGCTGCCGATAACAGACGCCAGTACCGGCAGGGTGATATGCCAGAAATAATCCTTAATCTGGCCCCACAGGCTGAGCTGGTCGAAGTCGGGCGAAGTCAGGCCTCGCAGCGGGAACCAGTCAAGCCAGGTGCCGCCGGCGAAGATTACGATCAGCAGGATGGCAAACAGGAAGTTGGGAATCGCATAACCGATAATAATGGCGCTGCTGGTCCAGAGATCGAAAGGGGTGCCGTCCCGGACTGCTTTGCGAATCCCCAGTGGGATCGATACCGCGTAGGTGATCAGCGTAGCCCATAGCCCGAGCGAGATAGAGACCGGGAGTTTTTCGATAATCAGATCCACCACCGACTTGTCGCTGAACAGGCTGTTGCCGAAATCAAACTGAGCGTAGCTTTTCAGCATCAGCCAGAAGCGTTCATAGGCGGGCTTGTCGAAGCCATACATGGCTTCAATTTCACGAATAATTTCCGGGTCCAGTCCGCGCGCCCCGCGGTAGCTGCCTTCGCTGCTGCCTCCGGTTTGTGCCGACAAGTCGTTCTGACTGCCGCTTACCCGGGCGGTGGCTGATACATCGAGGCCCTCAAGCTGAGCGATCGTCTGTTCGACCGGGCCGCCGGGAGCTGCCTGAATAATAATGAAATTAATGGTCAGTATGCCAAGCAGGGTCGGAATGATCAGCAGCAATCGCCGCAGGATATAGGAGGCCATCAGCGTTTGGCTCCCTCATCCTTCGCCCACCAGGTTGCAAAGCCCAGGTCGTAAAGAGGGCGGGTGGCAGGCATGGCGAATTTATCCCAGTAGGCGATCCGGTACTTATTGATATGGTATTGCGGAATAACGTAATGATTCCATTGCAAAACGCGATCCAGTGCCCGGGTGCGCAGCACCAGTTGCTCCCGGTCCGGGGCCTGTATCAGTTGTTCTACCAGATAGTCTACTGCGGGGTTTTTGATGCCGATCAGATTACGACTGCCCTCAGCATCGGCACCGGAAGAGTGCCAGTAATCGCGTTGTTCATTACCCGGTGATGAGGACTGACCGAAGCCGCCGACGATCACATCAAAGTCGAATTTACGCAGCCGGCCGATATATTGAGATACATCGATCAGGCGGATACTGGATTCGATGCCGAGACGCTCCAGATTGCGGATAAAGGGTGCCACTACCCGTTCGAAAGTCGGTGAATAGAGCAGCATCTCTATTTTAAACGGTTTGCCGCTCTGCTGATTGATCAGCTTACCATCGCGGAACTCCCAGCCAGCCTGAAGTAGCAGACGCTTGGCCTGACGCAGTTGGCTGTAGATGCGGCCGTCGCCGTTGGTTTCCGGCGCCCGGTAAACCCGGGTGAAAACCTCTGCTGGTACCTGATCGCGAATCGGTTCGAGAATGTGTAACTCTTTCTCGGTGGGCAGGGCGGTCGCTGCCATCTCTGAGTTAGAAAAAAAGCTGTGGGTGCGGGTGTAGGCGTTATAGAAAATGTTCCGGTTGGTCCACTCAAAATCGAACGCCAGTGCCAGCGCCTGACGAACACGCGGATCGCTGAATTGTTCACGTCGGGTATTCAGGACAAACGCCTGCATGCCGGTAGGATTCTGGTGTTCCAGTTGTTTGACGATGATCCGGCCTTCGTCGAAGGCGGTGCCGGTATAGCTGGTGGCCCAGCGTTTAGAGGAGTTTTCCTGACGGAAATCGTATTCGCCCGCCTTGAAGGCCTCCATGGCTACCGTATCGTCCCGATAATAATCGAAACGGTGGTAATCAAAATTATAGATACCGCGCCGTACCGGCAGGTCTTGTGCCCAGTAATCATCACGTCGTTTGTAGGTGATGCTGCGTCCGGCATCAAACTGATCTATCTGATAGGGGCCTGAGCCCACCGGGCGATCCAGAGAGGGTTTTTCAAAATCTCGTTCCTGCCAGTAGTGTTTGGGCAGAATAGAGACTTCGCCGACAATCAGGGCCAGTTCGCGGTTGGTTGCGTTTTTGAAGCTGAAGCGAACCCGATGCGGGTTCAGGGCTTCAACGGTGTCTATATCGGCATAGTAGGCGCGATAGAAAGGCGCGCCCTTGCTGCGCAGTAGGTCAAAACTGAAAACCACATCATCTGCTGTCAGCGGGTGACCGTCACTGAAACGAGCTTCTTTGCGCAGATTAAAGATGATCCAGCTACGGTCAGCAGGGTATTCAACGCTTTCGGCGATCAGCCCATACAGGGTGAAGGGTTCATCGTGCGCCCGGGCCAGCAAACTGTCGTAGATCAGGCCAAGACCGTCAGCCGGGTTCCCCTTGACGATAAAACCATTGAAACTGTCGAACGTGCCCTGAGCCCATTCCACCACAGTGCCGCCTTTAGGGGCGTGCGGATTGACGTAATCAAAATGGCTGAAGCCGGGTGGGTACTTCATGTCACCGTGCATGGCGATACCGTGACCGGTAAGCACTGCATCGGCACGGCTGAACGCAGCGCAGAAACAGAACAGGGTAAACAGAGTGATGAGTATCGAATGGCGCTTACGATTCCGGTGGATGGCCCTAATCAAGATACTTTTCCTTACTCAGCGCGGATGATTATCACTATTTATATCAGTGAGTTGGCTTGGCCGCCAGTGGCAATCGGAGGAACCTGGCGGCTGCAAGCTGAGACCATGAATCAGTGTTTTTGTTCAAATTCAGCCGCCAGCTCCGTGAGGCGGCTGTGGTAATGTTTACGATGGACCCCGGCAGCCTTTAATTGCTGATACTGGTCGAGGAGAAAGGCATGCTTTTCCTCATTGTCTGCTGCCAGTCCTTTTATCAGATCCCGATCCATCCAGCCCTGTATCCGCCGATACAGAACCAGCTTAAAGATGATCGCCAGTGCGGTGGCGATCACGATAATGAAGATGCTGGTAGCGTCCATCTTAAATCTCTACAGGTTAAGGCGAGCGGGTGACATCCACGTACAGGGTCAGGCGCTGGCCGGGTTGCAGGTAAACTGATTTATCCAGCTTATTCCAGCGCTGAATATCTGCAACATTGATATTAAAGCGGTCGGCAATCCGATAGAGAGAATCCCCGTTGCGCACCCGATAACCGACTTTGCGGATAATCTGCCGTTCTTCGCTGTTCAGGGCAGGCGTTGCCGGTTGACTCCAGATAACCAGGCGTTTGCCAACGCTGAGTGGGTCACCCGGTGCCATGCTGTTCCAGCGGGCGAGCTGACGGACGCCTACTTTGTATTTGCGGGCAATGCTCCAGAAACTCTCGCCAGACTTAACCCGATGGTACTGCTCGGTCCGGTTGGTGCTGCGGGCGATCGATTTCTGGCGATCAGCGTGACGCTGATGCTGGCTGAGGACGTACTCACTCGACTGCTTGCTGGCGGTAGCGATCAACAGCGTTTTACCCGCCCGGATGCTATTGCCATGGAGCTTATTGCTGTTGCGAATCTGATCTACGGTGGTGTTGTGCTTTTTCGCAATACTGATCAGGGAGTCGCCGGGTTTAATCGTATAGCGTGCCCATTTTATGCGTGATTCAACCGGAAGTTCCCTGAGAGCTGAGCGAAACTGTTCCGCTTTCGCAACGGGAACCAGAAGGGAGTGAGGGCCTTCGGGTGCGGTAGCCCAGCGGTTAAAGCCGGGGTTCAGCAGATACATCTCCTTGGTGCTGATCCCTGCCATGCTGGCTGCCTGGGCAATATCGATCTGGCTACCGGTATCGACCTGTGCGAAATAGGGCTGATCGGGCAGAGGGTTCAGGTTAAGCCCGTATTGCCCGGCATTGCGGAATAGCTCGGAGACCGCGAGTAGCTTAGGCACATAAGCCATGGTCTCTTTAGGCAGCTTCAGAGACCAGTAATCGGTGGCCAGATTTTTACGTTTATTGCGTTTAATCGCCAGTGATACATTGCCGCCACCGGCGTTATAGGCTGCCAGAGCGAGCAGCCAGTCGCCATCAAAACGGCGATTTAACTGCTGCAGATAATCCAGTGCTGCGTCAGTGGAACGTGTGATATCGCGGCGACCGTCATACCACCAGTTCTGGGTCAGGCCAAAATGTTTACCGGTGGAGGGAATGAACTGCCAGGGGCCAGCCGCGCGGCCATGGGAATAGGCAAATGGATCAAAGGCGCTTTCAACGATTGGCAGCAGGGCCAGTTCCGCAGGCATGCCCCGTTTAAGTGTCTCATTCAGGATATAGTGGTAGTAAGGTGTTGCGCGCTTGACGACACGACCCATGTAATCCGGGTGTTTTTTGTACCAGTTAAGTTGCGCCTTTACCCGCGGCTGATCGAGGTGCGATGGCAGGCTCATATTCTGCCGGGTCAATTGCCACAGGTCGGCAACCGGCCGGGCTTGAGTGGGGGCCTTTGTCGCAGACTGTGAGACGGTCTTGTCCGGGGTAATGCTGGATTGGCTCTGTGGAGCAACAGGCCCGCGTGGATCAGAGTTGGACGGTTTCTCAGCGACACTTTGACAGCCGCTCAGGACCACGCTGGTGATAAGGCACAGCAGGGCTGATTTAGATGATACAGACATGAGGCTCCGATGGATGAGTCGATAAAATCGAACCATTCTAGCAGTGCCTCATGCCCGGTCAATAGGCGAGGATCAGGGGCTGCTCAGAACTGATTTTTCCACTCGCGAATGGCAGCAAAAACTTCGGTCTGAGTATGCAGCGCGTCTGAACTGAAACGATTGGCTGCATTGATTACGCTCTGCCGGTCAGTGCGCATAAATGGATTGATCCGCTTTTCCTGAGCCAGATTGCTGGGCAGGGTCGGTTTGTCCTGATGGCGCAGTTGGGTGCATTGTTCGATGGCCGCTTCAATGTCGTGATTGCCGGGCTCAACGGCTTCAGCAAACGCCAGATTGGCCAGCGAGTATTCGTGGGTGCAGTAAACTTCAGTGTCATCCGGCAGGCCGGCGAAGTAGTTCATTGCATTGAGCATCTGCTCGGCCGTGCCTTCGAACAGGCGGCCACAGCCGGCCAGAAACAGGGTATCGCCACAGAATAGCTGAGGCTGCCCGGTACGAGAAAAGTAACTGATATGGTCCAGTGTGTGGCCCGGGACTTCGGCAATTTCCAGTTCTGTGCCCAGCAGGGAGATCCGGTCTCCGCCTTTGAGGGGGCGATTAATTCCTTTAAACGGCGAGCTTGCGGGGCCGTACACGGGTATGCTCTGTCCTTCGGTGAGTGCCGCGACACCGCCGGTGTGGTCATTGTGATGATGGGTGATCAGAATCGCACACAGCGAAAGCCCCTGCGCGTCGAGATAGGTTTGTACCGGCGCCGCATCACCGGGGTCAACGACCGCAACCTGAGTGCTATCAGGGGTCGAAATAACCCAGATATAATTGTCGGAGAATGCCCGGACAGGGGTCACGTTATACATAGGATGGCCTCGGTCAGATTACTGATTTGCAGTGCAGTTTAAGAAATATAATACTGCTTCTATTCTGCTGAGCTAGCGCAAAATTGAATTTACTATGAGTTTTCATAAACAGGCACCGCTTGAAATATTGCTGCCCCAACTGAAAGCCTGGTTCGATACTGAGCTGGGTAAAGAGCTGCTGGAGGCTGAGTCGGCTGTAGTCGATGGTCTGCTGCAGGGTTTGTATGGCGTGCATCTGGCTCAGTTTTCTATTGACTCCAGAGTTCAGTTATTCAGCCAGAGTCAGGTCAGCCACTGCTTCTCACTGGTTCCGCAAATGGAGCTGGGGATGGCAGATAACTGTATCGTTGCTGATAACGCCGAAGTGCCTCTGGCCCACGAAAGTGTCGATGTGGTGGTCCTGCATCATGCACTGGATTTTACCGCTTCGCCGCATCAGGTGCTCCGTGAGGCGTCAAGGATTCTGCGTCCCGGTGGTCATGTGCTGATTGTCGGTTTTAACCCGCTGAGTTACTGGGGAATGTATAGGTTTTGCTGGCGGAAGAAGGCGCTCCCGCCATGGAGTGGGCATTTTATCAGTCATGGGCGTCTTTCCGATTGGTTGAAACTGCTCGAATTAACTGAATTACGCCATCTTTCCGGGTATCATCGGCTGCCTTTTGAAAGCGGGCGCTGGCGTAAGCGATTAGGTTTTATTGGCGGGCTGGCGAAACGCGGCCCCGGACATAGCGGTGCTTTCAGTGTGCTGCTGGCACGTAAGGACATCGCCGGGATGACGCCGCTACGCTCAGGCTGGGGGTTGCGCAGGCTGATATCGCTCCCCGTAGCAGAACCGTCCACGCGAGGATCGTTAAAGGAAAATTCGTGAAAGTTGTAGAGATGTTTACTGATGGTGCCTGTAAAGGTAACCCGGGTCCCGGTGGCTGGGGCGTTTTTATGCGCTACGGCGAGTCTGAAAAACAGTTGTATGGTGGCGAGCAGGGTACTACCAATAACCGGATGGAGCTCATGGCTGCGATTCAGGGGCTTGAAGCGCTTAATCGCCCCTGTGAGGTCGTGTTAACCACAGACTCCCAATATGTGCGTCAGGGGATTACTGAGTGGATTACCGGCTGGAAACGTAAAGGCTGGAAAAATTCGCAGAATAAACCGGTCAAAAACGCTGACCTCTGGCAGCGTCTGGATCAGGCGGCGGCTAAGCATCAGGTCGACTGGCGTTGGGTGAAAGGGCACAGTGGACATCCGGAAAATGAGTTAGCGGATCAGTTGGCTAATAAAGGGGTTGAGGAGCTGAATCGGGCATGAGACAGATTGTACTGGATACCGAAACAACCGGTCTGGAACCGGGTGAAGGGCACAATATTATTGAGATCGGTTGTGTTGAGATGCTCAACCGACGCCAGACCGGGCGTACCTATCACCAGTATATCAAGCCGGATCGTGAAGTGGATGCCGAGGCGGTTCAGGTGCATGGTATCACCAATGACTTTCTCGAAGATAAACCCCGCTTCAATGAGGTGATGGAGGAGTTTATCGAGTTTGTCCGCGGGGCCGAGCTGGTTATTCATAACGCAGCCTTTGATATTGGCTTCCTCAATGCGGAATTGCAGCGTAATGGTTACCCGGAGAGGATGGAAAATTTCTGTCTGGTTACCGATACCCTGCTGCTGGCACGGAAAAAGCATCCGGGTCAGAAAAACAATCTGGATGCATTATGTAATCGTTACGGTATCAACAATGCACACCGTGAACTGCACGGGGCATTGCTTGACTCTGAGATACTCGCCGATGTTTATCTGGCGCTGACCGGGGGGCAGACCGACCTGTCACTGGGTGGTAGCGGTGATGGCAGTGATGAAGATGAACTGGCGATCCGTCGTGTCAGTGGTGCAGATGAGTTGCCGCTGGTGCAGGTCCCGGATGAAGATCAGCAGGCGCATGCAGCATTCCTGCAAATGCTGGATAAAAAGAGCGGGGGAGAGTGTCTCTGGCTCTCGGCTGATAAGCCGGCAGACTGATCTTCTCTTCAGCCGTAATCTTCAGCCGTAAAAGAATAAAAAAAGCCCCGCCGTGAAGGTGGGGCTTTTTGTTTCGGGAGCAGGCCAGGGCCTGGCGTCCCTGCTTTACAGGTAGGCTTGCAGTGCCGCGTAGGCTACCAGACTCATCACGATGGTATAGGGCAGTGCCATGATTACCATGCGGCCATAGGAGAGGCGAATCAGTGGAGCCAGTGCCGAGGTCAGCAGGAACAGGAAAGCGGCCTGGCCGTTCGGTGTTGCTACACTTGGGATGTTGGTGCCGGTATTGATAGCGATTGCCAGATGATCAAAGTGTTCGCGGCTAATGCTGCCCGCATTGAAAGCGGCAACCACTTCGTTGATATAAACCGTGGCAACAAAGACGTTATCGCTGATCGCTGACAGCAGGCCGTTGGCAATAAAGAAGACACCCGGCTGAACGGCTGTATCCATGGCCAGAACGGCTTCGATGATCGGCTGGAACAGGTGCTGTTCGTGGATCACAGAGACAATCGAGAAGAAGACAACCAGCAGTGCAGTAAAGGGCAGGGCCTCTTCAAACGCTTTGCCGATCTGGTGTTCTTCAACGATGCCATTAAAGGCTGTCAGCAGAATGATAATGGTCAGACCGATCAGGCCGACTTCCGCCAGATGCAGGGCCAGCGCGAAAACCAGAAATACGGCAATAACAGCCTGTACCATCAGGGTTGCTTTATCACGGGTGGTGCGTTTGGCATCCATCTCGCCGGCGTAATCGATCAGTACATTACGCACGTTTTCCGGCAGAGTTGAGCCGTAGCCAAACAGCTTGAGCTTCTCAAGCAGAGCGCAGGTCAGCAGGCCGGCAATCAGAACAGGCATGGTGATCGGTGCCATCAGTACAAAGAACTGAATAAAATCCCAGCCGGCTTTTTCTGCGATCAGCAGGTTCTGAGGTTCGCCTACCAGCGTGCAGACACCACCCAGAGCGGTACCTACAGCGCCGTGCATAAGCAGGCTGCGAAGGAAAGCGCGGAACTGTTCCAGATCGGCCTGGTGGTTCTGCTGTACGGCCTCATCATCGGCATGGTCGTGCTCAGGGTGATGATAGGCTTTACCAGAAGCTACCTTGTGATAGACCGCATAGAAGCCAACGCCCACGCTGATCAGAACGGCAGTAACCGTCAGCGCATCCAGAAACGCTGAGAGGAACGCTGCAAAGAAGGAGAACAGCAGAGAGAGGGCTGTCTTGGAGTGAACTTTGAGCAGGATCTTGGTAAATACCCAGAGCAGCATGCTCTTCATAAAGTAGATGCCGGCAACCATGAACATCAGTAGCAGGATAACTTCAAGGTTGGATTCGATTTCGTGGGAAACCGATTCCGGGGTGGCCAGGCCGATGATAATCGCTTCGATAGCGAGCAGACCGCCGGGCTGAAGCGGGTAACACTTCAGCGCCAGTGCCAAAGTGAAAATAAACTCGAAGATAAGTAACCAGCCGGTCACAACAGGTCCGAGTGTGTACAGAATGATCGGGTTCAGAATAAGAAAACCGATGATCGCCTGTTTATACCAAACAGGGGAGTTTCCCAGGAAATTCCGAACAAATGCTTGCGATAAGGTGTTGGTCATTGATTGTTCTTCCTATGCCAGAACAGCCATAAGTTTTAAGTAGTTGTAATTGTTATGGGTACCTGCGGCTTAGCCAAAGCCACTCTGGCTTTCTTGCTGCGCGAGATCAAAGTAGCGATTAACGCCCTGCGGGTGCCGGGTGTAAACAACTAACGCTGAGGTCGGATGGCTCGAAAAGCGCTGATTGGCCGGTAGGGGCAACCAGCAGCGTCAAACACAAGGGTGCATTGTCAGCGCAGTTGGAAAGGGATCGCCGTTCCGCTAGGCTGGAGGCTGCGCACGCGGTTGATTTAACGCACTCAGAATGAGTTCTGGATCGTTTTGCAGATTCCTTAAATTCATGGGTTATTAAAATCAGGCGTAAGGGTAGCAGTTGAGTTATTAAAGCTGAAGACTAAACTACTGCCTCAGCGCATAAAATTGCGCTCTTCACCTGCGAACAGGTCGTTTTCTTAGCATTTTCTATGGACGCCGCCGGGCGTATTATCGCGGATTTGGCGGGTGTATATCTGCGGTACTTTTGTCTGCAGTACTTAAGGAGAAATTTTTGTCCGAATCAAATACTGAATACCTGCTGGCCTGTCAGGAGCGCCTGCTGGGGACTGAACAGGGCGTTATACGCTGTACGGCTGAACAACTGGCTGATCTGGACGTTGAGGTCACGTTGCCTCTGGGGCTGATAACAGGGCAATCGCTGGAGCTGGCGATTCTGCGCAGCAAGTGCTTGCCTGATGGTGTGAATCGGGAACAGTTGCTGGGTCTGCGCAGCCTGCTGGGTGGTATCAATACCGAGGCAGAATATGTGATGCTGTCATCGGCAGCTCAGATCGCCATCTGGTATGAATCTTTCCGTTACTGCCCGCGCTGTGCGACTCCCCTGAGCCTGCATAAGGATGAAATGGCCAAAGTTTGCACGGGTTGCGGACACCATCAGTATCCGCGCATCTCGCCTTGTATCATTGTTCTGGTACGTGACGGCGAGCGCTGCCTGCTGGCGAATGCGGCAAAATTTAATTCTGATCGGTACAGCACGCTGGCAGGATTTATTGAGGCCGGGGAAAGTGCTGAATCCGCAGTGGCGCGGGAGGTGATGGAAGAGGTGGGCATTGAGGTGAAGAATATTGAGTACTGCTTCAGCCAGTCCTGGCCCTTCCCGCACTCATTTATGCTCGGTTTTATGGCGGACTACGCGGCAGGTGAGCTCAGGCCGGACGGGGTCGAGATTCTTGATGCTCAATGGTTCAGTGTTGATGATCTGCCAAATCTGCCGCCGAAATTCACAATTGCCAGACGCCTGATTGATCGTTTTTTTGCTGAACAGGGAGTTGAGCTGGATTCCGGATCAGCTCTGTTTTTCCCGGCTGAATAGTTTGCCCAGTTTGGTGGCAAGCATGATGTTGCCTTCGGCACGCAGCTTGCCACTGAGGAAGGCGCTCATGCCGTCTTTCTCGCCATTGATGACCTCGATCATGGTGGCCGCTTCCATAATCAGGGTGACATCCGGGTCCGGGTGTTCGCCGGGCTTGATCTCGCAGGCCTGATCGGCCACCTGAATAAAGAAATCCTGTTCATCCTCCAGCAGGAACTGAAAGGTCGCTGTAAAGTCCTCTGCATTCTCTCGTACAAAACGACCTGGAAGCTTCTCAATGACTTTGGCGACGGATATCTCTTGGGGCATGTCTGAGCCTTAAACTAGGTGGGTAACGGAGGGAAGTATGATACATTAGCTCACCTTCTTCCTATAGTTAATTTCGGAGTTTTCTCTGTGGTTGAGTTTTTCACTGATTACGGTCTGTTTCTGGCTAAATCTGTCACTGTGGTTTTCGCAATTATCGCGCTGGTGGCTGGCATCGCCGTGGTCTCCTCCCGTTCCCGTAAAGATGCAAAACACGGGGATATTGAAGTGATTCACTTCAATGATGAGCTGCTGGATATGAAAGAGGCGCTGGAAGACGCCATTCTCGATAAAGAGGAGCTCAAAGCGCTGCACAAAGCCGAGAAGAAGAAAGAGAAAGAAGAGAAAAAAGCACGTAAGAAAAACAAGCAGCCTGAAGAGGAAGAGGCGCATCGCAAGCGGATCTTCGTGCTTGATTTTGACGGCGATGTAAAAGCCAGTGAAGTGGAACCGCTGCGTCAGGAGATCTCGGCCGTCCTGTTACTGGCAGAAGCTGAAGACGAGATCGTTATCCGTCTGGAAAGCCCCGGCGGTATGGTGCATGAATATGGTCTTGCTTCGTCTCAGATTGAGCGGATTAAGCGCAAGCAGATTCCATTGACGATCTGTGTTGACCGGGTGGCTGCCAGCGGTGGATACATGATGGCCTGCCTTGCAGATAAACTGTTAGCGGCACCATTTGCGATCGTGGGTTCGATTGGTGTTATTGCGCAGTTGCCGAATTTCCACCGCTTGCTGAAAAAGAATGATATCGACTACGAAGTGCTGACCGCCGGTGAATACAAGCGCACCCTGACCGTATTCGGCGAGAACACGGAAAAAGGGCGTGAAAAATTTGTTCAGGAACTGGAGGAAACCCACGATCTGTTTAAAGGTTTTGTTCAGGAATATCGGCCACAGGTCGATATTAATTCTGTTGCCACCGGTGAGATCTGGTTTGGTAAGCAGGCGCTGGAAAATAAGCTGATCGATGAGTTGTCTACTTCAGATCAATACCTGATGGATGCAGCGGATCAGGCCGATATCTTTATTGTTCGTTATGAAGAGAAGAAAAGCCTGCAGGATAAAATATCTGATCTGGCGGTCGATTCCGGTGATCGCGTGTTGACGCGTTGGTGGGGGCGCCTTACTCAGGCCCGCACCTGGACTCGCTAAAGGTATTATCTGACTTGATTTCAGTGCCGGTATTGCCGTTATAATCTACGGTTTACTGTTTTAAACGCTGGTTTGGAGAACTGATGCAACACAAAGGGACATCCGCAAGTATCGTCAAGGCTGCAGAATCGCTATTTGCAGAGCAGGGTTTTACCGAGACCACTGTGCGTCAGATTACCAGTCGTGCTGAAGTGAACCTGGCAGCAATTAACTATCACTTTGGTTCTAAAAAAGGGCTGATCCAGGCGGTCGCTGAGAAGTTTCTCAATCCGTTGTGCAGTCAGCTTGAATCGATGCTGGATGAGCGCCTCTCAGTGACTTCTGCCGGCCAGCCTTCACTAGAAGAGCTGCTGGAGATGCTGATGCGGGCGTTGCTGGTGGTTAACCGTGAAAACGTAAATGCACTGGCGGTATTTATGCGTTTGCTTGAGCTCTCCTATATGAAAAATCAGGAAGAGCTGCGTGAATTCCTGCTGGGTCGCTACCAGAGTAAGCTGATGCCTTTCATCCGGTTGCTACGTCATGATGCCGCGCCGATGGAGGACGATGAGTTCTTCTGGCGCTTGCATTTCATGCTGGGCAGTATCACCTTTACCCTGTCTAACTACCATACCCTGCATGCTCTGGAAAAACGTGAATTTTCAACCGGTGCAGAAGTCGAAATTATCCTTCATCGGATGATCCCGGTCTTGTCTGCCGGCTTGCAGGCGCGGGCTGATAAAACCTATTTTTGCCGACTCTGATCATGTTTTCCCTGCACCTCTCCATCGCCCGGCAGTCTCTCCGTCTGATGGAGGGGGAGAGGCTCGTGGCCTCCTATTCCATATCGACCGCCCTTAACGGCCCCGGCGAATTAAAAAACTCCGGTTGTACGCCGCGTGGAATGCATTATATTCGCGCAAAAATTGGCCATGACCTGCCGCTGAATGCGGTGCTGGTTGGTCGTCGCTTCACCGGTGAAATCTACTCTGCTCAGCTTGCGGCTGAGCACCCGGGGCGGGACTGGATTCTCAGCCGGATTCTCTGGCTCAGTGGTCTGGAGCCCGGCGTAAACCGCCTCGGTAAGGTCGATACCATGCAGCGTTATATCTACATTCACGGTACCCCTGATACCGAGCCTATGGGGGAGGCCCGTTCCCATGGCTGTATCCGCATGCGTAACACCGACCTTATTGAGCTGTTCGATCGGGTAGAACCCGGCACCCGCATTTTGATAGAAGAATGAGATCTATGACCGAAGCAACCCTATTTCTTGATCTTGATGGCACCATACTGCAGCCGGAGGAAGCGGCGCTGCTACAGAACCCGCTGATTGGCGGCATTATTCTGTTTGGCCGTAATACGGAAAGTGCTGAGCAGGTGGCAGAGCTGGTCCGCTGTGTTCGTGCGGTGCGTCCTGAGCTTATTATCAGTCTCGATCAGGAAGGCGGCCGGGTACAGCGGCTCAGGCAGGGGGTGGCCCGTTTGCCGGCAGTGAAGGCGTTGGCCGATGACTATAAGCGTCATCCGCAACAGGGTCTTGAGCAGGCGGCAGATCTGGCTTATCTGATGGCTGCTGAGTTGCGCCAGCTCGATGTTGATCTGAGCTTTGCGCCGGTGCTGGACGTGGATTATGGCCGTAATACGGTGATAGGAGATCGCGCCTTCGCTGATAATGCAGAGGATGTCTGCGCGCTGTCCCGGGCTTATATTCAGGGGATGCAGGACGCAGGTATGGTGGCTACGGTGAAGCATTTTCCCGGTCATGGCTGGGCCGATGCGGATACGCACCTGCATGATGCGCTCGATGAGCGGGAGTTCGGGCAGCTGTGGGATAGCGATTTGCTGCCGTTCCGCCGTGCTGTTGAGCAGGGGGTTGCCGCCATGATGTTTGCTCATGTGCTGTATCCGCGTTGTGACGCTGCGCCAGCGGGTTTCTCATCGTTCTGGTTGCAGGAGGTGTTGCGGCAGAAGCTCGGGTTTACGGGTGTTATATTCAGTGATGATCTCAGCATGAAGGCGGCTCACGCGGTTGGCGGTTACGCTGACCGGGCGCGGCATGCGCTTGCGGCGGGGTGTCAGGCGTTACTGTGTTGTAATGAGCGGCAGGGTACACTGGAGATTCTTGAGTATCTTGAGTCATCCGGTTGTCGTCCGCTATCGTCGATTTCCCGGCTCAAGGGGGCACAGTGGCAGCTTCAGCCGGAACGTTTGCTGCGAGGGCAGCAGTTGGCGCAGCGATTATTGGGTGATTGATTTATGATTGAGTTGTTAAATCGAATGCTGGCGGAGTATTTTCCGCAGTTCTCCGATGCTGCCTGGATGATACTGTCCAGCATTATTCTGTTACTGGGTCTGGTGGTGCATGTTGTTTTGCGCTCAGCGCTGCGCAGGCTGATCGCCAAGGCAGAGCGCAGCAGCCTGCGGTTTGATGATATTTTTCTTCGCTCGATCCGCCAGCCCTTGTTGTTGCTTATCTGGCTTGCAGCCACCTTCTGGCTGGTTGAGCTGGCAGAGCAGAATTTCGATTTGGAAATTCTCAGTTCTGACAGTCCGCTACCGAATCTGGTGGTGACCCTTTTACTGGCCTGGGCCTGTATTCGTTTCCTCAAGCGTCTGGAGCGTCTGCTGATTGATCCCGAGCGGATGAAGAAGCCGATGGACCAGACTACAGTATCGGCTCTGGGGCGGTTGTTACGCCTGATTGTATCGGTTCTGATGCTGCTGATTGTGATGCAGAGCTACGGCTTCAGTGTCTCCGGGATTCTTGCCTTTGGTGGTATCGGTGGCATCGCGGTTGGTTTTGCGGCAAAAGATCTGCTGGCTAATTTCTTTGGCGGTCTGATGATTTATCTGGACCGGCCTTTCAAAGTAGGTGACTGGATACGTTCGCCTGACAAGCAGATTGAAGGTACGGTTGAGAATATAGGCTGGCGCCAGACCCGGATCCGGACCTTTGATAAGCGCCCGTTGTACGTGCCTAACGCAACGTTTGCGAGTATCTCTGTGGAAAATCCGTCGCGCATGACTAACCGCCGGATCTATGAGTATATTGGTTTGCGTTATCAGGATGCAGATCAGGTTACCCGGGTGATTGAGCGGGTGCGTGCAATGCTTGAAGCGCATCCTGACATCGATACCAATCAGACGCTGATCGTGAATCTCGATCGCTTTGGGCCCTCATCTCTGGATTTCTTTATCTATACCTTTACCAAAACTACCAACTGGATCCGTTTTCATGAGATTAAGCAGGATGTGATGGTAAAGATTATGCAGATTATTGATGAACAGGGTGCTGAGATTGCTTACCCGACCACCACGGTGCATCTGCATACCGATGCACAACCGTTTCAGCCGGAGCCTGAGATGCTGAAGGCGGCTGCATCGCCATGACAGAAATCCGGATTGCCGGGCTCAGACCCATGCAACTTTAGGATGAAAAGAAAAGCGTGTTTTGCTAATCTTTGTGCCATAAATCGCCGCCTTCGGGCGGCGTTTCTGTATCAGTTCTCTGAGGTTTGTTATGAGTGTGCATGAGATAAAGCATCCCCTGGTCCGGCATAAGATCGGTTTGATGCGTTCCAGTGAAATGAGTACCCGCAGTTTCCGTCAGTTGGCCGCTGAAGTTGGTTGTCTGCTGACTTACGAAGCGACCAAGGATCTTGAGTTAGAAGAGTATCAGTTGGATGGCTGGTGTGGTGAAGTGACCTGCGAGCGAATCAAGGGCAAAAAGATTACGGTTGTGCCGATCTTGCGTGCCGGTATCGGTATGCTCGACGGCGTGCTCGAGCTGGTACCGACAGCGCGTATCAGTGTGGTGGGTCTGTATCGTGATGAAGAAACTCTGGAGCCGGTCGCCTATTTTGAGAAACTGGCTAACGACATCGAAGAGCGTATGTCGCTGGTGATCGATCCGATGCTGGCTACCGGCGGCTCAATGATTGCCACCATCGATATGCTGAAAAAGGCGGGTTGTGACACCATTCGTGCGCTGGTTCTGGTGGCGGCTCCCGAAGGGATTAAGGCGGTACAGGAAGCACACCCGGATGTGGATCTGTATACCGCATCTATCGATAGTCACCTGAATGAACAGGGCTATATTATTCCGGGTCTGGGTGATGCCGGGGACAAAATTTTCGGCACTAAATAATCTGAGGGTAGTGTTATGAGTGATACTCAGTCGGGCCTGCGTACCGTGCTGGCCGGCTCACAGATGCTGTTTGTGGCCTTTGGCGCACTGGTGCTGATGCCGCTGCTGACCGGTCTTGATCCGAGCGTGGCTCTGTTTACTGCGGGTATTGGTACGTTGCTGTTTCAGTTTGTGACGCAGCGCACGGTACCGATCTTTCTGGCCTCATCCTTTGTTTTCATCGCGCCGATCACTTACAGCACCCAGACATGGGGTGTAGCGGCAACCATGGGCGCGCTGTTTGCAGCGGGTGTGGTCTACATGCTGCTGGCGCTGCTGGTTAAAGTGCGTGGATCCGGTTTTCTGCATCGGATCATGCCGCCGGTCGTGACCGGCCCGGTCATTATGGTGATCGGTCTGGGGCTGGCGCCTATCGCGGTAAATATGGCGATGGGGAGATCAGGTGACGGTTCGCTGGAGCTGTTTCCTTATGCAGATGCGATGATCGTATCCATGGTGGCTTTGCTGACAACTCTGCTGGTAGCCACGCTGGGCAAAGGTATTTTCCGTCTGGTGCCGATTCTTTCCGGTGTGCTGGTGGGTTATCTGGCAGCCTATTTCATGGGTATGGTTGATCTGAGTAAAGCATCTGAAGCGCCTTTGCTGGCGGTGCCTGACTTTGTCTGGCCTGAGTTCAGTCTGGCGGCGATTCTGTTTATGTTGCCTGTAGCTATCGCGCCTGCGATTGAGCACGTAGGCGACATTCTGGCGATCAGCAATGTCACCGGCAAGGATTACCTGAAAAAGCCGGGGCTGCACCGTACCTTGTTTGGTGATGGTCTGGCTACGTCGGCTGCTTCCCTGTTTGGTGGGCCGCCGAATACCACCTATTCGGAAGTGACCGGTGCCGTGATGCTGACCCGTTCATTTAATCCGCTCGTGATGATCTGGGCTGCGGTATTTGCCATTTTACTCGCTTTTGTTGCTAAATTTGGCGTGCTGCTGCAAACCATACCTTCACCGGTGATGGGCGGTATTCTGATTCTGCTGTTTGGTTCAATCGCATCAGTCGGGCTGAATACGCTGGTTAAGGCGCGGGTAGATATGGCTCAGCAGCGCAATCTGGTGATTGTTTCTACTACGCTGGTATTTGGCATTGGTGGTATGGCGATCGGAAGCGGTGATCTGAACCTGCAGGGCGTAAGTCTTTGCGGTGTTGTGGCGATTGTTCTGAACCTGATTCTGCCGCAGGCTAAGCCTGAGCATGATGATCTCAGCGAAGAGCAGGCAGTGGTTGACGATATGGTTAAACACGGTCGTTAAGTAACACTTAGAATACTGACTCTGTAAGCGGTCAGTCGGTTATCCGGCTGACCGTTTTTTTATGTGTCCGATTTACTCTGGAGTAGAGCGGTACGGGGGTGTGGGGTTGTTAGCAGGTTGCTGGCAGGGTGTTAAAGCCGTGAGGGAGCCCGGCCGGTCCGGCCGGGCTGGAATGCTTAGTTAACCGGCGTGATCTGAACCACAATTCCCAGCAGTGGGTGGTCGATGTAGTGCAGCTCGGATGAGCGCATCCTTCTTGCCTGATCCTGATGTACGGTCAGAATCTGCGGAATCACCGGGAACTGTGCTGAGCTGAGGGTGCTGACAGCGGTGCTGCTGCTCTGCATGCTGAGCATGGCGGCCGTGCTGGTGTCAGGCTGCTGTTTGCCCGGGCTGCGTTTAAGTTGTTCTGTCTGTGCAGGACTCAGCCGCTGGCTGAGATAAAGGTCCGGGCGAAAGTGCAGATAGCGACCGCGGCCTACGGCGATATATCCGTCCAGCTCATACATGCCGTTATCAAGAATCTCGCCGGCCTGAATTCGGATCGGGCGCGGGTCAAGCGTCTGATAAACAGGCTGCACCCAGCCTCCGTGGTAGAGAATCCGGTAATGACCGCTGTTGCGCAGACGGTTTTTTTCGTCATGCAGGTTCAGGCTGCCACCTGAGAGGCGTTGATAACCAGCGGAGTCGCTTCCCAGATAGATGGCCCGGGATTTTTCCGGGATCTCATTGATAACCGGCCAGTATTCATCACTCAGGGCGCCCTGATCTTTGTTGGCGAAGGCGATGACTTCAACTTTGAACAGGTCGGCTGCCTGGCTGTAGCCGGTCAGGAGCAGGAAGGGGAGTGCGAGCAGGCGTAAATATTTCATCATGATCTCTTAACTGCCAAGTCCCGCAGCAGGCCTTCTACGGCACTGAAGCGTTGCTCGGGCTTTTCCATGTTGAGGCTGAAACGCAGTTTGTCTGCGCCTTCCAGTTTATATTTTTGCGGCTGATTTTGAACCAGTTTTACCAGCGTTAAAGGATCGACTTTAGCATCGCCAGAGAATTCGATGCGGCCAATCTCACTGCCGGCGTCGATTTTAACAATATTCATGGCTTCGGCGCTGAGTTTTATTGCTGTGGCACGGAACAGGTTTTTGGTCTGTTCCGGTAGCAGACCGAACCGGTCGATCATCTCGACCTGCAGCTCCTTGAGCTCTTTCTCGGAATGGGCACTGGAGATGCGTTTATACATCAGCAGGCGACTGTGCACATCCGGCAGGTAGTCATCAGGAATCAGTGCAGAAAGGTGCAGGTTAACTTCGGCACCCTGCTTGAGCGGCTGATCCATGTTCGGTGTTTTACCCTGCCTGATCGATTCAACCGCCTGTTCCAGCATCTCCATAAAGAGGCTGAAGCCGACGGTCTGCATCTGGCCGCTCTGCTCCTCGCCGAGGAGTTCGCCGGCGCCGCGAATCTCAAGGTCGTGGGTGGCCAGCGTGAAGCCGGCCCCGAGATCATCGGCAGATTCAATTGCCTCAAGTCGTTTGATGGCGTCTTTAGTCATCGATTTATAATGCGGCGTCAGCAGATAAGCGTAGGCCTGATGGTGTGATCGTCCTACGCGGCCGCGCAACTGGTGCAGCTGTGCCAGACCAAATTTGTCAGCCCGGTCAATGATAATGGTGTTGGCGTTAGGTACGTCGATACCGGTCTCGATAATTGTGGTGCAAAGCAGAATGTTGTAGCGCTTATGGTAAAAATCGGACATGACCTGTTCCAGCTCACGTTCACGCATCTGCCCGTGGCCGACGCCTATGCGAGCTTCCGGCACCAGTGCGCGCAGCTCTTCGGCGGTTTTCTCGATCGACTTAACTTCGTTGTGCAGGTAGTAAACCTGACCGCCACGGAGCAGCTCGCGCAGAATAGCCTCTTTTACCAGTGTCGTGTCGCTCTGGCGGACAAAAGTTTTAACAGAGAGGCGGCGGGCAGGCGGGGTGGCAATAATCGACAGATCGCGAATGCCTGACATGGCCATATTCAGAGTCCGGGGAATCGGCGTGGCTGTCAGGGTCAGGATATCGACCTCGGAGCGCAGGGATTTCAGGCGTTCCTTCTGCTGTACGCCAAAGCGGTGTTCCTCATCGATAATCAGCAGGCCGAGGTTATTAAACTGGATATCGCTGGAGAGTAGTTTGTGGGTGCCGACGACAATATCGACACTGCCTTGCTCAAGCTTTTCGATAATACTGCTCTGCTGCTTACCGGTACGGAAGCGGGAGATCAGTTCGATATTCACTGGCCAGTCTGCAAAACGATCCTGAAAATTCTGATAGTGCTGCTGAGCCAGCAGGGTAGTGGGTACCAGTATCGCTACCTGTTTTCCGCTCTGGGCTGCAATAAAGGCAGCACGCATGGCTACTTCGGTTTTACCGAAACCAACGTCACCGCATACCAGACGGTCCATTGGTTGAGGTGCGGTCATATCGCGGATGACATTACCGATCGCAGCGGCCTGATCCGGCGTTTCTTCGAAGGGAAATGAAGCTGCAAATTGCAGGTAATCCTGATCCGGATCGCTGAAGCTGAAGCCCTTGCGTGCGGCGCGCCGGGCATAGATATCGAGTAGTTCTGCTGCAGCATCACGGGCTTTCTCGGCCGCCTTGCGTTTCGCTTTGCTCCACTGTTCGGTGCCGAGCCGGTGCAGCGGCGCGTGCTCGTCGCCGGCGCCACTGTAGCGGCTGATCAGATGCAGCGAAGAGACCGGTACATACAGTTTTGCACCGTCAGCATATTCCAGTGTCAGAAACTCATTGGTTTGACCTTCAAGATCAATGGTTTGCAGGCCAAGGTAGCGGCCGACACCGTGTTCGAGATGGACAACCGGTGAGCCGGTGTTGAGTTCTGACAGGTTGCGAATGATCTGGTCGCTTTGTTCCTGCTCTTTGGAGCGACGGCGGCGCTGAAATACCTGATGGCCAAAAAGCTGGGTTTCGGTAATCAGATATAGCTGGCCGGGCAGAGACAGGCCCAGTTCCAGTGGGTATTCGGTAATGGCCAGATCAAGATCAGAATTGAGAAAAGCCTGCCAGCCTTTGCACAGGGTTGGTTTGATGTTGATCCGGCCGAGTAGTTCGAGCAGGGCTTCACGGCGACCTGCTGATTCTGCGCAGAACAGAACCGGGCCGTCACGCTGCATAAGAAATTCCTGCAGCGCTTTCAGCGGGTTTTTCTGCTGCGAATCTACCGGCAGCGCCGGAGGTGTTTCAAAAGGCAGGTTGCTGCGGCCGCTTTTGCTTTCCAGCTCGCTGCTGTGCAGGCTGATCCGACCGTACTGTTTAAGTGCTGCAAACAGGTCGCTGGTAGACAGAAACAGTTCATTGGGTGCGAGTACCGGATTGGTAATATCGTGACGGCGCTGTTCATAGCGCTCAGCCACCTCAACGGCAAACTGTTCAGCGACCTGTTCAAGGTCACTGTCGATAAAGATCTGTGTCTGATCAGGCAGCGCGTCAAACAGCGAGCTGCACTCATCGAAGAACAGGGGCAGATAATACTCAATTCCGGGCGTGGTCAGTCCGTCATTGATGTTGGTGTATACCGGGCATTGACGGTAATCCACGTCAAACCGTTCCCGCCAGCGGGCCTTAAAGTGGCTGATAGCCCGGCTGTCAAACGGGAACTCTTTGGCGGGCAGCAGATTAATGGCATCAATTTTATCGACCGAGCGCTGGGTTTCCGGATCAAAGGTGCGCAGGGTTTCGATCTCATCGTCAAACAGTTCTATCCGGTAGGGATGGTCGCTACCGGTAGGGAACAGGTCGATGATGGCGCCGCGAATGGCAAATTCACCATGTTCGAGAACGGTGTCCACGGCATGATAGCCGGCGTCAGCCAGTTGTTTGCGCAGGTTTTCGGGGTTGATGGTTTCGCCGACTTTGAGGTCAAAGCAATTGCCGGCAATAAACTCGGCGGGGGCGGTGCGGTGCATCAGTGTGCTGAGAGGGACAATCAGTATGCCTCGCTGCAGCCGGGGTAGCCGGTTCAGGGTTGCAATACGTTCCGAGATAATGTCCTGATGCGGAGAGAACGTATCGTAGGGCAGCGTTTCCCAGTCAGGAAAAGAGAGCAGCTCCAGCGTTTCTGGCTGCGGATTGAAAAATGCCACTTCATCATGCAGGCGAACCGCTTGCTGGCTGTCGCGGGTGATGACGAGTGTGAAACCCTGATAGCGACTGGCTGCATCACTGATAATGACACCCGCTGCCGCGCCATGGATCTGACCCAGTTGCTTGCGGTCTCCGGCTCCGGTAGGTAAAGGGTAGTTCAGTTGCAGCACGGCACGCTCCTAAATCGCTGGTGAATCGGTACGGAGGCCTAGTTTAACGGCTGAAGTGGTAAATGGTAGGTGTCTCGACCCGAATATTCGCTCCGGACAGGTATTAATAAACTTTTTGCGCTGTCCGAAAGTCTATTGTTGTGCATTTGCTCAATGACGGAGAAAAGAGGATAATGCGCGCACCAAATTTTTAAGGGCCGACTGGTGGCAATTCTGACCGCCGGCGGTAGCCAAGAGTTGAAATAACTTTTTGGAGTTTCATGTGAGCCAAGATCAAGTTTTCGCTGACTGGAAAGAACGCGAAGCCCTAGCCGAAGCAATGGTACCACTGGTAGGTGGTCTGTATCGTGACAGCAATATCGAAACCTCTGTTTTCGGTCGTCTGATCATCAAACGTTCCGTTATCGACATTCTGAAGGCGCATCGCTATGCCCGCCAGATCGAAGATCAGGAACTGAATGTGGTTGATACCTTCCCGATTCTGGAAACGGTTAAAAAACTGAACGTTCGCAACGCGCACATCGATGCGGGTAAGCTGGCGATCAAATACCGTAACGAAGGTAACGGTCAGGATCTGGAGTCCTTCCTGAAAGCTGAACTGGCTGAAGTGATTGATTCTGAAGATCGTGAAGCCACCGATATCGTTCTTTACGGTTTCGGTCGTATCGGACGTCTGCTGGCGCGTCTGCTGATCGAGCGCACCGGTGGTGGTCAGGCCCTGCGTCTGCGTGCAATGGTTGTGCGTAAAGGTGCAGCGGCGAAAGATCTGGAAAAGCGTGCCAGCCTGCTGCGTCGCGATTCTGTACACGGTTCTTTCAAAGGCACCATCACTGTCGATGAAGAAAACAACACCATCACTGCCAACGGTAATGTGATCCAGGTGATCTTCGCTAACTCTCCGGATGAAATTGATTACACTGAGTACGGCATCAACAATGCCGTTGTAATCGATAACACAGGTAAATGGCGTGATGAAGAGGGCCTGTCCCTGCACCTGAAATCTAAAGGTGCATCCCGTGTGGTTCTGACTGCGCCGGGCAAAGGTGTTAAGAACATCGTAATGGGTGTTAACGATGGTGACATCGATGCTCAGGACAAGATTCTGTCTGCTGCGTCCTGTACAACCAATGCGATCACGCCTGTTCTGAAAGCGGTTTATGACAAGTACGGTATCGAAAACGGTCACGTTGAGACTGTGCATGCGTACACCAACGACCAGAACCTGATTGATAACTATCACAAAGGTGATCGTCGCGGTCGTGCGGCTGGCCTGAACATGGTTATCACTGAAACCGGTGCGGCAAAAGCGGTATCTAAAGCGCTGCCGGCAATGGAAGGCAAGCTGACAGGTAACGCGATTCGCGTACCTACGCCAAACGTTTCCATGGCAATCCTGAACCTGAATCTGGAAAGTGAGACCGAGAAGGAAGAGCTGAACGCATACCTGCGTGATGCTGCTCTGCACGGTCCAATGCAGAAGCAGATCGATTTCAGCAACTCCCCTGAAGCGGTTTCTACTGACTTTGTCGGTTCCCGTGCTGCAGGTGTTGTTGATGCGCTGGCGACGATTGCCGGCGGTAAGCGTTGTGTACTGTACGTTTGGTACGATAACGAATTCGGTTATAGCTGCCAGGTGATCCGTATGGTTCAGAAAATGGCACAGTGCACTCTGCCGGCGTTCCCTGTAGAAGGCTAAGCTGTAATAACTGATTGATTAAAAAGCCACCAATAGGGTGGCTTTTTGTTTGTTTGGTATTCTAAATATCTTAATGGAATATATATATAACAAACAGGTCTACGCGAGGGTGCCTACTTTAGTTAAGGGAAGGCACTGATATGTAAGGCTGTTTGTAGAAAAATGACACGTTGCTCAGGTATACTTAGTCGGATTTTTGGGTGGGGTAATTCTATTCGCGTAATAACTATACAAAGGTATCCCTTGCGCTCGGGGACAGGTCGCAAATGATACCGAAATCGCGAATAGAATCCTGAAAGAGTTTAACGTAATTGGGTGAGGCGTATGATCAAGATCAACAAAGGTCTGGATCTACCGATCACGGGCGCACCTGAGCAATCTATTACAGATGGCCCAGCAGTGAGTTCCGTCGCCGTAATCGGCTCTGACTATGTAGGTATGAAACCTACCATGGCCGTCAAGGTGGGTGATCGAGTAAAACTCGGTCAAGTGATCTTTTCCGATAAAAAAACAGAAGGCGTTCACTACACAGCACCAGGTGCGGGTGTAGTTAAGGCCATTAACCGTGGTGAACGTCGTGTACTTCAGTCTGTCGTGATTGAACTGGACGGCGACGATGCGGTTGAATTCAATAAATACAGTGCAACTGAGCTTGCTGGTCTGAGTGCAGAGCAGGTTGAACAGAATCTGATCGATTCCGGTATGTGGGCCGCCCTGCGGACCCGTCCGTTCAGCCGTGTACCAGCGCCGGGCAGCAAACCGCACTCCATCTTCGTTACAGCGATGGATACCAATCCGCTGGCGGCTGATCCGTCCGTAGTGATTGCAGAGCAGGCTGAAGCCTTCAGTCAGGGTCTGACTATCCTTAATAAGCTGACAGAAACCAAGGTATTCCTGTGTAAAGCACCGGGTGCTGATATTCCTTCAGCCGAAGGGGTTTCTGTAGAAGAGTTTGCGGGTGGCCATCCGGCGGGCAATGCCGGCACGCATATCCATTTCCTGGATCCGGTTTCTCAGAAGAAAACCGTCTGGACAGTGGGTTATCAGGATGTGATTGCCATTGGTAAACTATTTACCGAAGGTAAGCTGTTTACTGATCGTGTTGTTGCCGTTGCAGGCCCTAAAGCGGCTAAACCTGGTCTGGTACGTACCCGTATGGGCGCCAGTCTGGACGAGCTGCTGGCAGGTGCTCAGCAGGGCGAGCATAACCGTGTGATCAGTGGTTCCGTGTGGAACGGTCGTACTGCGAACGGTCCGTTTGCCTTCCTCGGGCGTTATGCCAACCAGATCAGTATTCTGGAAGAGGGTGACACCCGTGAGTTTATAGGCTGGCTGAAACCGGGCAGCGATAAGTTCTCAGTGCTGAATGTATTCAGCTCTTTCCTGAGCCGTTCTTCGAAGAAATTCGATTTCACCACAACGACCAATGGTTCTGAACGTGCCATGGTGCCTGTGGGTCAGTTTGAAGAGCTGATGCCTCTGGATATTCTGCCAACTCAGCTTCTGCGTGCTCTGGTGACTGGTGATATCGTATCTGCGATGGAGCTGGGCTGCCTTGAGCTGGATGAAGAAGATCTTGCGCTGTGCACGTTCGCCTGCCCGGGCAAATATGAGTACGGTCCGATCCTTCGCGACAATCTGACGCGTATTGAGAAAGAGGCCTGATCATGAGCTTGCGAAATATTCTCGATAAGATGGAGCCGCATTTCCATAAAGGCGGCAAATATGAAAACTGGTACGCGCTTTATGAAGCCGCGGATACCATTTTCTACACTCCGGGACACGTTACCAAAACAGCGGCGCACGTACGTGACGCAGTTGACCTGAAACGTATGATGATCCTGGTATGGATGTGTACCTTCCCGGCGATTTTCTTCGGTATGTACAACGTTGGCCTGCAGGCTAACACTGCGATGGCGCAGCTGGGCATGACTGAAGCGTCTTCCTGGCAGGGTGCAATTGCCGGTGCTCTGACCAGCTTTAATCCTGACAGCCTGTGGGACAACATTATCCACGGTGCGGCATACTGGTTGCCTGTTTACATCGTTACCTTTGTTGTAGGCGGTTTCTGGGAAGTCCTGTTCGCGATGAAGCGTGGTCATGAAGTGAACGAAGGTTTCTTTGTGACTTCCGTACTGTTTGCGCTGATTCTGCCGCCAACTATTCCGTTGTGGCAGGTTGCGCTGGGTATCAGCTTCGGTGTGGTTATTGGTAAAGAAGTATTTGGCGGTACCGGCAAAAACTTCCTTAACCCGGCACTGACCGGTCGTGCGTTCCTGTTCTTCGCTTATCCGGCGCAGATGTCAGGTGATGCGATCTGGACTGCCGTTGATGGCTTCTCCGGCGCTACACCGCTGGGCCTCGCTGCTGCAGGTGGTATCGATGCGATCCTGGCTGCGAACATCACCTGGTTTGATGCCTTTATCGGTAACATTCAGGGCTCGGTAGGTGAGGTATCTACCTTCGCGATTGCGTTGGGTGGTCTGGTATTGCTGATTGCTAAGGTGGCTGCGTGGCGTATCGTTGCCGGTGTCTTCCTGGGCATGGTTGCGACCTCGACCCTGTTTAACCTGATCGGTTCCGAGACTAACCCGATGTTTGCCATGCCATTCTACTGGCATCTGGTACTGGGTGGTTTTGCCTTTGGTATGTTCTTTATGGCAACAGACCCTGTGTCTGCTTCCATGACCAACAAAGGTAAGTGGTACTTCGGTGCGCTGATTGGTGTGATGGTGGTTCTGATCCGTGTGGTTAACCCGGCTTTCCCTGAAGGGATGATGCTGGCGATCCTGTTCGGTAACCTGTTCGCACCGCTGATTGACAACTTTGTTGTCCAGGCAAACATTAAACGGAGGAAGGCGCGCGATGTCAGCTAATAATGACACTATCGGTAAGACGATTACCGTTACCGTTCTGTTGTGTGTTGTCTGCTCGGTGATCGTATCTGCTGCGGCGGTACTGCTGAAACCTAAGCAGATTGCAAACAAAGATCTGGACCGTAAGAGCAACATTCTGGCTGCGGCAGGTATCAACCAGCCGGGTAAATCTGTAGATGAGCTGTTTGCTCAGATCACAACTAAGTACGTTGATCTGGAAACCGGCAAATTCACAACGGATGTACCTGCAAAGTACGATGCCAAGAAAGCAGCTAAAGATCCGCAGCTCGGCAAAGCACTGAGCAAAGATGTAGATATCGCTTCTATTAAGTATCAGGCTAACATCATGCCGGTTTATCTGGTTGAGAGTGAAGGTCAGATCGAGAAGGTGATTCTGCCAGTTCATGGTTACGGACTCTGGTCTACGCTTTACGGATTCCTGGCGCTGGAAGGCGACCTGAATACTGTGGTTGGCCTGGGCTTCTACTCTCATGCTGAGACCCCGGGTCTGGGTGGTGAAGTAGATAACCCTAACTGGAAAGCGATCTGGCCTGGTAAAGAAGTATATCCGGCAGGTTCTATGGAGCCGGCGCTGGGTCTGATCAAAGGTGCTGTTGATCCGGCTTCTGCCAATGCTAAACACCAGATTGATGGTTTGTCCGGTGCAACTCTGACAAGTGTGGGTGTAACCAATCTGGTTCACTTCTGGATGGGCGCGAACGGTTATGCTCCCTTCCTGGCTAACCTGAAAGCAGGGGAGGCGTAAGCGATGTCACAAGCTAAAGAAGTACTGGGTACTCCTATTTTCAAGAACAACCCGATCGGTCTTCAGATCCTCGGTGTCTGTTCTGCGCTGGCGGTTACCTCAAACCTGAATACTGCCATGGTTATGACCATGGCCGTAATCGCGGTAACGGCATTTTCGAACCTGTTTGTTTCGATCATCCGTAACCATATTCCGGGTAACATCCGAATTATCTGTCAGATGACCATCATTGCCTCTCTGGTAATTGTGGTTGACCAGATTCTGAAAGCCTTTGCATACGATGTATCAAAACAGCTTTCAGTATTCGTAGGTCTGATCATCACCAACTGTATCGTAATGGGTCGAGCTGAAGCCTTTGCGATGAAGAACCCTCCGGGTATCTCCTTTATGGACGGTATCGGTAACGGTCTGGGTTACGGTGTGGTTCTGATCTTCGTTGGCTTCCTGCGTGAGCTGTTTGGCGCCGGCAAGCTGTTTGGTTATGAGATTCTGCCACTGGTTACTGATGGCGGCTGGTACATGGCTAATGGCCTGATGCTGCTGCCACCAAGTGCATTCTTCATTATTGGTATGTTCATCTGGCTGGTGCGCACCTTCCACAAGGATCAGGTAGAAGCACCGGAGTTTGAACTGGCTAAGAACACTAAGAAGGAGGCTGTGTAATGGAACAGTACATCAGCCTTGCCGTTAAGGCGATTTTCGTTGAAAACATGGCGCTGGCGTTCTTCCTGGGGATGTGTACCTTCCTGGCGATCTCCAAGAAGGTGCAGACAGCTCTGGGTCTGGGTATCGCGGTTGTTGTCGTGCTCGCGATTACTACGCCGGTCAATAACCTGATCTACAACCTGCTGCTGCGTGAAGGCGCACTGGCGTGGGCGGGTTACCCGGAAGTTGATCTGAGCTTTCTCGGTTACATCTCTTACATCGGCGTAATTGCTGCGATCGTACAGATCCTTGAGATGTTCCTGGATAAGTACGTTCCGGCACTGTACAACGCACTGGGCGTGTTCCTGCCGCTGATTACAGTAAACTGTGCCATCATGGGTGCTGCTCTGTTTATGGTAGAGCGTGATTACACCTTTGGTGAGTCCGTGGTTTACGGTGTAGGCGCAGGTGTAGGTTGGGCTCTGGCCATCACTGCACTGGCAGGTATCCGTGAAAAACTGAAATACAGCGACGTTCCGGAAGGACTGCGTGGTCTGGGTATCACCTTCATTACTGTAGGTCTGATGTCTCTGGGCTTCATGTCATTCTCCGGCGTTCAGCTGTAATGCCAACATGGTCAACTAAAGGAAGGATTAGCCAATGAATGCTGAAATCGTTCTCGGTGTTGTCATGTTTACCGCAGTGGTGCTTGCACTGGTTGCGGTAATTCTGGCAGCCCGTTCTAAACTGGTTAGCTCCGGTAACGTGACGATCTCGATCAATAACGACCCGGAAAAAGCTGTAACCGTTCCTGCAGGTGGTAAGCTGCTGCAGACCCTGGCGGATCAGGGGATCTTTATCCCATCTGCCTGTGGTGGCGGTGGTACCTGTGCGCAGTGTAAATGTGAAGTTCACAGCGGTGGTGGCTCGATGCTGCCTACCGAGGAATCTCACTTTACGATGCGTGAGGCCAAAGATGGCTGGCGTCTGTCATGTCAGGTGGCTGTGAAGCAGGATATGGAGATTGAACTCGAAGAAGAGATCTTCGGGGTTAAGAAGTGGGAGTGTACGGTTGAGTCTAACGACAACGTTGCTACGTTCATCAAAGAGCTGACCCTGCGTCTGCCAGAAGGTGAAAACGTAGACTTCCGTGCCGGTGGTTATGTGCAGCTGGAATGTCCGCCGCACGTTGTTCACTACAAAGACTTCGAAATCCAGGATGAGTACCGTGAAGACTGGGATAAGTTCAACATGTGGAAGTACACCTCTACGGTGACTGAGCCGACGATTCGTGCTTACTCCATGGCGAACTATCCGGAAGAGAAAGGTATTGTTAAGTTCAATATCCGTATCGCTTCACCGCCTCCGGGTACTGACTTCCCGCCGGGGATCATGTCTTCTTACGTATTTAATCTGAAAGAAGGCGATAAGATCACTGTTTACGGACCGTTCGGTGAGTTCTTTGCGACTGATAACGACTGTGAAATGGTCTTTATCGGTGGTGGTGCAGGTATGGCGCCAATGCGTTCACATATCTTCGACCAGCTCAAACGTCTTGAGTCCAAGCGTAAGATCTCTTTCTGGTACGGTGCGCGCTCCATGCGTGAATCGTTCTATAACGAAGAGTACGATCTGCTGCAGGCGGAAAATGATAACTTCCAGTGGCACCTGGCCCTGTCTGATCCGATGCCGGAAGACAACTGGGACGGCCTTACCGGATTTATCCATAACGTACTGTATGAAAACTATCTGAAGGATCATGAAGCGCCGGAAGATTGTGAGTACTACATGTGTGGACCACCGATGATGAACTCTGCGGTCATTCAGATGCTTCTGGATCTGGGTGTAGAGCGCGAGAACATCTTCCTTGATGACTTTGGTGGTTAAGCAAGACATGTTTGTCGCAGGACAAACCTCCAGATGGCCGGCAGCTCTGCTGCTGGCCCCTTTGTTTTTATTCCTCTCTCTGCTGAGTGGTTGCCAGAGTGATCCTGAGCCCCGTATCCTGATCCATCAGGGAGCGACCATGGGCACCAGTTTTACGGTTAAGTGGCTGGCTATGGATGATAATCCGCAGCTCCGTCAGCAGATCGATCAGGCTCTGGTTGATGTGAATCAGAGCATGTCTACCTATATTAATGACTCTGAGCTCTCCCGTATCAACCAACTGCCGGCCGGCAGTGAGGTGGCGGTTTCTGATGAGCTGGGTTTTGTTTTAAGTGTTGCAGACCGGATCAGCCGTGAAACTCGTGGGGCGTTTGATGCTACTGTGGGGCCGCTGGTTAATCTGTGGGGTTTTGGCCCGGATGGCCGGGTGATTCACGCCCCGGCTGCAGAGCAAATTGCTGAGATTAGAACACGGGTGGGTTTTCAGTATCTGGATTTAAGTCAGGGCTTTCTGAGGAAGCAGCGTGACAGTTATATTGACCTGTCAGCCATTGCCAAGGGCTACGGTGTCGATAAGTTAGCGATGGTTCTCGAGCAGCAGGGGATTGACCGCTATCTGGTAGAGATAGGCGGTGAGCTGCGTGCTAAAGGTATTAAGCCGGACGGGCAAAACTGGAAAATAGCGATTGAGTCGCCAATGGTGGGCCCGGAACGAAAAGTTCAGCGAATTATTGCAGTTAAAGATGTGGGCGTCGCTACATCGGGTGACTACCGCAACTATTTTGAGGAGAACGGTATCCGCTTCTCCCATACCATTGACCCTGTCGATGGCAAGCCGATCAGGCATAAATTAGCATCGGTTACGGTGTTAATGCCCACCTGTGCTGAAGCAGATGCCTATGCCACTGCAATGATGGTGATGGGGCCTGAACGTGCTGAGGCATTTGCTATAGAACAGGGTATCAGTGCATTTTTTATCGTTAAAGCCGACCAGGGCTTTACAGAACGAATGACGCCGGGATTTAAACAGTTCCTGGTACAGTGAGGATTGAGTGATGAGTACGATGATTCTGGCTTTTGTAGTGTTAATGCTGGTGATTATTGCCATGTCAGTGGGTGTATTGCTCGGCCGTAAACCGATCGCAGGTTCGTGTGGCGGTATGGCGAATCTGGGCATGGACACGGCATGTGATATCTGTGGTGGAAACCCGCAGAAATGTGAAGAGGAGCAGGAGCGCCAGGCTAAAGAGCAGGGCGAAGATCTTTCCTATGAGCTTAAATCTAAAGAATAATTGAGTGCACCCGTAGTCGGAGTAAGCTGGTTCGTATCGGTAAAAAGACTACTGAAACAATAAGATAACGATAATTGATAGGGGAATGTGATGGCGGTATATGACTACGATGTCATTGTGATTGGTTCTGGCCCTGCTGGTGAAGGGGCGGCCATGAATGCGTCCAAAAAAGGGCGCCGTGTTGCGGTAATCGAGGAGCAGGATTCAGTCGGTGGTAACTGTACCCATAAAGGTACCATTCCATCCAAAGCGCTGCGTCACTCGGTGAAGCAGATCATCGAATTCAATACCAACCCTATGTTCCGTGATATTGGTGAGCCACGTTGGTTCTCCTTCCCTAAGGTGCTGAAGCGTGCAGAGAAGGTAATTTCCAGTCAGGTAGTCCTGCGCACGAATTTCTATGCCCGCAATCGTATCGATGTGTTTTTTGGTGCTGCTGAGTTTGCCGATAAAGAAACGGTTATTGTACGTGGTACGGTGAAGGGCGATGAAACCCTGCGTGCCAAGAACATTATCATCGCAACCGGTTCTCGCCCTTACACGCCTGCAGATATCGATTTCAGCCATCCGCGTATCTATAACTCAGACACCATCCTCAAGCTCAGCCACACACCGCGTACCCTGATCATTTATGGTGCCGGCGTTATCGGTTCTGAGTACGCCTCTATCTTTAGCGGTCTGGGGGTTAAGGTGGATCTGATCGACAGTCAGAGTCGTTTGCTCTCTTTCCTGGATGCAGAGATCTCTGATGCGCTGAGCTATCACCTGCGTAACAATGCGGTGAAAATTCGCCACAATGAGACCTACGAAAGCGTTGTCGCGGATGAGCGCGGTGTCACTCTGAGTCTGCAGTCGGGTAAAAAGATCCGTGCTGATGCCTTCCTCTGGTGTAACGGGCGTAGTGGTAATACCGAGCAACTGAAGCTCGAAAATATTGGTTTGACTGCGAACAGCCGCGGTCAGGTTGAGGTAGATGGTCACTACCGTACCGCCTGTGAAGGCATCTATGCTGCAGGCGATGTGGTGGGTTGGCCGAGTCTTGCATCGGCTGCCCTTGATCAGGGGCGTGCTGCGGCAGCGGATATGCTCTCTGCTGAAGATTTCCGTTATATCAATGAGGTGCCGACCGGTATCTACACGATTCCTGAAATCAGCTCTGTAGGTAAAACCGAGGAGCAGTTGACGGAGGAGTGTGTTCCTTACGAAGTGGGTCAGGCGTTCTTTAAAGATACAGCTCGCGCTCAGATTTACGGTCAGCCTGTCGGCATGCTGAAAATCCTGTTCCACCGTGAAACGCTTGAGATTCTCGGTATTCACTGTTTCGGTGAACATGCGTCCGAGATCGTGCATATCGGTCAGGCTATTATGGCTCAGGAGGGTGAGGCGAATACGTTGAAGTACTTCATCAACACGACCTTCAACTACCCGACCATGGCTGAAGCCTATCGGGTGGCGGCTATTGCTGGTCTGAACCGGGTTGCCAATCTCTGATACCGGTCACATGAACGATAAAAGCACGCACCTGCGTGCTTTTTTTGTGCCTTACACTCAGATGGGCGGGCCGGTTGATTATTGTGGCTTAAGCCGGGCACAAAAAAGCCCGGCAAGTTGCCGGGCTTTTGGAGGTTAAGCTGAAGGCTTACTTAGTCGCAGAGGACAGCGCAGCATTCAGGGTAGCGCTTGGACGCATTACCTTCTTAACGGTATCGCGGGCAGCGTGGTAGTAACCATTCAGTTCAGCAGGTGTGCCCTGGCAGGCAGCCAGCTCAGCTACGATCTTCTCTTCGTTGCTGGTCAGTGTATCAGCCAGTGCTTTGAACTCAGCGGCCAGTTCTGTATCTTCAGTCTGAGCAGCAACTTCCTGTGCCCAGTACATGCCCAGATAGAAGTGGCTGCCACGGTTGTCCAGCTCGCCGGTCTTACGGGATGGAGACTTGTTGTTCTCCAGCAGTTTTCCGGTCGCTGAATCCAGAGTTTTAGCCAGGATTGCCGCGCGCTTGTTGCCTTTTTTGTAGCCCAGATCTTCCAGAGAAACGGCCAGAGCCAGGAACTCACCCAGAGAATCCCAGCGCAGGTGGTTTTCTTCTTCAACCTGCTGTACGTGTTTAGGAGCAGAACCGCCGGCACCTGTCTCGTACATGCCGCCGCCTTTCAGCATTGGAACGATAGACAGCATTTTCGCTGAGGTGCCCAGTTCCATGATCGGGAACAGGTCGGTCAGGTAGTCACGCAGTACGTTACCGGTTACGGAGATAGTATCCTGACCGCGAATCTGACGTTCCATGGACAGGCGGATCGCTTCAACGTAAGACATGATGCGAATATCCAGACCATCGGTGTCATGTTCCTGCAGGTAAGCCTCAACCTTCTTCGCCAGCTCCATGTCGTGAGCGCGCTCTGGGTCTAGCCAGAAGATTGCAGGGGTGTCAGACTGACGTGCACGGGTAACGGCCAGTTTAACCCAGTCGCGGATCGGCTCGTCCTTAGTCTGGCAGGCACGCCAGATATCGCCTTTTTCTACATCGTGCTGCATCAGTACGGTGCCGTCTGCAGCAACCACACGCATTACACCGGCTTCGGTTTCGAAGGTCTTATCGTGAGATCCGTATTCTTCGGCTTTCTTCGCCATCAGGCCGACGTTGGGAACGGTGCCCATGGTGGTCGGATCAAATGCGCCGTTGGTTTTGCAGAAGTTGATCATCTCCTGATAGATACGGGCATAGGTAGATTCAGGCATGACGGCTTTAGTGTCAGCGGTCTGGCCGTTTGCATCCCACATCTGGCCGCCGTTACGAATCATTGCCGGCATAGACGCGTCAACGATGACATCGGAAGGTACGTGCAGGTTGGTGATCCCTTTAACGGAGTCAACCATGGCCAGCTTTGGACGGTGCTCGTAGCAGGCGTGGATATCTTCTTCAATCTCTTCGCGTTTAGAGCGTGGCAGGGAAGCGATTTTGTCGTAAACGCTGCCGATACCGTTGTTAGGGTTTACGCCCAGTTCTTCAAACAGCTCGCCGTGCTTTTCGAACAGCTCTTTGTAGAACACAGTCACAGCATGACCGAATACGATCGGGTGAGATACCTTCATCATGGTCGCTTTAACGTGCAGAGACCACATTACGCCGGTTTCTTTTGCATCCTGCAGGGATTCTTCAAAGAACTCACGCAGTGGCTGGCAGCTCATGCGCATGCTGTCGAGTACTTCACCTTTTTCCAGGCTCAGCTCTTTTTTCACTTCAACGTTGCCCTGTGGGTCAACGTATTCGATACGCACGTTGCCAGCTTCAGGCATAGTGATTGACTGTTCGCTAGAGAAGAAATCTCCCTTACGCATGTAATCCGCATGGGTCTGAGACGCTTTGCTCCACTTGCCCATGGAGTGCGGGAATTTGCGCGCGAATGCTTTTACAGCGCCCGGTGCGCGACGGTCAGAGTTACCTTCACGCAGAACAGGGTTAACAGCGGAGCCCAGAATTTTTGAGTAACGAGCCTGGATCTCTTTTTCCGCATCGGACTGCGGATCTTCAGGGTAGGAGGGGATATCGTAACCCTGAGCCTGCAGTTCTGTGATGCAGGCCTTAAGCTGAGGGATCGAGGCGCTGATGTTCGGCAGCTTAATGATGTTGGCTTCCGGGTCCTGAGTCAGTTCGCCCAGGAATTTCAGACCATCTTCAACCTTCTGTTCTTCAGAAAGGTTTTCGGGGAAGGTTGACAGTACCCGTCCTGCCAGAGAGATATCAGAAATTTTTACATCGATATCTGCAGCGGAAGTGAATGCGCGAACAACCGGCAGGAAAGAGCAGGTTGCCAGGGATGGCGCTTCGTCGGTCAGGGTCCAGTAGATCGTTTGTTTCGTTGTAGTCATTGTAATCCCCAAGATATTTATGGCAGTGCAGCCAAGGGTTTGAAAAAGGCAACTTGTGATCGCCTTTCTCCACTATTTTCAAACCCGATGGTTGTAATTTGGTGACAGAATTATACTGAAAATGCGACCTGAGTCATACGTCTGGCCTATGTACTTATGGCTAATGCTGTTGTGTTTTTACAACTTTTTCAGTGGCTTCTGCTGTTGCAGTGCAGCAAAGGGGGTTGGCTAACCACTTGTTTTGTAGTGCTGTTACGAAATTGCACCAGATTAGGGCGTATGATCATTGTTAGATGATACTTTAGACCCAGGTGTAATTGGCCTGTCAGGACCGGGAAGGGTAAAATGTGGTTACAGATTAGAGGTGACTTATGACAAATTCCCCAGAACGGCCTACACCTCCCGGTGAGTATGAATGCTGCGAAAGCGGTTGCTCTCCCTGTGTGTGGGATACCTATTATGAAGAGTTAAATGCCTGGAACGCAGCGCAGATGGCTGCTAAGGCAGAGCAGGCTGCTGAGACTGAGCTGGCCGAGGAAGTGGCGGAAGATGGCTGATGATAACGTCGTTGATTTGGGGGCTTCACGCGAGCGTTTAGGTCATAAACGTAAAGAGGAGAAGTTTCGGCGTTTGCAGCAACGGTTTGAAAAAGCGCTGCCAACCGAAGAAACGGATCCGAAAAAAAAGTTACTGAATATTTTTAAAAAGAAACGCTGATCAGAATATAAAGAAAAGGGGCCTTAGAGGCCCCTTTTTAGTAGGTTTTCAGTAGCTGCGCATCAGGCGTCGCTGCTTTCCTGACGGCGGCGCACTTCACGAGGATCGTTGGGTGCACGGCGCGTGCGACGTTTGCGTTCAGGACGCGCCTGTTCGCCGGTTTCGCAAGCGGTTTCCTGTTCGCCGCTGCTGACTGCTTCAGTGGTCGCAGGCTGCTCCTCAGTGACTGGAGTGACTGGTTTTTCAGCTTCTGCGGAGTCCGGAGCTACCTCGGCTGCAGCGGTTTCTGCCGCGTCCCGGGATTCCTCTGGCGTTGATGCTTCCTCAGTGGCTGCTTCCGCTGCCGGCTCTTCAGCTACCTGAGGCGCTTCTGCTTCGACAGGTTTATCGGCTGCTTTAGCTTCTTCAGCCGGTTTGCTGTTGTCTGCGTCGGTCGCGACTTCAGCGGTCTCACTGGCATCAGCTTTGCTGGCCGGGCCTGCTGTCTGCTCTGCTACTGGCTCTGCTGGAGCTTCGGCTTCTGCAGAAGTATCAGCGGATTTCGGCTGTGCTTCTGTTGATGCTGTTGCTTCGTTCTCTGCAGTAACAGGCGTTTCGGTCTGGTCCGCTTGCTCAGGTGCAGGGGTAGCTACTGTAGCCGTTTGCGGTTTTTCAGCGGCTACTGATTTTTCCTCTGCGGCAGGTGCTGCGGTCTGGCTGTCGGTGCTGACAGCGTCGTCAGAATTATTTTCCTGCTGAATGTCGTTGTTTTCACCACTGCGTTTTGCAGTACGCTCTGAACCGCGACGACGACGTCCGCGACGGCGAGGATTACGAGGTGTTTCCTCTTTGTCGTCTTTGCTGTCGTTAGTTTCTACCTGATTCTCATCACGGTTTTTGTTTTCAGCGCGGTCGGCGTCGCTCTTGCGCTTGCGGCGACGACGTTTTGGCTTTTCTTCGTTTTCGCTGCTGGTTGTGCCGGTAGGTGGCAGATCCAGATCAGGCTGAACGGTGATGATCTCATCGTTCTGCTTGTTTTTATTACGCGGCTTGCGATCGTTATCGCGACGGCGGCGCTTGCGGCCCCCTTCGTTCTGATCTTTGCGCTCTTTCTGTTTCTCTTTGTTGCTGGTTTCAGGCTTCGCCTGTGGCTTTTCAGCAGCTTCAGTTTTCTCTTCGCCGCCGCCGAAGATGCCTTTAAACATACCCAGAACGCGACTGCCGATTGATACGGTTGGCTTTGCTTCCGGTGTCGCTACAGGAGCAGCGGGTGCGCTGGCTTCAGGTGCAGGCGCTGCTTCAGGGGCCGGTGTTTTCGGCGCTACGCTGCGTACCGCAGCCTGTTCGCGCTGAACGGTGACCTGAGAGGTAGCAGCGGCTTCAAATTCTTCATCACCGGCGGGCTCTGGCTGCAGTGTGTAGCTGGCGTCATTGGTTGTGGCTACGGTGTGATCATCACGCAGACGTACCACTTCGTAGTGCGGTGTCTCCATGTTTGGATTCGGCACAATAACAACGCGTACGTTCTGGCGCACTTCAATATCATGCACCGCATGACGTTTTTCATTCAGCAGGTAGGTTGCCACTGTTACCGGCAGGATAGCCCGGATCTGCGCAGTGCGATCTTTACCGGATTCCTCTTCGATCAGACGCAGGATGGACAGCGCCAGAGATTCGGTATCACGAATAGTGCCCTGACCGTTACAGCGAGGGCATACAACGCCACGGGTTTCGGCCAGAGAAGGGCGCAGGCGCTGACGTGACATCTCGAGCAGGCCAAAGCGGGAGATACGACCCATCTGTACGCGTGCGCGATCCAGTTTAAGTGCATCACGCAGGCGGTTTTCAACCTCGCGCTGATTCTTGATCGGCGTCATATCGATAAAGTCGATAACCACCAGACCGCCAATATCGCGAAGGCGAAGCTGGCGTGCGATTTCGTCCGCTGCTTCCAGATTGGTGTGTAGTGCGGTTTCTTCGATGTCGCCACCGCGAGTTGCGCGGGCGGAGTTGATGTCGATTGAAACCAGCGCTTCGGTCGGGTCGATAACAATGGAGCCACCGGAAGGCAGTGTTACTTCGCGCTGGAAAGCGGTCTCGATCTGGGTCTCAATCTGGAAGCGGTTAAACAGTGGTGTCTGCTCAGTGTAATGCTTCACCTTATTTTCATAAGTCGGCATTACCTGAGTGACGAAATTCTTCGCATCCTGGTAAACCTGAGCATCATCGATCAGGACTTCACCGATATCAGCGCGCAGGTAATCACGGATCGCCCGGATAACAACATTGCTCTCCTGATAGATCAGGAAGGGAGCCGGTTTGGTCTCAGATGCTTGTTTGATAGCGGTCCACAGGGTCTGCAGGTATTCAAAGTCCCACTGCAGTTCTTCACTGCTTCGACCTACGCCTGCTGTACGGACAATGATGCCCATCTGTTTTGGAATTTCGACGCCGGACAGTGCTTCTTTAAGCTGTGAGCGGTCCTCACCCTCAATGCGACGGGAGATACCACCTGCACGCGGGTTGTTTGGCATCAGTACCAGATAGCGACCGGCCAGACTGATGAACGTGGTCAGGGCCGCGCCTTTATTACCGCGCTCCTCTTTATCGACCTGAACAATAACTTCCGTACCCTCTTTGAGTACTTCTTTGATGTTCGGGCGGGAACCACGGCTGGGGGGCTGAGTGAAGTATTCGCGGGAGATCTCTTTCAGCGGCAGGAAGCCGTGACGCTCAGAGCCGTAATCTACAAATGCCGCTTCAAGGCTGGGCTCGATGCGGGTGATTTTACCTTTGTAAATATTGGCTTTTTTCTGTTCACGGGAGCCGGATTCGATATCCAGATCATACAGGCGCTGGCCGTCAACCAGCGCTACGCGCAACTCTTCGGGCTGAGTTGCGTTTATTAGCATTCTTTTCATAGCGTTCTCATGTAGAACGCTTTTCACACAGCAGGTAGGCCGTTGTTGGCGGCTCAGGCCAGTCTTTTGGACTCATACATCAGAGCAATGCCTGGCTTTTTAAGCACGGGCAGGGGCCTTACATCTGCCTTGATGGCAAAAATGCCTTGGCAGGAACGGGCGTCGTAATCTGACGGTTTGAACATTAGTGCGCAACCGGCGCAGTAATCGTCCGCGGTAGAGGAATCATCAGCCTGTATTCTTCTTTCTTTCTAATTGTGGCTGCCCGATGGGCAGGTTCCTGGCTAATGTACGTCTCTACCTCCAACTGAATGAATTACCCAGCTGGGTGAAAAGCAGTAATTTAATCTGTTATTTGCTGCCCGGTTTAGCTGAGCTTTCTCAGCGCTTCGATAGGAGGCTGTATTACGGCACCTGGAAAAAAGATAAAGCCAACAGCCAGCAGCAGCGCTAGAATATAGCAGCATTCAAATAGGGCATCAATTCGCTAAGTGGTTTAACTCGTCAATATGTCGCAAGAAAACAGCTCTACCGGCTCAAAAGTCAGTTTTATAGAAATTACCGAAGATAATCTGGGGCAGCGCATCGATAATTTCTTGATCACCGCTCTGAAAGGCGCACCCAAAAGTCTGGTGTATCGTATCCTGCGAAAAGGTGAAGTCAGGGTTAATAAAAAGCGGATCAAGCCTGAATATCGCCTCCAGATCGGTGATCTGGTGCGTGTCCCTCCTGTACGTCTGGCCGATAAACCGGCGCCGGCCAAAGCCAGTGGACAACTGGTTGAGCAACTCGAAGCAGCGATTCTTTATGAAGACGATGATCTGATTGTCGTAAATAAGCCCTCAGGGCTCGCGGTACATGGTGGCAGCGGCATCAGTCTCGGGCTGATTGAAAGTTTTCGCCAGATTCGCCCCCAGTGTAAGTTTATGGAGCTGGTGCACCGGCTCGACCGGGACACTTCCGGCTGTATTCTTCTGGCTAAAAAGCGCAGCGCGCTAAGGCTTATGCATGAATCGCTGCAGAAAAGCCGTATCACCAAAATCTATCATGCGCTGGTTATCGGTAGCTGGCCGGAGCGTAAGCAGCGCATCGATGCGCCGTTAAGAAAAAATGAACTCAAGTCTGGCGAAAGGGTCGTTAAGGTGGCCGCAGACGGCAAGGCTTCCCTGACCGAATATAAAGTGCTGGAACGTTATGGGCGCGAAGCAACGCTGGTGGAGGCAAGGCCGATTACCGGACGTACACACCAGATCAGAGTGCATTGCCAGTTTGCCGGGCATCCGATTGCCGGTGATGATAAATACACCAGTGATCAGGATAATGCGTTGATGCGGGAGCGGGGTGTGAACAGGCTGTTTCTGCATGCCGCGGAGCTACGTTTTCCACTGCCATCAGGTGGCCGAAAAGTGATTAAGGCACCGTTGGAAATACCGCTACAGCGCGCACTTAACGGGTTAAAAAGCAGAAACAATTAACGGATTTATGCTCAATGGATCGTATGGATTTGCAAGAAAAGATTTTTGATAAGGCGGATAACCTGCTGGCTGCCGGTAAACAACCGGCTGCGGCGCTGATTGCAGAACAGTTACAGCTTACTGTCGAAGAGGTTGAAACGGTTCTGGCTGATTGGTGGGAACAGGTTCCTACGCGTCTGATTAAACCCGCTGCGCCGGTAATTCTGCCGGATGTGCCGGAAGTGCTCGGTCAGGCCTTTGCCCGCATCTGGCAACAGGCGCTGCAGGAGGCGGGTAGCCAGTATGTGGTGGAGAAGCATAGCCAGAATATCGGTTTGGATGAGGTGCGCCGGGAGGCCGATGAGAGCCTTCAGCAATCCAAAGGGAAGTTGCTCGACCTTGAAGGTAAATTGCGCGAACAGACCGGCAAAACCGAAGAGATTCAATCTCAGGTAAAAGGGTACGAGGCTGAGATCGGTGTCCTTAAGCAAAGCCTGATGACCGAAACAACCTTGCGAAAGCAGGAAGAGCAGGCGCGTTTGAATCTTGAGCAGGAGCTGAATCACCTGCGTAAAACCCATGACGATACCAAGCGTACCTTCGATCAGCGGATCAAAGATGAGCAGCGGCATAGTCTCGATGCGGTCAGCAAAGCGGAAGCGGATGTGCGTTATTACCGTAATGCACTGGAAAAGTTGCGTGATGAAGTGGGTAAGAAAGAGTCCGCCCTGACGAAGTCGATTCATGACCTTCAGGCTGAGCTGGCGCGTAAAGATGTTAAGAGTGACACTCAGAAAACCCAGATTAAAAGCCTTGAAGAAGAGTTGAAAAAAATTAAGCTCGACAGCAGTACCCGTAGTCGGGATCTGTCAAAGCTGAATACTTCCTTGCTTTCGGAAACCAATAAAAACAAGCGCTTAGAAGATAAACTTAAAGAGCTTGAGGAAGAGCTTAAAAAGGCCCGGCAGAAGCAGGTCACGCTGGCCAGCGAGCATGCCCGTCGCGAAGCTTCAATCCGGAATCAGTATAAAGGCAAAGATGAGGAACTGGTTCGGGCGATGGCGCGAATTGCTGCGCTGGAGAAAAAAGTGATTACTCAGGATGAAGAGGTCAGGCGTCTGAATAGCCATCTGTAGTCGGATCAGCGCAGGCGGAAAGTTATTCAATTTATTCTGGCCTGTTATAATGACTGCTACATTTGCTATAAAAACGATCTAAATATTCTCGAAGGACTCAGGAGAATCTGATGAAACTGCAGCAATTGCGTTATATCTGGGAAGTCGCGCGTCATGATCTTAATGTGTCGGCTACAGCCCAGAGCCTGTACACCTCGCAACCGGGGATTAGTAAGCAGATTCGCCTGTTGGAAGATGAGCTGGGCGTTGAGGTTTTTGCCCGAAGTGGTAAGCACCTGACACGGGTAACCCCGGCCGGGCAGGCCATACTGACCGTCGCGGGCGAGATTCTGCAGAAAGTGGAGAGTATCAAGCAGGTTGCTCAGGAGTTCAGTGATGAACGTAAGGGTAGTCTGGATGTTGCCACTACACATACCCAGGCTCGCTATGCGTTGCCCCATACCATCACCGGCTTTATGAAAGAGTATCCGGATGTCTCTTTGCATATGCATCAGGGCACACCGATGCAGATCTCCGAGATGGCGGCGGACGGTTCAGTCGATTTTGCGATTGCAACGGAAGCGATGGCGCATTTTTCTGATCTGATCATGATGCCCTGTTACCGCTGGAACCGCTCAGTCGTGGTACCTAAAGATCATCCGCTGACTCAGGTTTCCCGGTTGACGCTGGCTGACCTTGCGGCTCAGCCCATAGTGACTTACGTCTTCGGTTTCACCGGGCGGTCTAAGCTTGATGATGCTTTCCTCAATGAAGGGCTCGAACCCAAGGTGGTGTTTACGGCGGTGGATTCCGACGTCATCAAAACCTATGTTCGTTTGGGGCTAGGGGTTGGGATTATTGCGACCATGGCTTTTGATCCGCAACAGGACAGTGATCTGGTGGCGCTGGATGCCAGTCATCTGTTTGAGCCGAGCACTACCAAAATTGGTTTTCGTAAAGGAACCTTTCTGCGGGGTTATATGTATGATTTTATTCAGCGCTTTGCGCCGCATCTGACGCCGGATGTGGTACGTCAGGTTCAGGAGTGTTCTAACCGCAATGAGGTGGATGAGCTGTTTGCGCATGTGAAGCTTCCGGATTTGTAAGCAGATACGCAAAGAAAACCGGCCGTTGGGCCGGTTTTTTTCTGTCTTGCGTTTGCTCTGCGCAAAAAAAAGCCCCGCATCAGCGGGGCTTTTTATCAGGCGGCAGGCTTAAGCTTCAACGGTTGGGATAACCGTTGCGGCTACGTCCTGGTAGCTCTGGATCTGGTCGAAGTTCAGGTAACGGTAAACGTCGTCTGCCATCGTATCCAGTTTGTTTGCGTATTCCAGGTATTCCGCAGGCGTTGGCAGCTTGCCGATCAGTGCAGCAACGGATGCCAGCTCAGCAGAAGCCAGGTATACGTTAGCGCCTGTACCCAGACGGTTAGGGAAGTTACGTGTAGAAGTAGAAACAACGGTAGAGTTGTCAGCTACACGTGCCTGGTTACCCATACACAGGGAACAACCTGGCATCTCCATGCGGGCACCGGCTTTACCGAAGATGTTGTAATAACCTTCTTCAGTCAGCTGGGCTGCGTCCATCTTGGTTGGTGGAGCAATCCACATGCGGGTCGGTACAGCAGAGCCAGCGGCATCCAGCAGTTTACCGGCAGCACGGAAGTGACCGATGTTAGTCATACAAGAACCGATGAATACTTCGTCGATCTTGTCGCCAGCAACTTCAGACAGCAGCTTAACGTCATCCGGGTCGTTCGGGCAGGCAACGATCGGCTCTTTAACGTCAGCCAGATCGATTTCGATCACGGCTGCGTATTCAGCGTCTGCGTCAGCTTCCAGCAGTTCTGGCTTAGCCAGCCACTCTTCCATGCCCTTGATGCGGCGCTCGATAGTACGTGGGTCGCCGTAACCTTCCGCAATCATCCATTTCAGCATGGTGATGTTGGAGTTCAGGTATTCACGGATCGGCGCTTCATTCAGTTTGATGGAGCAGGCCGCTGCGGAACGCTCGGCAGCAGAGTCAGACAGTTCGAATGCCTGTTCTACCTTCAGATCTGGCAGACCTTCAATCTCCAGAATACGGCCGGAGAAGATGTTCTTCTTACCCGCTTTAGCAACGGTCAGCAGACCCTGCTTGATCGCGTAGTATGGAATTGCGTTTACCAGATCACGCAGTGTAACGCCTGGCTGCAGTTTGTCGCCTTTGAAGCGAACCAGAACAGACTCAGGCATATCCAGTGGCATTACGCCAGTTGCCGCAGCAAACGCTACCAGACCGGAGCCTGCCGGGAAGGAGATGCCGATTGGGAAACGGGTGTGAGAGTCACCACCGGTACCCACGGTATCAGGCAGCAGCATGCGGTTCAGCCAGGAGTGGATTACACCATCACCCGGGCGCAGAGAAACACCGCCGCGGTTCATGATGAAGTCCGGCAGAGTGTGGTGAGTCTGAACGTCAACTGGCTTAGGGTAAGCGGCAGTGTGACAGAAAGACTGCATGGTCAGATCCGCAGAGAAGCCCAGGCATGCCAGGTCTTTCAGTTCGTCACGGGTCATTGGGCCGGTGGTGTCCTGAGAACCTACTGTGGTCATTTTTGGTTCACAGTAAGTACCCGGGCGGATACCGTCTACGCCACACGCTTTACCAACCATTTTCTGTGCCAGAGAGTAGCCTTTGCCAGTATCAGCAGGCTGTTCTGGTGTACGGAACAGGTCAGAAACAGGCAGGCCCAGTGCTTCACGGGCTTTAGTGGTCAGACCACGGCCGATAATCAGAGGGATACGGCCGCCGGCACGTACTTCATCCAGCAGAACAGGCGTTTTCAGAGAGAACTCGCACAGGGTTTCGCCGGTTTCAGCGTTAACGGCTTTACCTTCATATGGGTATACATCGATAACGTCACCCATGTTCATGTTGGTAACGTCCATTTCGATTGGCAGAGCGCCTGCATCTTCCATGGTGTTGAAGAAGATTGGTGCGATCTTGCCGCCGAAGCAGTAACCGCCAGCGCGCTTGTTAGGAACCGCCGGGATATCATCGCCGAAGAACCACAGCACAGAGTTGGTTGCGGACTTACGGGAAGAACCTGTACCTACCACATCGCCTACATAGGCAACCGGGTGGCCTTTTGCTTTAACGGCTTCGATCTGTGAGATCGGGCCTTTAACGCCCTGTACTTCAGGCTCGATGCCTTCGCGAGCCATCTTCAGCATCGCATTTGCGTGCAGTGGGATGTCAGGGCGAGTGAATGCATCAGGAGCAGGGGACAGGTCGTCGGTGTTGGTCTCACCCGGTACCTTAAATACAGTAACGGTGATTTTCTCAGCCACTTCCGGCTTAGAAGTGAACCATTCAGCGTCAGCCCAGGACTGCATGATCTGCTTGGCGTATTCATTGCCAGCATCTGCTTTCTCTTTAACGTCGTAGAACGCGTCAAACATCAGCAGAGTGTAGGACAGTGCTTTAGCGGCAGTTGCTGCCAGTTCGTCATTGTCCAGGCAGTCGATCAGAGGCTGGATATTGTAACCACCCAGCATAGTGCCCAGCAGTTCAGTTGCCTTTACTTTGTCCAGCAGTGGGGACTCGGCTTCGCCTTTAGTCACTGCTGCCAGGAAACCTGCTTTTACATAAGCAGCCTGGTCAACACCTGCAGGTACACGATTGGTCAGCAGGTCCAGCAGGAATTCTTCTTCGCCAGCAGGAGGATTTTTAACCAGCTCAACCAGAGCAGCAGTCTGGTCAGCATCCAGTGGCTTAGGTGGCACGCCTTCTGCGGCGCGTTCTTCTACATGTTTACGATAAGCTTCAAGCACGATAGAGCCCTCATCTTTTGATACCACCGGTCGTAATCGTAATAGGTATGCCGGTGGCTTATCGTCTAGGAAACCTAGGAATCGATTGTTGATTGGCGGCCAGAATTCTATCGAATTCGCGTTACAAAGTTAAGTTTGTCGACAATTTCTGGGCTTATACTTTCTGATAAACCCATCCGAATGAGTAAAATTGGACTATGCTTATTCCGATAATGGCCCGGAATACGGTGCTTCAGATAAAAGCGGGCATCCGTAGCTAAGCGTTTGAGTTAAATCAGTAAAAATATTTTTTTGGGGCAATAAGTTTGTATTATCAAGGCTGGCGGGATATAAAAGCGAACAAGTGTTTGGTTTTGTAACTACTGGATAGAGCAGGAGCTTGCTGTGAGTTCTCCAATATGGGATGCCTTAGCGGACTGGGAGCTGAACGCGGACTTTGACAGCCCCAATACACGGCGTATTCAGGCCGCTTTCGACGCTCAGCACCCGCGTTATCTTATCTACAGAGGGCATCAGGGGCGCCGCATTCTCTATCATTTCACCCGTATGGTCGCGGCGGAACCTGATGAACTGCGTCTTCACACAAAACGAATCTACCTCTCCATTGCCTGCTACGACAGTGATGCACTGGAAGGGGCCTTTGCTGATTTTCTGATGGTGCTTGGCAATAAAGGACCTAAATTAAGGCAGCGGTTGTTTGAGCAGGCTAAACCTGTACTCAAACCCGAAGCCCGCGATGTCATTCAAAAAGCGATCGAAGAGGATGATCTGGGTGCACTTTCGGTGCTTTCTGCAGAGCATTCCGTGCTGATTAATGGTCGTTTTCAGCCAGCCCGTTTAGACGGATGAGTCACAGGTGTTAGTTCTGCATGGTTAATAAAAAGCGTAATCAGCCGGATAAAATTCGCCGGGTGGCTTTAGATGGCTTCAGTGGCCCCAATGAAGCGATGCTGGAGTACTGTTTTGCTTCGGCCGATAGTTGTGAGCTTTCTGACCCGGCACAGGCACATGTGCTTATCGTTAACGGTGATCAGGCAAAGAGTGATGAAGATGTGCAGTGGCATATCAAGCAAATCGCTCCCAATGCACACTATGTTGTGATCAGTGTTCGTGATCTTGCTTGGTCAGAGTGCGCCTGCCTGAAAAAACCGCATACCGCTCAAGCCCTGCTGGATCTGGTTAATAGCTTTGAGATACCTGAAGGCAATCAACAACCGCAGGATTCAGGCAAAACCGTAGCAGACGAAGATCCCGCGCTTTATCGCGGCGCGAATTACGCTCGCAGGCGCAAAGGAGAAGCGCTGAAGCAGAAGCTGATGCGTGGCAAGTTGATTGTTAATGCAGCTGATCGTCTGGTTAAACAGATCGAGGATGAGCTTAAGCAGAAGCAGGCTCAGGCAAAAATCGAGCAGGAAGCGGCCGAACAGGCCGAACAGGCCAAAGCAGCCAGCGCTGCTGATGAAAAGCTTAAAGCCGAGAAAAAACGACAGGCCGCCGAAAAAGTTAAGCTGCTGAAGAAAAAACTGGCTGCCCAGCACAAGAAAAATCAGCCTTCTGTCCTCGAAATGGAGGGCAGTGAAGCACCCGTGGTTTATAAAGAGTGGCCGCTCTCTGCAGAAGAGATCAGACAATGCTGTGGTAACGCTTCGGATGTGGACATGAACCGGATTGAGGAGCGCCGCAGTATTTTTCTGAATCCGGAAGGTTCATTGCTGGTCAAAATGACTGAGGCGGTGGAGCTGGCGCATAAGCTTGAACAGCCGGTGGAGATAACCGGCTTGCCCGGGCAGATGTTTCTGTTCCCTGAGCAGCGCCAGTTCTATTCCACCTTTAGTGACGATTTTCTCAATCAGATTGCACTGACCCGTTTCGGATACGGTGAACTCGACCTCGAAGCCAAGGGTGATTTTGAACTGGAGGAGAAAGGTAAGCATCTGGCTGCAGATGCTGATTCGCTGATCTGGAAGGTGGCGCTCTGGACAGCAAGAGGACGTTTGTTTAACGGAATGGACCCTGAAAAACCAGTACAGCTGACCAACCGGCCTGAGTTCGATCATTTCCAGCCGCTACCGCGCTGCGAAGAGATCTCTGATGTCTGGGCCGGGCACCGTCTATCTGCACTGGATGTTGCCAGAATACTGGATCTGCCCCAACGTGTTGTTTTCTCGTTTATGGCCGGGGCATATTCTCTGGGATGGTTTCAGGATAAAAAAACAGGATAAGGAAAAGGTTTCGGAGTGAATTTGTGACAAGTGCGACTATCCAGAATCAGTTTATCCAGATCTGCCCTTCCGGGGCATTCTATGCGACCGTAGGTTCAGAGCCTGATGACGCAAGGGCGTTACTGCTTCAGTTGTTAAGCTCTGATGCGTCGTTGCCGTTCAGCCATGAGCTGATCATGGAGCTGACCGACCTCGATGAGGCAGAAGCCAAAGCATTATTTGATAAGCTGATCGACAGAAACTTTATTCAGTTAAGTAAAACGCCGGCCAGAGTCATTACCGAGTCGGTCGAAAAGATTTTGCCAGAACTGCTGGTGGGTTTGTCTGACAGCGGCAAAGTCGCGTTAGCGGATGACCACGGGTTTTGTCTGGGCTCAACCGGTTTTGAAGAAGAGCAGGCTGAAGCTCTCTGCGCTTTAGCGGCAGATTTAAGCTCATTGCATGAACGGCACAGCTTGTTGTTAAACCGTGATATGCAGGTGATGGGGGAGTCCTGGGGAATGCTTGATCCGGTCGGCTTGAGCCAGATCGGTTTCTGGGTGATTCACCTTGGGCATCAGCGCTTTGTTCTGATCATTGATCAGATGCCGCGTCTGAATCAAAATAATTTTGTAGATTTATTAAGTGTATTAGCACGTCGTTATCTGGACTATTGATATCGGTCAATATGGACCTTCCAGATATTGGTATGTTTATCGACTTACGTTAAAGGAGTAAGTATATGCGCTCAGAAATGTTGACCTCTATCCTGAGTGACTTGAATGGGACTTCAGCCGAAATTGAAGCGTCCGCAGTCATCTCAACCGATGGTCTGATGATCGCGGCACTTCTTCCGGCAGGCATGGATGAGGATCGTGTTGGTGCAATGAGTGCAGCTATGCTTTCGTTGGGTGATCGTACCTCTCAGGAGCTCGCCCGGGGTGAGCTGGAGCAGGTGCTGGTGAAAGGTGATAACGGCTATATCCTGATGACGCATGCGAATGACGAATCAGTGCTGACGGTTGTTGCCAAACCTAACGCCCGTCTTGGATTGATTTTCCTTGATGTGAAGCGTGCCGCAGAAGCGATCGGCAAGATCCTTTAAATAAAGATTGTTTTATACACTTTTCAGGTGATTGGATGTCAGGACAGGGGAGTACTGATGTTCGTGAAGTGGTGATCGATTATTTTGATGGCACCTCACGAACAGCCACCATTTGCGATCGGGAAGTGCCTTATCCCGAAGGTAAACTGATCGTATCCCGTACCGATACTAAAGGAATTATCACTCACGCGAATCAGGCGTTTATTGATATGTCTGGTTACGAGCATGAGGAACTGATCGGTCAGAACCACTATATTCTTCGTCATCCGGATATGCCGGCGGTGGCATTTGCCGGATTATGGGAAACCATCGAATCAGGTAATAAATGGCACGGTTACGTAAAAAACCTGCGTAAAGACGGGGCCTATTACTGGGTCAAAGCCACCGTGATTCCGAATATCCGTAACGGTGAAGTTGTCGGCTATACCTCTGTCAGGCGAAAACCATCGCGCAGCAAGATTGCTGAAAGCGAGGCTCTCTACAAAACCTTGATGCAGGGGTAAATAACGTGACGTTTAATCTGACGGTCAGCCCTGACTTTGCGCCTGACCACATCTCCGGTTGGTTTATCTTTAACACTTGGTTGCAGCGGCAGTTGAATCATCAGGTGCATTTAGAGCTCTATGACAGTTTTGAAGAGCAGCGCGAGGCGATTAAAGCCGGGCAGTATGATCTGGTGTATGCGAACCCGTTTGATGCATCGATGCTGGTACGTGAGCTTGGTTTCAGGGCGGTGGTCAGGCCGCTGCAAAAATCCGATGAAACCATTATTGCGGCTCATGCAGAATCGGAAATCAATTGTGTTGAGGACCTGAAGCCGGGTGCTCAGTTGGTAGCGACCGATGATCCGGACGTTAACCGCATTGGCATGATTATGCTGGAACCTGCGGACCTTGATCAGGATAACACCCGGTTAAATACCGTGGACAGTTATGTGATTGTTGCCCGCCACCTGCTGAATCGTCAGGCCGAGGCCGGGTTCTTTCTCAAAGATGCCTATGACGAGTTATCTGAACTGATCCGCAAGCAGATGAAAGTGCTGGTCAGCAGCGAAATCAGCGTAGTACATCATGCTTTGCTGGTGGGGCCGCGACTGCAAAAAGTCATTCCTCAGTTGCAGCAGCGTTTAGTGGCGATGTCTCAGGATGAGAAAGGCCGCGGCGTGCTTGAAAGTATGAATCTGCTCGGTTGGGAAGTGATGACTGAGGAAGAAACGGAATTTATGATCGATCTGATTGATACCCTGATTGACTGATTCTCATGCACAAAAAAAAAGCGGCAGGTGCCGCTTTTTTTTTTGTGCGCGTTTGCTTAAAGCACTTCCGCAAAGCCTTCAAATTTAGGCGGGCCTAAATAGATATCTTTGGCCGGGCGCGCATTAGCATGGGCTTTACGAAACGCCTCTGAGCGGGTCCACGCCTGAAAAGCGTCTTCAGATTCCCAGATACTGTGGGAGGCAAACAGGGTGCACTCTTCATCGGTTGGGCCCTGAAGGAGGTTGAAGCGCTTGAATCCCGGCACCTCGTCTAAAAAGGTCTCACGATTGCGCCAGATCTCGATAAACTCGGCTTCCTTGCCGGGGGCTACCCTGAATCGGTTCATTGCAATATACATACTTTCCTCTGATCTGCTTTTCATAGGTGAGGCAGCATCAGCTGCGCTTTCTGGCCCGGGCAAACGCGGCTGCCATCGGGCTGTTCTGATCTGTCGATGGTTGTTTTGAGCGGGGCTTTGGTTTTGGATTTGGTTTTGGCGCCGGTCGCTGAGACGTTCGGGTGTCCGGTTTTGACCTGTCTGACACAGGCGCTTCATCGCTGCGCATACTCAGTGCGATACGTTTTCGCTGAACGTCTACTTCCGTTACCCGCACATTGACGATATCGCAGGTTTGAACCACCGTGTGAGGATCTTTAATAAAACGATCCGCCAACTGAGATATATGAACCAGCCCGTCCTGATGGACACCAATATCAACAAACGCCCCAAAATTGGTGACATTGGTCACTGTGCCTTCAAGGCGCATGCCTTCCGTCAGGTCGGTAATCGCGTTGACTCCTTCTTTAAGCCGTGCGGCGCGGAACTCCGGTCGTGGGTCCCGGCCGGGTTTATCCAGCTCGCTGATTACATCACGAACCGTATACAGACCAAACTGCTCATCGGTATAGCAGCCCGGATCCAGTTTCTGCAATGCGCTGCTGTCACCGATCAGGCTCTCAACGGAGCGGCTATTGTGTTGAGCGATGCGCCTGACCAGCGGATAGGCTTCCGGGTGGACACTGGAGCTGTCGAGAATTTCCTTACCTTCCCGGATACGCAGAAATGCTGCGGCCTGTTCAAAGGCTTTAGGGCCAAGGCGTTTTACCTTTTTCAGCTCGCTGCGGCTGTTAAAACGACCGTGTTCGTCGCGGTAGCTGACAATGTTCGCCGCCAGACTGTTATTAAGCCCGGAGATACGCGCCAGAATCGCTTCAGATGCCTGGTTAAGGTCGACGCCTACGGCATTGACACAATCTTCCACAACCGCTTCAAGACCGGCTGACAGGTGGCCCTGATCCACATCATGCTGGTACTGGCCGACGCCGATCGCTTTCGGTTCGATTTTTACCAGTTCCGCGAGTGGATCCTGCAGGCGACGGGCAATCGATACTGCCCCCCGGATTGTTACATCCAGGTCGGGAAATTCACGGCTGGCTAATTCTGAAGCCGAGTACACCGAAGCACCTGCTTCACTGACGATAATCTTCTGCGCTTTGATGTGCGGATACTGACTTAGCAGTTCGCTGACCAGACTATCGGTTTCCCGGGAAGCCGTTCCATTGCCGATACTGATGAGTTCAACCTTATGGCGTTCACAGAGCTGATGCAGACGATGCAGGGATTCCTGCCACTGGTTCTTCGGTGCGTGAGGGTAAATGGTGGCGTATTCCAGCAGTTTCCCGGTCGGGTCTACTATGGCGGCTTTAACCCCGGTGCGCAGTCCCGGGTCCAGACCCAGCGTCGTGCGGGCACCGGCGGGAGAGGCCAGTAACAGTGCTTTCAGGTTACGGCTGAATACCTGAATCGCTTCTGTTTCTGCAGCTTCGCGCTGCTGATTCAGCAGGGCTTTGAACAGCTTGGGCCGCAGACTGCTTTTCCAGTGTTGCTCTACCGCTTCACGGATCCAGTGGCCTGCCGGCCCTGAGGTCGGAAGTTTAAGTGGCTGGATAAGGCCGGATGGCAACTGTTGCTCGATGTCGAGTTGCAGGCTGACTTTCAGCACCCCTTCGGCGATGCCGCGCTCAATGGCCAGCATGCGATGGGAGGGGACACTGCGCAGCGCCTCGGTATGATCGAAGTAGTCACGAAATTTGCTGGCCTGATTTTCCTGGCCGGTGATGACTTTAACCAGGAGTTTGCCGCTGTTCCAGATCTGCTGTTGCAGTTGCTGAATCAGGTCGGGTCGCAGATTGATGTGTTCGCCAAGAATTGAAGCGGCCCCTTCGAGTGCCGATTCAGGATCAGGATAGCCCTGATCCGGGCGTAAGAAGGCACAGGCCAGTTGCCGTGGTGAAGCTGAAGGTTGATTGATAATCGCTTCCAGCAACGCTTCCAGTCCTGCTTCCCGTGCCTTATGTGCTTTGGTCTGGCGTTTGCTCCTGAAGGGCGCATAGATCGCTTCGAGTTCAGTTTTGCCGGTAGCCTGAGAGATCAGTTGGCGCAGGTCAGGGGTGAGCTTCGCCTGTTTCCCCAGCTGCTCGATAATCGTAGCGCGGCGGCTCTCCAGATCGCGAAGATAGGTGAGGCGTGATTGTAACTGGCGTAATTGCTGATCATCCAGCGCGCCGGTGGCTTCTTTACGGTAACGGGCGATAAACGGTACGGTTGCGCCTTCATCAAGGAGCCGTTGTGCGGCTTCTACCTGACGAATATTGACGCCCAGTTCATGGGCAATTGTGTGTTGAATAGACATCGCTGTACTCAGGCTGATTGCAGTGTCTGCAGAATCCACTGTTTGAGCTGCGGCTCCTGCAGGGCGCCGGAAATACGGTCGATCTCTTTGCCCTGCTGGTAGATGATCAGGGTAGGAATGCTGCGAATACCCGCATTGCCGGCACTGACCGGAGCGGCTTCAGTATCGACCTTGGCAAACAACAGCATTTCGGACTGGGCTGCGGTTTTTTCAAAGATCGGTTTCATCATCTGACAGGGGCCACACCAGCTTGCCCAGAAATCTACGATGACCGGCAGCTCATTGCCTTCGATATAGCGCTGAAAGTTCTGATCGTTCAGTTCCACAGGGCTGAAGCTATGAAGCCCCTGTTTGCACTTGCCGCATTTGCCTTCGGTATGGGAACGCTCAGCGGGAATTTTATTCGGGGTAAAACAGTGAGGGCAGATAATAATCATGACGTGGACACAGATAATTCAGACAGGAAAAGCACTACAGCCGGCATTCAGCCGGTTAACCAAGGCTAAACTTACTCTGTTTTACCGGCACAGGGAAGGGTATCTGCTGCGGCCAGCGTGATCAGGGTCTTATTCGCTGCAGGCTTAAATGATACAGTGGCGGCTTCATGTAAGTAGGTAGCTAACAATCATGTCTGAATCAAATGAGAATCAAGCACGTGGCCGTCTGACCACCCGTACTATGGCGATGCCGGCCGATACCAACCCGGCAGGTGATATTTTTGGAGGCTGGGTGCTTTCCCAGATGGATATTGCGGCGGGAATCTGCGCCGGGCAACGTGCCCAGTGTCGTGTGGTGACGGTCTCCCTCGACAGTATGAGCTTTATTCGCCCGGTTAAGGTGGGGGATATTCTCGGCGTTTATACCGATATTGTCAGAGTCGGACGCACCTCAATGGATATTCATGTCGAGTGCTGGGTTCGTCGTGGCCGGATTGGGCAGCGGGAAAAAGTAACCGAGGCCACGTTCAAATTTGTGGCTATCGATGATGCGGGCAATCCGACACCGGTACCTGCGGTTGAGGATCTGCCGGATTACGTAGTGTAGCCGTACAACCGGCTGACAGGGGGATTCTGTGAGCCGGTTCATTTCACTTATCTTCGCAATAACGATTGGTCATTACAGGGAAAACTGAGTCATATCTATGCGCATTCTGCACACCTCAGACTGGCACTTAGGACAGCACTTTATTGGTAAAAGCCGGCTCGCCGAACACCAGAAGTTCATTCAATGGCTTCTGGAAGAAGTAGATGAATTTCAGGTAGATGCAGTAGTTATTGCCGGTGATGTGTTTGATACCGGAACACCACCGAGTTATGCCCGTGAGCTGTATAACCGGTTTGTCGCCAGTCTTAATAAACGCAATTGTCGTTTGTTGATTCTGGCCGGCAACCACGATTCGGTGGCGATGCTGAATGAGTCCCGATCGTTGCTTTCCTGTCTCGATACGGATCTGGTGACTGCTGCGTCAGCTGAGCTGGATTCACAGGTACTGCACCTGCCTGACCGGCAGGGTGAACCGGGGTTGCTGGTTTGTGCTGTCCCATTTATTCGTCCCCGCGATCTGTTGCAGAGCCAGGCTGATCAATCAGGCGAAGCTAAGGCGAGGGCGCTGGCTGAAGCGATTGCTGAGCACTATCAGCGCTTATTTGAACTTGCTCAGAAAAAGCGTCAGACGTTGGGCGTTGATCTGCCGATTATGGCAACAGGTCACCTGACAACGGTAGGGGCCAGCAGCAGCGATTCAGTGCGTGAGATCTATATAGGTACACTTGAGGCGTTCCCTGTCAGTAGTCTGCCCAAGGCTGACTATATCGCGCTGGGGCATATTCACCGGCCGCAGAAGGTCGCGGGTTGCGAACATATTCGCTACAGCGGCTCACCCATCCCGCTTAGCTTTGATGAGCTGAATAATGAAAAGCAGGTATTGCTGGTGGAGTTCAGCCCGGAGCAGCCTCCGGTGATTACACCGTTAATGGTGCCGGTGTTTCAGCCTATGGCGGTTATACGCGGCAACCTTAAACAGATCGAAGCCGCGCTGGAGGCGTATGCGGAGCCTGTAGAAGGGGAGCTGCCCACCTGGTTATCGATCGAGGTGGAAACGCAGGATTATCTGAGTGATCTGCAAAACCGGGTGGCCGCCCTGTGTCAGGGACGCCATGTAGAAGTACTGCTGTTACGCCGGGCGCGGGGTAAGCGCCAGCAGCAGATTAGTCGCCAGCGCAAAGAAACGCTGGAAGAGCTGAATCCCTATGAGGTGTTTGCTCGGCGTCTGGAACTGGAGGATTTTTCCGGTGCTGATCAGCAGCATCTGAAACAGAAGGTACAGCAGCATTTTACCTGGGTACTGGAAACGATACAGACCGAGCGAGGCTTACATTTTCAGCCGCCGCAAGATAAAGAGGCCCGTGCTGCTGAAGTAACACAATCGGGCGGTGAGCAGGCGGTGATGTTTGATACGCTGCCCATTGAGGAGCCAGTGCCTGCTGAGCCTGAGCGAAAAAAACTGGAAAAATTGCCGGTACGCAGGGCTCCGTCAGAATCAGCCGAAAAAACAGAACAGGTTGATCTGTTTGCCGGACCGGAGGAGGGCGCATGAAAATACTCAGCCTCCGTTTTAAGAATATTAATTCGCTTAAAGGTGAGTGGAAGATCGATTTCCGCGCTGACCAGTTTAAGGACAACGGGTTGTTCGCCATCACCGGGCCAACAGGGGCGGGCAAAACGACCATTCTTGATGCCATCTGTCTGGCGCTTTACCACCGCACACCGCGGCTGAAAATCATATCTCAGAGCAGCAATGAGTTGATGACCCGCGGCACCGCAGATGCACTGACTGAGGTTGAGTTCGAAGTTAAGGGTGTCTGTTATCGGGCGTTCTGGAGTCAGCGTCGATCTCGTGATCAGGCTGATGGCAATCTGCAGGAGGCCCGGGTTGAGCTGGCAAAATTAGCTGCAGACAGCGACAGTGGCGAAATACTGGCCTCGCAGGTGAAGCGCAAGAATCAGTTGATCGAATCGATCAGTGGATTAGATTTCGAGCGTTTCACCAAATCGATGATGCTGTCTCAGGGCCAGTTTGCCGCATTCCTCAACGCGGATGCCAATGACCGGGCTGAGCTGCTCGAAGAGCTGACCGGCACGGAGATCTACGGCCTGATCTCAGAACGTGTTTATGCCCTGTTCCGGGATACCGAAGGCACGCTGAAGCAGCGAGAGGAGCGGCTGAAAGGGATCGCGTTGCTCAATGATGATGAACGAACGGCGCTGAACAGCGAACTGGAACAACTGCAGCAACAGGCTGAGGTCCGTGAAGCCTCGTTACAGCGCAGCCAGAAACAGCAGCAATGGTGGCAGGAAAAATCCAGAGCAGAGGCAAGGCAACAGGAAGCGGCTGAGTTGCAGCAGACCTGCAATGAACAGAGAGTGCTGCATCAACAGGATTTTGAACGCCTGCAGCAAAGTTTGCCCGCTGAACAGCTACGCGGGCCCTATTCGCTCTATACGGCAGCGCAACAACGTCAGAGCTCCGCTGAGCACGAACTGGAACAGCTTCAGGCGGTACTGGAAGCGCTCAACACCGCTGTGGCTGGGCTGAAAACTGAACAGGAGCAAAGTCAGCAGCGGTTTCAGGAAGTCTTAACCGCTGAGCAACAGTTGCTGGAGCTGCTTAATCATAAAGTGATCCCGCTGGATGCCGAGTGCGATGCACTGGCTCAGCGTTGTCAGGATGCAGAACAGGAAGTTAACAACACCCGGCAGGAACAGGCCCGGCTTGAGCAGCAGCAACAAAGCGATCAGGACTCACTGCAGCAACTGGCAGATACATTAGCTATCTGTGAGCAGCATTTGCAGGCGCTGAATGTCACTGAAAAACTGATCAGTGATCTGCCCCTCTGGCATGCTGAATATGATCGCCTTGCGCAGCTCAAAGCAGATCTTTCGAATGCTCAGGCAAAGCGGGTGCAGTTAACATCAACACTTGAAGAGCAACGGGCACGGCAGTCGGCGCTGAGTGAAGAGATCAAGCGTTTAAAGCACAGTGAAGCACATCAGGCTGAGCGTTATGCCCGTTTGCAGGAAGAGAAAAGCACCCTGCTGGCAGGGGCTGAACTGAGCACGCTTGAGCAGCAGTGGCAACAGAAACAGCGACAACAGTCACAGTTGCAGCAGTTGGAAGGTATTGCCCGGGAGCAACAACGCCTGCTGGCTGAGCAGGATGAGCTGAGCCGGCGTTACGCTGAACTGAATCAGGAGGCGGTGTCACTGGAGGGTCGTCGACAGCAGTTGCGTGAGAGCTATCAGGCCAGGCATCAGCACCGTCAGGATCTGAGACGTCTGCTTGAGCAGGAGCGCAAAGTCGCCAGTCTGGAGGCGGAACGACAACGGCTTCAGCCGGATCAGCCATGTCCGCTGTGCGGCTCGCTGGAACATCCCTACGTGGATACTCCCGGTGTGGAGGACCCTGACAGCACTGAATCCCGGCTGGAAGCATTGCAGCAGGAACTGGACGCTCTGGAGTCAGATGGTAAAGGGGTTGCCGCGAAACTGGAGGCTATCCGGGAACGACTGCTCCCGGAGCTCAGCTTACGTGAAACCAGACTCAAAGAAGAGCTGGAACAGTTAAATACTACCAGCAACCAGATGATTACCGCGCTGGGCGAGGGTCTGCAACTGACCGGGCCCGATGAGATTCGTGCGGCTATGACGGCGACAGAAGCCGAATTGAATCATTTGCAGCATCAACTCACGGAGCTGCGCCAACTGGGTGTAGCAGAGCAACAGATCGTCAATGAGTTAAGTGAGTTCCGGCAGAAGTTACAACAGGCAGAGACTCAGGTACGGCTGAATGAGCAGGCCTGTGAGCACAGCGTACTGTTAATCAAGGAGCAACAATCCCGCCTCGATAACCTTGGCGATGAGCAGCAGCGTGGGCTCGAAGCGCTTACCGGGCGAGTCGGGCAGGCTGACAGGACGTTGCCTGACTGGGTCGAAATCCCTGCATGGCTTGATCAGATTCAGGGGGAGGTGAAAGCGTTTCAGGCTGAGGTGCAGAAGCAGACAGAGATTCATCAGGCCCGGCAGCGTACTGAACAATCACTGCAGCAGCGCAGCGAGCAGCTTCAACAGTTGCAGAATCAGTTGCAGCAGCGCCAGCAAATGTTGCGTGATATGAGTGAGACATTCGCTGAGCGTAAGAAAGAGCGTCAGGCTTTGTTTGGCGAACGCAATGCTGCCGAAGAGCGGCAAAAAGCCAGCAGTGCGAAAACTCAGGCGGAGCAGCATGTAGCCGAATTAAACCGAAACCTGCAGGCAGCCGAGCAGAAGCTGGGCGGTAAATCGGCCGAAACAGACAAAGTTAAGCAGATTCTGAAGCTGCAGAGTGAAGAAACCGCCCATTTACAGCAACAGTGGCATGAGGCGTTACAGGCCAGCCCATTTGCTGATGAGGACGCCTTTCAGTCGGCACTGCTCAGTGTTAAGGAGCGAGAGCAACTGCAACAACTCTCTGAACAGTTACAGCGGCAACAGCAGCAGGCGGAATTGTTACAAAGTCAGGCGACCCAGATGCTGGCAACACTGGAGGAAAGTCGGCTGGCGCTGGGTATCAGCAGCGGGGACGCGGATGAATGCGATACACAGATCCGGACATTGCAGGCTGAACTGAAAGAGATCACGCTGCGTCAGGGGGAGATCAGTTCCCGGTTGGCAGAGGATCAGCAGCGGCGTAAGGATCAGTCCGAGCTGATGCAGGAGATTGAGCGCTGTCGTCAGGCGTATGATGAGATGGCTTATCTCAACGCTCTGATTGGTTCGCAGAAAGGCGATAAATTCCGCCGTTTCGCGCAGGGGTTAACGCTGGATCATCTGGTTCACCTGGCCAATCAGCAGCTTGACCGGCTGCATGGGCGCTACCAGTTGCAGCGTAAGCAGAGTGAGGCGCTGGAGTTACAGGTGGTGGATACCTGGCAGGCGGATACACTGCGGGATATTCGGACCCTGTCAGGGGGCGAGAGTTTTCTGGTCAGTCTTGCACTGGCGTTAGCCTTGTCGGATCTGGTGAGTCAGAAAACCAGTATCGATTCGCTTTTCCTTGATGAAGGCTTTGGCACCCTTGATGGTGAAACGCTGGATACCGCGCTGGATGCGCTCGATAGTCTGAATGCCACTGGCAAAATGATCGGGGTGATCAGTCATATCGAAGCGATGAAAGAGCGGATACCGCTACAGATAAAAGTGCGTAAAATGAGTGGCCTGGGTTTAAGCCGTCTTGACGATCAGTACCGGATGGTCAGCGCATAAGCCATCAGAAAAAAATGCCGGAGGCAGAATCGACTGCTAATCGATTCTGCACTGCCGGCTGATAAGATGTTAAGGTTTTTCGCTGGAGACTGGAGTGTAGTTCAGCATGGCTGACTTTGCCTGTTCAGCGGCGATTATTTTTCTGTTTACGTGTTCAGGCACGCCAGAGTCTCATAAGCCTCGCGTATCCGGATAAAGTGTTTTTCGTCTCCGCCCCGGTCGGGGTGGTGCAGCGCGGCCAGTCTTCGGTATGCCTGCTTAATGCTTTGCCAGTCTGCGCCATTCTCAAGCCCCAGATCGCTTAATGCCTGTGCCGTTTCATCTTCTGCATGGTAACGCTGCCAGAAGCTGTCCAGCAGCGCCTGCACCGACTGGCTGCTGCTGTTCTCAAATTCAGACCAGTCCAGATAGTACGCCCGGATGGCGTCCTCACCGGGCATGGCGGGCAAACCGTCACTTGCCTTAGCGGGTAGCAATTCGATTTTTAATGCTGAAATCTCCAGTAACCAACCCTCTTCAAGGAACAGTGGTTGCAGACTGTAGAGCGCATTCATGATCAGGAAGTGCTGCCGGAAAAGCGCAAGGTCAGAGTCACCCTCAGCAGCGTCCAGAAACGCTTCACTGCTCAGTTGCAGTGCTTGGAGTAATTCATATTCACTGAGCGCTGCGGTTTGCTGCCGCAAGATGGCGGCAACCGGCAGGGTGAGCGGGTTCTGTGTCATCGGGATGGCTTACTGGCTGACGATGGCGTAAGCCTATCCCGATAGAACCGACAAAGCCAGCCTCACTCAGCGCTGGCGGGCCAGTAGCTGATAGCTGTCAAGGCGATCTGCAAAGCTGTGAGTCACGCTGACAGTACCGATTTCATCACATCCATAGGCCGCACTGAGCTTCTCAATCTCCTGCCAGCAACTGTCGGGGCTGCCTACCGTGTAGCCACTGAGGATATGGTCGTACTCGTTCTGATAGGAGAGCGGGAGTTTGCGATAACGGTCCTGCACCTCTTCAGGCGACAGTAAGGGTTCGCGCTGGCCCATCTGTGCAGCCAGTTTGCGATAAACTGCGGTGCCTGCTCTGATACGCGCTTCCTCATCGGTTTCTGCGCAAATACAGGCAATAGCCAGCATTTTATTAGCCTTACCCTCATGGCCGGCTTGCTGCCAGGCTGCATCATAAGCGCGAAAAATGGTCGGACGGCAATTATCCGGGTCGATAAACCGCGCCAGTGCGATGTTGTAGCCAAGTGCACCAGCCAGCTCTGCACTGCCACCGCTGGAGCCAAGCATCCACAGCCCGGGCTGGTGGTTATTGTCGGGCAGGGGGCTGATACCGGCATAGGGATGATCTGACTCGAGATTCTGCTGAATAAACCCTTTCAGTAACTGGGCCTGTTCCGCATAGAGATCGCCATGACCGGGTGAGTTTGGATAGGCTAGGGCATGGGAGGTCAGCCCGGTACCGCCCGGGGCCCGCCCGATGCCGAGATCGATCCGTTGCGGATAGAGGGTGCTGAGCATCTTGAAGCATTCGGCCACCTTCAGTGGGCTGTAGTGGCTGAGCATAACGCCGCCGCTGCCGACCCGGATCTGGCGGGTGACCGCAGCGATGGAAGCAATCAGGACCTCCGGGCATGGATTGGCAAAATGGATGCTGTCATGGTGTTCAGCAACCCAGTAACGATGATAACCCAACTGATCACAGGCTCTCGCCAGTTCAAGGCTCAGAGCGGGGGCTTCTGAAGGTTCATGGCAACCGTGTACCGGTGACTGATCCACGACGGAGAGTTTAATGGACATAAAGCGAATGCTCCTCTGTAATGATTAATATGTTAAATAGTTATGCGTCACGATTCAATCCGGTGCTATGCAGGTTGTTATAAAAAGGTAAAATGTAGCTTCGTTCCCGGAAGTTGGAAAAGAGCCATGCCATTGGCCGAAAAGATTCAGGCGCTGTATGCCAGATTTGGCGCTGAAAAAGGCATCACCATAGAACTGCATAAACAGTTGATTGCCGTATCGGTACGGAATGAAGCTGCGGCTGCCACCCTGTTTTTGCAGGGCGCACAGTTGGCCGAATACTGCCGGCTGGGAGAGAAACCGCTGCTCTGGTTGAGTGATCATTGTGATTATCAGGCCGCTACAGCACTACGTGGCGGTGTTCCTGTGTGCTGGCCCTGGTTCGGTGATCCGCTACGCAACCCCCTGCGTCTGCAGCAGCAGTTGGGGGAAAGCGACTTGCCTATGCATGGTCTGGTTCGTGAGCGGGAATGGCAACTGGTGGCCATCAGTCAGCCCGACAGCGAAACAACCTGGTTGACGCTGGAGCTGGATTTCGCGGCTGAACCCGCCTGGCCTTATCCGGCGCGGTTGCAGTTGGAGGTGTGCATCGGTCCCCGGCTTGAGTACCGGTTCAGTGTCACTAATACCGGTAAGCAGGCATTCTGCTACACCACCGCACTGCATACCTACTTTAACCTCAGTCGTCTTGAGTCCGTTGAGGTCAGGGGCCTTGAGGGACAGCCTTACCTGGATACACTGGATGACTGGCAACAGCATTGCAGTGTGACCCCCCTGCGGATCAACGCAGAGGTGGATCGGGTATACACCAGTCTGCCCGGCAGGGTCGAGATCTGCGATCAGGGTTACAATCGACGGATAGGCCTGCAGGCCGAAGGGGCTCCGGACATGGTGGTCTGGAATCCCTGGATCGATAAATCACGTCGCCTGAGCCATTTCGGCGAACAGGATTACCAACGCATGCTCTGTCTGGAAACGGCGTGCTTGCTGGACAATATGATCTGCCTTGAGCCGGAGCAATCTCACTGCCTGCGGTTACAGATTGATTCGTTGCCACAGGATTAGCTGATCCATAAAAACAGGCCCATGCTCAGGGTCGCGGTCAGCAGTGTATTCCGCGTGATCAGCATCAGACCAATCGCGGCTACTGCCCCCAGCAGGTAAGGGTTGTCTGTCGAAATATCAACCTGCTCCTGATGCACAAATACCAGCGGCGCAATCACGGCCGCGAGTACCGCGGGGGCTGAATAACTCAGCAGGCGTAACACCTCCTCGTTGAGTTTCAGTGGCAGTCGGGGCTCCAGAAACAGGTAGCGGCTGGCGAATACCAGTGCGGCCATCCCGAGCATGAGTAACCAGAACAGCATCAGCGTTTCCCTCCTTTATAACTCAGGTAGCCAATGATCATGCCGCTGATAATGGCCAGTAACAGGCCTGCCTGATATTGCTGCAGCGTGCAGTACACCGAGACAATGGCAGATACCACTACGCAGGCGAACACCGAGCGGCTTTTGACCATCGGCACGACAATCGCAATAAAGGTTGCGACCACCGCAAAATCCAGACCGATCTGCGTCAGATCCGGAATCACAGCGCCGGCGAGTATTCCGGCCAGTGTTGCGAGATTCCATGCGATATAGAAACTGAGACCGCCTCCCAGGGCATACCAGCGATTAAAGCGCCGGGAATCTTCTGCTGAATTAACGAACAGTTCATCGGTGAGGAGGAAACCCATGGTAAGACGCCAGCGCAGTGGCAGCGGGCTGATTCGATCACGCATTGCCATGCTGTAAAGCAGATGCCGCGAGGTGATCAGCAATGTGGTGACCAGTATGCTGACTATTCCGAGACCGGCCTGCAGCATGCCGATGGCGACCAGTTGTGAGGTTCCGGCAAACACCAGCAATGAAAGTGACTGTGTTTGCAGGGCGCTGAGACCGGATTCAATACCGTATGCGCCCACCAGAATACCCCAGGGGGTGACGGCAACAATCAGGGGGATCATCGCGAGGGTGCCGCGTAAAAATGAGCTACGGGCTGAGACGGTCGGTTGCTGTTCCATGGGACTGCCTTTAAAGAAAAACATGGCGCTCAGCATAGTGCAGCCATGGACACCCGTCTTGGACAAAATTGAGCTCAGGCTTTAGTGAGATTGCTGCCTGGCATACTGGCCGGGCGTGACGCCGAGGGTCTTTTTAAAATGCCGGTTAAGATGACTCTGGTCGGTAAAACCTGCATCGAGTGCAGCGTCCATTAACCGATGGCCTGATCGGATCAGACGCTGAGCCAGCCGCACCCGCAGTTGAATCTGGTAGGCATGGGGAGGCAGGCCATAATAGCGCTGAAACTGACGTACCAGATGACAACTGTTGATACCTGCCAGATTTGCCAGTTCCTGAAGTGATATATCCGCAGCCGGCTGGTCATGGAGAAAGTTACGGACCAGTTCTATCCGGTTACGCGCTGCGGCAGGCTCCTCCAGAGCGCGGCGCTCTTTACCGTGCCGCTGCATCAGTTTCAGCAGAGCGCCATAAAGCAGGGTTTCACGTTCGAGACGATTGGCAGAGTGCTGCAGACTATGTAATGCCTGACGCAGCAGGCCCGCGAGTTCGGGATCATGGACCACCGGCTCGCGGAAGTAGAGGGAGCCGGTATCGCTCAGGCCTGCTTCGCTACGTATGAGCTGAAGTTGCTCAGGCAGCGGATAGATAGCTTTATAAGACCAGCCACCCTCGCTGGCCGAGTGGCCGTCATGCACTTCGTCATGATTAACCAGAATGATACTGTCCTGCGGCGCAATATGGTTGGCTCCATTGCGCAGAAAGCGCTGTGCGCCCTGATCGATAACACCGAGGGTATAACCGGCGTGTGTGTGCCGGGAGAAGGTTTGCTGTTCATAGCGGGCACTCAGCACTTCTAAGCCGCCGAGCTCATCAACTCTATGATAATTAGCAATTTCTCTGGAGGTTTTCATCCCGCTAGTTTACTTCATATCGTGCCGGCTTTTTTGTACAAAATTGATCTTTTACGCAGTGCTATCAGCAAACGCCGCGATGTGTAGTGTTGATGCCGGCAGCAGGGGCGGGATAGGTGTGGCAGAAATCCGGAACAAGATCGGCATGAAGCGGCCGGCTGTACAGATAGCCCTGACCGAGATCGCAACCGTATTGCTGAAGAATGTCTGCGGCGGCTTGATTTTCGATACCTTCTGCAACCACCTTCATGCCGAGATCATGGCCAATAGCGATAATATTATTAACCAGTGAACTGCTGGTGGGGTTGTCGACGATATCCTTTATAAAGCTGCGATCGATCTTCAGGGTCTGAATCGACAGTTGCTGCAAGTGGCTGAAAGAGGAGAGGCCAGTACCGAAATCATCGAGCGCGATCATGACACCCTGTTCCTGCAACCGGGGCAGCATCTCATTTGCCTCTTTTATGCTGTGCATGGTGGTATCTTCGGTCACTTCGATCCAGAGCAGGCCTTTGCGCAGGCCGCAGTTGTCGAGTGCATTGTTGATGGTTGCCACCAGATCCAGACGATACATGGCCGGTGATATATTGACGGAAACCGGCAGAGGCTGCAGGCCCTGTTCCTGCCACTGCTGAATCTGGCGGCAGGTCTGTTCGATTACCCAGCAGCCCAGCGGGTGGGCCAGACCGTACTGTTCTGCGACTTCAATCACCTCAGGCGGGGCGATATGGCCGTAGACCGGATGGTGCCAGCGCAAAAGTGCTTCAAAATACTCAACACAGTTGTTTTCGAAGCCAATAATAGGCTGGTATTCCAGTGTCAGCTTGCCATGTTCCAGTGCATCCCGCAGGTCTTTATGCAGTTGCTGGCGGCGGTTGATCTGAGCGTCCATGCTGTAGTCAAAGGTCATCAGGGTCGATTCCGGAGCGGATTCTTTGGCCTTGTACATTGCAATATCGGCGTGGGTCAGGAGGCGGCTGGCATCACGGCCGTGATCGGGGTAGACGACGCTGCCGATGCTGCCACCGATGAAACAGGGGTGACTCTCAACCAGAAACTCCTCCTCAAGTGCCTGAATAATGGCCTGGCCGATCGCCTGCAGGTCTTTGCTATGGCGATAGCGGGGCTGCAAAATAGCAAACTCATCGCCACCGAGACGGCAGGTGATACAGCCATGTTCATGGTCGATATGTTCAAGCAGGCGGGCAGATACGGCCTGCAGGAGTACATCACCGGTATGATGCCCCAGTGTATCGTTCACATCCTTAAAACCGTTGAGATCAATAAGGTGTAGCGCAAAAGGTTGTTTCTTCTCGCAGAGCTCGGTCAGCTTGCCACGGAGGAAGGCGCGGTTGGGGAGGTGGGTCAGGCTGTCATGTTCAGCCTGATAACGGTTGATACGGTTCTCTCTCAGGACCATCAGCAGCAGTAACAGACCACTGATAATCAGGCCGAACATCAGCCAGACCAACTGCTTCTGAAGTTGACTGACGGTGTTGTCGCTACGATTGAAAAAAGCATTGTTGTAGTGGTAATTGCCCAGCGCCAACTGATCAATGGCGGCGATATGCGGAGACAGCGCCTTCTGCAACATGGCTGCTTTCTCTGGCTGGTCGGGGAGCTGTTCCAGCACTACCGGTTCCAGAGAACGAATCAGGTTGAAGATGCTTTCAATCTGAGCGGTGGCGCCTTCTATTTTGGAGAGCTGGGCTGCGTCTTCACCTTTCATCAGAACCGGGAAGCGACTCCAGAGAATATCGAACCGGTTACTGACTTCGTCGAATTCGCTGGGGTCGGCACGGTAAATGCTCAGGGTGTCATAGAAGCGGCGCAGCTCAACTTTTAGCTGAAACAGGGACCAGACGCTGGTGCCATAGCGGCTATCAAGAATGTTGATGGACTGATTAAGCTGAACCAGGCTCACCATCGCGCTGACAAAGAAGACCAGAACAATCGGAAAAAGCCATAAGTTCTTGTAGCGGGATGCGAGCTTAAGCAGCAATAATCTGGACATTATCGGATCTCAATATGAGAGAGCTGCCAGATCATCTTCCCTGTATTGTCTTCCGAATTCAGTTCCGGGTATTTATCGTGGGGTAGTAACAGCCAGAGCGGCCCTTTGTCCCGGATTGTCATGGGTTTGCCATCATCCCGCCAGGCCAGAATCGGTTGATATTTATCGACAAAGGCCCGGTCAATTGCAATGGAGTAATCATTCAGTGCAGTCAGAACGAGCGTGTCTCCCTGTGCGCCGACTTTCTCCAGTATGGCGGTCAGAAGCGGGCCATAGTATTCATGGCTACGATCGGTCCAGCGGGTGTGCAGGTTGAAGGTCTGGCTTTCAAGCTGTTGCAACTGAGAGAGATCAAACATTGCATGGCTGCCATCCTGAGTATGCCGGATGTTGCCTGACAGGGTCAGAATGGTTTTGCCTTCAGGGCTGGGAAGGGTGTCTGCCTGCAGGGCCGGAGAAAGCACCAGCACTGCCAGCAGAATAAACAACCGTTTCATTGGGTAAGCCTTATTCGAATTATTATAGCTCCCTTATTATTAGCAAAAATGGTGGGTCTATTCTAGTTAAGCCGGATAAATAATGAGTGTTTGTTCTCATACTTTCTGTTTGAAAACAGGGCCTGAAAAAGGGCAGGAAGAGGGAGAAAGACCGCTTTTACAGTGTGTTGCAGAAGCGGCCTTGAGTCTGCTCAGGCGTCAGCTTTAACCAGTTGCATGAACTGCTGAATACCACTGATCTGGTCTTCGGCGTGATGATTCACGTAGAGTACGGTTGTACCGGAGCTGGTGCAGATCTTCTCGATCAGGGCGAGTACCAATTGACGGTTAATATCATCCAGACCCAGGCAGGGTTCGTCGAGAATCAGCAGGGTTGGGTGTTTGACCATGGCCCGTGCTATCAACAATAACCGCTGGTCGCCGAAAGAGAGCTGGTTGTATGGCTGATCAGCCCGGTCTTTCATGCCCAGCAGTTCCAGCCACTGATCAGCAACCTGTTTCTGGCGATCGGTACTTTTACTGTACATGCCGATGCTGTCATGGAATCCGGAGATAATGACATTGCGCAGGCTGATACTGACCCGGTACTCCCACTGCAGCGCGGTGGATACATAGCCGATGTACTGTTTGATCTGCCAGATGGTTTCACCATTACCGCGCTGCATACCAAAGACAAAAATGTCGTTGGTGTAGCACTGCGGATGATCGCCGGTGATCAGATTCAGCAGGCAGGTTTTACCACTGCCGTTGGGGCCGCTCAGTTGCCAGTGCTCGCCGGGTTTGATGGTCCAGTCGAGTCCGTCGATAACCGTATTATCACCGTAGGCCACCCGGATATTGCTGAGCTTAACCAGCGGTTCATCTGGATTCAGAGCTGGTGGTCGATCGGATTCATCGGTAGGTGGTACCTCCAGATCGGTAGTTTTGAGGTGCAGCAGTTGGTATAGATCGTCATATGCCTGCTGATCGTTGATATCAACCGTATGATGCAGCTCGCCCTTATCGACGTAGGCGATGTGGGTGATAAACTCCGGCATCTCATCGAATCGGTTAAGCACCAGCACCATCGGTACGGTATCGATCTGGCTCTGCAGCAACTCATTCAGGGTCGCCATGGAATCAACGTCGAGACCATCGAAAGGCTCATCAAGAATGATCAGGCCCGGTTTGTTAACCAGTGCGCGAATCAGCATGATCTTCCGGGTTTCACCGGTTGAGAGCTTACGGAAGCTGCGCTCGAGCATTGTGTGCAGTTTGAATTTATCGATCAGCTCGTTCAGTAGCTCAGCGTCAAAGTCAGGGTTGTCGGCTTTACCTTCCTCCAGTATCTCCCGCACCGGCGTACCCTCGGAGATCACATCCATGATATCCGCATCGTCTTTTTTCAGCTCGCGCTCAATCAATTCAGCCTGGGCTTCAAACGACACCAGTGCGACCCGTTCAGGCAAGCCGCTGATGCTGCCGGAGATGTGCTCACCAGCGCCTGCCAGGATAGCGGAAAGGGCAGATTTACCGGAGCCATTGGTGCCGGTAATCACCCAGTGCTGATCCGGTTCGATCTGCCAGTTGATATTTTTCAGGGTAAACGACTCGCCAAATTCAGCGCTGTAATTTTCGATCTGGATACTGTTCATGCGGAAACCTAAGCGGCCAGAGCCGCAAAATCATGGGTAAAAAAAAGCCAGGGCGCAGGCCCTGGCTTTTGATTTCTAGCCTGGAAAATCGTTTAAGTTATAGTGACTTATACGATTTTCTTCATGTCAGCCATGTGCTTACGCAGCTCGGCACCTACTGCTTCAACAGGGTGAGAGCGCAGTGCAGCGTTAACTTCGATCAGGCGAGCGTTGTCTACGCCGTTGTCTGCCAGATCCAGACCTTTACCGATAACATCAGTGTCGATCTTCTTCATGAAGTCAGCCAGCAGTGGCAGGCAAGCGTGGTTGTACAGGTAGCAACCGTACTCTGCAGTATCAGAAATCGTTGCATTCATTTCGTACAGTTTCTTACGCGCGATGGTGTTAGCAATCAGCGGAGTTTCGTGCAGAGACTCGTAGTAAGCTGATTCAGCAATGATGCCTGCAGCCGTCATAGTTTCAAATGCCAGCTCAACACCTGCTTTAACCATAGCCACCATCAGGATGCCGTTGTCGAAGAACTCCTGTTCTGAAATCTCTACGTCGCCTGCCGGAGTCTTCTCGAAGTTAGTCTCAGCAGTTTCTGCACGCCAGCCCAGCAGGTTCTTGTCATCGTTCGCCCAGTCTTCCATCATCACGCGAGAGAAAGTACCGTCGATGATGTCATCCTGGTGCTTGTTGTACAGTGGGCGCATGATCACTTTCAGCTCTTCAGACAGATCAAATGCTTTGATCTTAGCCGGGTTAGAAAGACGATCCAGCATGTTAGTTACGCCGCCGTATTTCAGTGCTTCAGTGATGGTTTCCCAACCGTACTGAATCAGTTTAGAGGCGTAACCTGCATCGATACCTTTCTCAACCATCTTGTCGAAGCACAGGATGGAACCGGTCTGCAGCATGCCGCACAGAATAGTCTGCTCACCCATCAGGTCAGATTTAACTTCCGCGATGAAAGAAGACATCAGAACGCCTGCTTTGTGACCGCCGGTACCTACAGCGTAAGCTTTAGCCAGTGCCAGACCTTCGCCTTTAGGATCGTTGTCTTCGTGAACGGCGATCAGTGTTGGTACACCAAAACCACGCACGTATTCAGCGCGTACTTCAGAACCAGGGCACTTAGGGGCAACCATGATAACGGTGATGTCGTCACGGATCTGCATACCTTCTTCAACAATGTTGAAACCGTGGGAGTAAGACAGGCAAGAACCTTCTTTCATCAGCGGCATAACTGCATTAACAACAGAAGTGTGCTGCTTGTCAGGAGTCAGGTTAAGGACAACGTCAGCAGTAGGGATTAGCTCTTCGTAAGTACCTACAGTAAAGCCGTTCTCAGTCGCGTTTTTCCAGGACTGGCGCTTTTCAGCGATTGCAGCTTCACGCAGAGCGTAAGAAACGTCCAGACCACTGTCACGCAGGTTCAGACCCTGGTTCAGACCCTGTGCACCACAGCCGATAACGACCATTTTTTTGCCTTTCAGAGCTTCAACGCCATCGCTGAATTCATCCATAGACATAAAACGACATTTAGCCAGCTGCTCCAGCTGCTCACGCAGTGGCAGTGTGTTGAAATAGTTGTTAGACATTTCTTTTATTCCGTAATTAATAGCCGGAAAACCGACATCAGTTTGTTATGCGCTCCACTCTAATGGATCGTGAGTGTCGCGTAAAATGATATATATGGATTGCTCTATTGCGTTTTACGCAATGCGGAAACCCAAAGTGAACTAATGATAGCGTGTCTGTTTTGAGTATCCAGAAAAAAACCATGATCCGGTTAAAAATCTGATGTTGATCAGGATTCATTAATTAACTGATTGAAAAGTGTACAAAAATACAAAGTCACACTTTATTTCGCAGTTGCGTTAAATAGTGCTTGCCAACAGCAGACCAGCTCTATACTATGCGCACCACGTTGATGCGGGGCAGCTAGCTCTGAGCAATGTAGAAATGTTGATGCGGGGTGGAGCAGCTTGGTAGCTCGTCGGGCTCATAACCCGAAGGTCGTTGGTTCAAATCCAGCCCCCGCTACCAGATTCAAAATAAAAAAGGTCATCCGCAAGGATGGCCTTTTTTATTTTCAGAACCTCGTAAACGAGTTCTGGTTTTGTTCCTTTGATACCCTTGGTTCAGCGATTGCGCAGCAATCACCATCGAGCGCGTCAGCGCGAAGCCCGAAGGGTGGTTACAGCAAGAAGCTGTAACCAATCAATCCAGCCCCCATGCCAACCTACCTGCCTTTATATCGTTTCTGGTGCAATACGCTTCGCTATTGCACCCTACGGTGTATTCGTTGGTCGCGTTGCTTGTCTATGTGTAGGTTGGGTTAGCGGAGTGTAAGCCCAAAAAAAAGAGATGGTATGTAATGCGTGATGCCAGATTGGTGCAATACGCTTCGCTATTGCACCTACGGCGTACTCGTTGGTTGGGTTAGCGGAGCGTAACCCAAAAAAAGAGATGGTATGTAATGCGCGATGCCAGGTTGGTGCAATATGCTTTGCCATTACACCCTACGGGGTAAGGGGTCGTCTTGTCTGATTTCCGGGGCCAGAAACAACTTGCCCCCTGAGTCGGGGGCAAGTGTCGTGCTGATTAACCCTGAGTCGTGGGTGACCCCGGTTCTTCAACGGTGTCATCAATCTCCATCTCTTCGGAGTTCTCCATATTCTGCTCTCGTTTCGAGGTCAGGTAGAGCCAGATGAACCCGATGATTCCGGCCGTGAAGGATGCGAACAGGATACCTGTTTTCGCCATCAGCAGGTCGGCAGGGTAATTGGCAAAGCCCAGTTCGGCGATAAAGATCGACATGGTAAAGCCAATCCCACCCATAAATGCCACACCGATGATATGTCTCATATTGAGGTCAGCAGGTAACGTGCAAAGACCTGATTTCACCGCAATCCAGGTAAAGCCGGCAATACCAATCAGCTTGCCGATTACCAGACCCGCGCCTATTCCCATGGCAACCGGGTGCAGCACAATGCCAGCAATGTTCGAGAAATCGATTGCGACACCGGCATTCGCGATCGCAAAGATCGGGATGACGATGTACGCGGAAGAAAGGTGTAGCCTGCTCTCGAGCACCTGTGCCGGCGCCTGTACCAGATAAGCACCTTTACTCAGCGACCGAACCTGCGACCGCAGGGAATCATTGATGACGATGTTCTCATCATTTTTATACGCTGCCTTGATACGATCCACGCTTTCGCCAATCAGGTTGAGGAACAGCTTGGGGTCGTATTTGGGTTTCATTGGCACGATAAAGGCGAGAATGACCCCGGCCAGCGTAGCATGAACCCCACTCTTGAGCATGGCAATCCAGAGGAATATACCGATGATCAGGTAGGGCAATAAGCGTCGAACACCACCCAGATTGAGGCAGACGAGCAGGAATGTGAACACACCGACAAGGCTCAGCGCTATCATGTTGATGGATTCGGTATAGAACAGGGCGATTACTACTACAGCGCCAAGGTCATCCACAATGGCCACTGCGATCAGGAACATCAGCAGGCTTTTAGGCACGCGGTTACCAAGCAACGCCAGTGCACCCAGCGCGAAGGCAATGTCTGTTGCCATAGGAATACCCCAGCCGTGCGCGGTATGGCCGGTCGGGTTAGTGATCAGGTAGATAACGGCAGGCACCATCATGCCGCCAAGCGCGGCAATGATTGGCAGCATCGCTTGCTTCGGGTTGGCCAGCTCGCCCACCAGAAGCTCACGTTTAAGTTCAAGACCTACCACTAGAAAGAAGATGGCCATCAGGCCGTCGTTAACCCAGTGGTGGATTGTTTTGGAAAGATTGACGTTTTCCAGACCAATGGTCAGGTACTGTTGAAAAATATGGTGGTAAGCCTCCGCAAACGGACCGTTTGCGATGACCAGAGCAATCAGTGCGCAGAGCATCAGCAATATACCACTGGTGGTCTGACGATGAATAAACTCTTCGAGTGGAGTCAGCACACGATCAAAGGCTTTCTCCCAGGGAGCAACATGCTCTTTCCCTGCAAATCGTTTAAGCCGTTTTCCTTTAGCACGCTTCATATAATGACCCTTTGGTAATTAACTGGGCTTGTAGATCGTTCCAATTCTACAGATAACGGCCAAAGGATCAAAAAAACTACCTCTTTGGATATATCTGTCTGCGACCCCTTTTGTATGGATAAATGACAGGGGTCAGATTTATGCGCTTTTTGCAGATGAGATTTTTTTACAGGATACAGATTGCCAGGGTTCAGAGACCGATACACTGCACGCCCTGTGCAAAATCCCTTTCGTGCCTTAGGGTCTGCTTTGTACTGCAGAAAAAAAAATGCAGAAAGGCAAGAGGAGGGCTGGTTTGTGTCAGAGGCGAACCTCTTCCAGATACGGGCTGCTGGAATCTGGCGATCAGGAACCTTCTTTTTGGGTGTGTCCGTAGTAACGGGGTAGAGCCTTATGCACCCAAAGTTCTGGAAACTGATAACAGGAAAAGGCATTCTGAGCTAACTGTGCACATTAAAATCTGAGGGAAGCAGAGTGCAAGGGAATCTGGAATTCAGGGACTACATACATAAGCGGCCTGATCCTGTAGGCATCGACGTTCTATGTAAGCTTCAGCATTTTTCAATCATAACCTATGCAGTCGATCCAGACAGGTTCCGGGGCTTATTCCCAGATCGGTTTGCGCTTGATCTGGTGGAGATTAATGGTCAGCCGCGGGCTATGATTTCAGTGGTTCCTTTTATTGATGTTGATTTCACGTCAGCGGTATATCCCTTCCCTAAATTCAGAATGGGGCAAACGAATTATCGTATTTATATCGTTGATACAGTAACCGGTGAGAAATGCGTATGGTTCATCGGAACAACACTCGATTCATGGACTATCGTTGTTCCAAGGTATCTTTGGAATCTCCCCTGGTATCCCGGAAAAGTGCACTTCGACTGTGAAAATGATTCGAGCGGGCTGTACACCAGATATAAAATGAAAACCGAATCGAACTGGGCGCAGGCCAGTGTTCAGCTCGTTCAGGATGAAGGTGCCCAATTGAAGCTCCCCGGCTTCCCGAATGCAGAAACAGGTCTGGTATTTTTAACTCATCCACTGGCCGGATTCTATCATCGTAGAGATGGTAAGCTTGGAACTTACCGGGTATGGCACGATAGGCTAAACGTTAAGGCAGGGCGGTTATTAAATGCGGAATTTTCTCTATTAGACCGCATGGGGCTCGTTTCTATTGCTGAGCAACAGACGCCTCATAGTGTTTTGATAGAACCAGTAAATGAATTTACGATTTATTTACCACCCCAAATCGTAAACTGACGATTTAACAGGTTGCTCGATCTGACACTTCGTGGTGCCAATCAGCAAAGCCTTCCGATCACTAAATGTCGTATTTTGTCTTTTCATAATCTGAAGAGTAGGCTTCGGTTGCGCGTTCTGCTTTTGTTATTCCTTTATCCTCGCTTACACTCAGTTCACCGGCTTCTTACTTAATATTTGTGTGCATCAGGTTGGCTATACCTGACACCGATCGCGTCTAGGAGATGAAGGTATGTTTGAGAATTTTACCGACGACAGGGTGCAGCTATCTTCTGGTATTACCTTGCGGGTACGGACTGCGGGTCAGGGGCCGGTGGTGTTGCTGCTTCACGGTTACCCCCAGACGCATGTCTGTTGGCACAAAGTAGCGCCGGTGCTGGTTGATGCCGGTTTTCATGTGGTGTTAAGTGATCTGCGCGGATACGGCGATTCGGACAAACCGGAAACCGATGAAGATCATCTGCCTTATTCAAAACGTGAGCTTGCAGCAGATCAGGCAGCCTTGATGAAGCAGTTGGGCCATGACAGCTACTTTGTTGCCGGGCATGACCGGGGTGGACGTGTCGCGCATCGATTAGCGCGGGACTATCCTGATGCAGTGAAAGCAGTTTCTTTTCTCGATATTGTGCCGACGGAGCATATGTATGCCCAAACGGAACGTACCTTTGCCACAGGCTATTATCACTGGTTCTTCCTGATTCAGCCTTCGCCGTTACCCGAGCGTCTGATCGGTGGCGACGCTGAGTATTTTCTGACGGCGAAGCTCAGTGCCTGGAGTAAAGGTAATGATGCGGCGTTTGCGCCGGAAGCGGTCAGGGAATATGTCCGTTGCTTCAGCCCGGAGGCGATCCATTCAACCTGTGAAGACTATCGCGCCGCAGCGACTATCGATCTGGACCATGATCAGCAAGATGCCGGTGTTCAGCTTACGATGCCTGTGCAGGCATTGTGGGGTGCCAAAGGGCTGGTGGCTATGCTGTATGATGTGGTGGATGTCTGGGGCCGTTATGCGGAACAGGTCGAAGGTGAGGCGCTCGATTGTGGTCACTTTTTGCCTGAAGAAGCGCCCGAAGAAACGGCTGGCTGGCTGATCAGCTTTTTTAAAGCGCAGGCTGCAGAATAAATCTGCACTGTGTCATGATTACATAAGTGATGGCTGAAACAGATCCATAGCAGTGTCAGTATAACTCTCTACATACAACCCTCAACAACAGCCCATATTCAGGAAAACGAAGTGATCTGCTGGCCCGCAATTATTCAATTCAGAGGTGAAAATGAGCTGCAGTTAGTTGAGTCTGAGTCGGCATGGCAAACTGATGCGGATCTTAACGGCTGCTGTTATGACGAGGATGACCGGTTAATTGACTCATCGGGTGCTGTGTATGCGCTCGATGAAGGTTCCGCAGGGGCTGTAATACGAAGAGTTGCCGGTCAGTATGTTGAGAAAGATGAAATCAACCAACTGATTCAGGCGCACTTTTCATCTGTCGGGGCGTGCTGCGCTGCCAAATTTGCGGTGAGCAGTGTTGCGCAGGCGATACAGATCGTCAGATCGTCGGGGGATGACCCGCGCTGACGCGGGCGTAAAAAAGCCCGCACGGTATAAACCGGCGGGCTTTACGACTGTGTGTTTCAGCCAGTCAGCGAATTATTTCTGCTCAAGCATAAAGAAATCAAAGAACTCAGACAGTTCCTGATGTGCCGTCAGTGGCAGAATATTAGCGATGTGCTGGTCAGGCCGGACAATCACCATGCAACCGGATGTGCGGTCAATGCCGCGCAGGTCGTAGATGTCGTTGCCTTCTTCGGCATGGAACACCTTCTCATAATCACGCAGGCCGTATTTGCCTTTGGCCGGCCACAGGTAATCATGCAGATCGTGCATCGACAGATTCTGTTGCTGGAAGATCGCGTAGGTATCAATCACTGAATCAATATCAGCACCTTCTGGTGTGTATCGGTTCACCGGCGAAGTGGCATCATTTGCCAGGAAGTCGATGAGTTGATACGCCGCAGATGAACTGTCCGTCGGATTCTGCTTGTCACCAAACAGGAAGATACGCCAGCGACCGTCTGCTTTTACAAGGTGGCCAAGATGCTGGCTGCGACCATCGGCAACACGGGTTGCTTCAGCAGAGTGGAATCGCTGGCCAATGTGGTAGCCGGGGGCCAGATGCTGATTTTCCTGACCGGTACAGATGTAAGACGGGAAGTACTCGATAGAGGTACCCGCTACAAAACCGCTCTGGCGTTTCATAAAGGCTTCGATCTTGGCGGTATCCACTTTGGCCTGCTCAGATTCATCGCCGGCAGTCGGGCGGGTTGCGACCAGTTTAGACAGTTCGCGGTCAGCATCGATTAACTGTTGTGCTACTTTACGGCGCTCGGTGCCGTAAGTGCTGAGCAGTTTAGGGTGGCTTTTGCCCTGCAGTACGGAAGCCAGCTTCCAGCCCAGATTGAATGTGTCCGGGAGTGAAGTATTGAGACCCCAGCCGCCTTTAGGGCTATGGGTGTGGCAGGCGTCACCGGCCACAAATCCGCGGGGAATAACATCTTCAGAACTGTCGACCGGGCGATTATCAAAGCGTTCAGCAATACGCTGACCCACTTCATAGATTGACCACCAGGCCACCTCTTTTACATCCAGTGTGTAAGGGGTGAAGATCTTCTGGGCTTTAGCAATGATATCTTTTTCAGTCAGTTTAACATCGGCAGCACGTTTGTCCTTGCCGAGGAGATCCAGTTCCACATAGAAGCGGCAAAGGTAGCCACCCTCACGTGGAATGGTCATGACCGCACCATGATCTTTGGACTGGATGAAGCTCTTAACGCGGATATCCGGGAAATCGGTGTTCAGGAGTATATCCATCACGCCCCAGGCTTTGTTGGCGGAATCGCCCTGCAGGGGTATATCCATGCTTTTACGCACTTTACTTCTGGCACCATCGCAACCTACGACATAACGGGCTTTAACGGTTTCAGTTTTTCCGGCACCGGCCTCGTCGGTTCGCTTGAACGTCGCTGTGATCGGGTAGGCGTCGAGATCCTGTGTCAGGCTGTCGTCGATGTTCATCTCAACCAGTTCACGGCTGTAATGCGGGCTAAGGTGGGTAATGGATCGCTCCATTCCATCGACCAGCAGTTCATGCAGTCGCGCCTGGTTAACAATGCCGTGGGTAAACTCCGAGAGTCCGGCCCGGGCGTCAGGAATCTTGTGCGTCAGTTTGATGTTCTGAGGATTAGCCGCGTCAGGCTCCCAGAATGTGTTTTGCTTAAGCTGGTAGGTTTCTTTCACTACCATCTCACTGCTGTTGAACGCTTCCATGATCTCCATGGTGCGACAGGAGATACCATCGGCGCGACCAAACAGCAGAGGGCCGGGCGCCATATCAACGATGCAGGTTTTAATATCAGAAAACTCAGACAACTGACGTGCCATGGTCAGACCGGCAGGGCCAGTACCGATGATCAGCACATCCACTTCAGCGGGCAGGTCAACAACCGGTGGGTTGGGGTAAGGCTTTCTGGCCTCATCGGGAACCTGATAGTTGCCGGGTTTAAACCCATTCAAATGATATTGCATTCCGCGATCCTCTTGGCTTGTGGTCCTGCTGTTAATGTGTCTTATAGTAGTTAACATGTTAATGATATTTCAGAGGGGCCCCCAATGCAAGATTATGTGATGAGGGTCTTTGTAAAGATGAGATTTCAGACACATAGCCAGCCCTCGACCTGCTATTTCAATGATTGACAGTATAGCCGCCAGACAGCGCCGCAGCGGTTGTAGTGTCTGGATTTCATCGATCTTTCGGGTTAACCGATTGCTGCTTAAACGAATGTAAAAGCATGCACTGAGTAGCCCGACAAATGTGAAGAGATGGCTGAGCAGGGCTTGATCAGGGCTTGTGAAAACCCGTGCAACACTGAGTTGAGAAGGGCGGCGCCGACTGTTCGTGAAAGTACATACTGTTAAAAAAGTACCATTCTTTGATGGATGCGTATCTTCAGAGCAAAGCAACGCTGGGCCACCATAGGGGATAACAAACGCAGGGCGCTGGTGCTCCGTAATACAAGCAGGAACCACTATGAAAACTATAAAAACTCAGGTTGCAATCATTGGTGCAGGCCCGTCTGGCCTGCTTCTGGGACAGTTGCTGGCAAAGCAGGGGATCGACAATATTATCCTTGAGCGTGTGACCGGGGACTATGTGCTCGGGCGTATCCGTGCGGGAATCCTTGAGCAGGGTTTTGCTGATCTGGTACGGGAAGCAGGTGTGGCTGAACGTATGGATGCTGAAGGAGAAGTGCATGATGGATTCGATATTGCTTCAGAGGGCAAACGGGTACGTATTGACCTGAAAGGGCTGACCGGTGGTAAAACGGTGGTTTGCTATGGTCAGGTCGAGATCACGCAGGACCTGATGCTGGCGCGTGAGGCGGCCGGACTGCAAACCTTCTATGAAGCAAACGATGTGCAGCCTCAGGATGTTAAAACCGACGCCCCGAGCCTGACGTTTGAGTATCAGGGTGAGTCATATCGACTGGAGTGCGATTACATCGCCGGCTGTGACGGATTCCACGGTGTATCGCGTCAGACCATTCCAGAAGAGGTACGGACTGAGTATGAGCGTGTTTATCCGTTTGGCTGGCTGGGGTTGTTGAGTGACACGCCACCGGCCCATTCTGAGCTGATCTACTGTAAACACGAGCGGGGATTTGCACTGGCCAGTATGCGTTCTGAAACCCGGTCCCGCTACTACCTGCAGGTGCCATTGGCTGATAAAGTCGAAGACTGGTCAGACGACGCATTCTGGGCTGAGCTGAAAAAGCGGTTACCGCAGGATATTGCAGAGAATCTGGTCACCGGACCAAGCCTTGAAAAAAGTATTGCTCCGCTGCGCTCGTTCGTGTGTGAACCCATGCAGTATGGTCGCCTGTTTCTGGTGGGGGATGCGGCGCATATTGTGCCACCTACCGGCGCCAAAGGACTTAATCTGGCCGCCTCCGATGTGGCAACCCTGTATAAGATTATGACCCGGGTTTACCAGCAGAATGATCCGGATTGCATCAGCCAGTATTCCGATATTGCCTTGCGCCGGGTCTGGAATGGTGAGCGCTTCTCGTGGTGGATGAGTAACATGCTGCATAACTTCGGTCAGATGGAAACCGGTGACATGGATGCGGCGACATTCAAGCGCTTTATGGATTCTGAACTGGGTTATTTCCTGGGCTCTGAGAATGGACGCAGAGTCATTGCAGAGCAGTATGTAGGCCTGCCTTATGAGGAACTTACGGATTGAGCTGAGTTTTTGAGTTTAATCGATCTGAGACCCATCTCCCGCCCGGTGTACTGTGCAGTGCGCCGGGTTTATCTGTTTACTCCTTCTGATCTCTTCTTTCCTGAATAGCTTCACCCGTAGCCACTTTTCTACGGAATGACCGTTTTGTTCTGGAATTTTACTTCCAAAACTACTATAAATCGTAGTCAGGCTATAAATAATTGTAGTTATTGGGCCGTTGTTTCCGTTGAAGCGCGATCTGAACGGACAGGTCATTTTTGCAGTCAGGGCAGGAGTTATGCATGGAGAGAGCAGAAGGTAAACAGTGGCAACGGGGTTTCAGCATTATCGAGCTGGTTATGGTGATTGCTCTGCTGGGCATACTGTCGGTGGTGGCGTTACCCCGTTTTCTTGATCTGCGCGAGGATACACGCAGCGCAATGTTTGACAGTTTGTCAGGCAGCTTGATCACGGCTGCCAATATGGCTCATGTTAAACAAACGATATCAGGCCTGGGGCCCAATGATCCCATCATGGTGGATGGAAAGATAATCAGCATGGTAAATGGCTACCCCACCGATAATGCTATCGGCTTGTTAGTCAACTTTTCCGGGTTTGATTACATGAGTGGGGCCGGGTGGTTTTTGTGGAGCGAAACACCGCGGACAGACTGCCGGATTGACTATAACTATGCGGGCTGGCCGCATAATCCTGACCTGAGTGAGCCCTATCTGGTGAGGGTAGAAACCGGATGTTAGCCCGGGCTCAGTTCATCCGCCGTTCCAGACCTGCCTGAGCCATAATCCGGGTAGAGATCTCTTCTATCGAGAAGTTGGTGGTATTGATAGAAGGCAGATTGAGCTTTTTAAACAAGCGCTCCACTTCCCGCACTTCGAAGTCACACTGATCCAGTGAAGCGTAACGACTGTTAGGGCGACGTTCATGGCGAATCGCAGCCAACTGGAAGGGATCTATGGTTAGCCCGTAGAGTTTATGCTGATGGGGTTCCAGTGCTTTAGGCAGATTGTTGAACTCCAGATCCTCTTCGGTGAGCGGGTAATTTGCCGCACGAATGCCAAACTGCATCGCCATATACAGGCAGGTGGGTGTTTTACCGCAACGGGATACACCGACCAGAATGATGTCGGCATTATCGTATTGTTTCGTACGGGCACCATCGTCGTTATCAATCGCAAAATTGACCGAATCAATACGGTCTTTGTAGCGATTACGTTCAACAATACCGTGGGATTTACCAACAGAATAGTTGGAGTGTGCACCCAGTTCATGTTCCAGCGGTTTGAGGAAGCTTGAAAACACGTCGATCTGAAACGCATTGGATTGCGCGATGATTTTGCGAATATCCTCATTGACCACCGTATCGAAGATCAACGGGCGAATTCCATCTTTCTGCGCAGTCTGATCGATACGCTGAACTACCTCCCGGGCTTTTTCAAGATCATCCACATAGGGCAGGGTGATCTGCTCAAATTCGATTCCGTCGAACTGCGCCAGCAGGCTGTGCCCGAGTGCTTCTGAGGTGATACCGGTTCCATCGGAGATAAAAAATGCGGTGCGTTTCATCTTACTATTACAAACTGTGCCAAAAATGATCAGCAACTATACCAGATCGGCGTCGGAAAAAGAGGATAAAGTGCCGGATCTTCCTGAACATGGGGCTAAAGGGCGTGATAGATCAGGTTTAGATGAGAATCTCCTGAAATTGCCGCTTTGTGTTAAGGATTTTTCCGTCGAGGTACAGTAAGATTCCGCTATAAAAACGCATGATCAGAACACCAGAGTAGGAGATAAGCCGTTGCAGAACTATGTACTTCGCCTGGATCAGGTAGGTATGAACGATGTAGAGAAGGTGGGTGGTAAGAACGCTTCTCTTGGGGAAATGCTTCAGGAACTGACAGGCGCTAATGTCAAAGTCCCGAACGGATTTGCAACCACTGCTGATGCTTATCGTGACTTCCTTGCCCATGGCGGTCTGGAAGAGAAGATCAACCAGAAACTTTACCAGTTGGATACTAATGATATTCAGGCCCTGAAAGAGGCCGGTCAGACGATCCGGGACTGGGTGATGGAGGCAGACTTTCAGCCTGAGCTGGATGCAGCGATTAACCAATACTGGGAGACGCTGTCTGCCGATAATCCGAATCTGGCGGTCGCGGTACGCTCCTCTGCAACCGCTGAAGATCTGCCGGATGCATCCTTTGCCGGTCAGCAGGAAACCTTCCTCAATGTGCGTGGGCTGGATAACGTAAAACACGCCATTAAAGAGGTGTTTGCCTCTCTGTATAACGACCGCGCCATCTCCTACCGTGTGCATCATGGTTTCGAACACAGCGAAGTGGCACTTTCGGCCGGTATTCAGCGCATGGTTCGTAGTGAGACCGGCGCATCCGGGGTGATGTTTACACTGGATACGGAATCCGGCTTCAATCATGTTGTCTTCATTACCTCTGCGTATGGCCTCGGTGAAACCGTGGTACAGGGGGCCGTGAATCCGGACGAGTTCTACGTTTACAAGCCGACGCTGAAGATGAACGCCCCGGCGATCATCCGTAAAACGCTGGGTTCTAAAGCGATCAAAATGGTGTATTCAGCACCGGGTTCTGAAAACCCGGTCAGCACCGTGGATGTGGCGGCTGAAGAGCGTCATCGCTTCTCGATTAACGATGACGATGTACAGCAGTTGGCGCGGATTGCGCTGGAGATCGAAGCGCACTATGGCCGTCCAATGGATATTGAGTGGGCCAAAGACGGCGATACCGGTGAGCTGTTTGTCGTTCAGGCACGCCCTGAAACGGTGAAGAGCCGGAGCAATCAGGCGGTAATTGAGCGTTACCTGCTGAAAGAGACCAGTGAAGTGCTGGTGGAAGGTCGCTCAATCGGGCATCGGATCGGTTCCGGCCATGTTCGTATCGTCCATGATCTGAGTGAGATGGATACGGTACAGCCGGGTGAGGTTCTGGTCACTGATATGACCGACCCGGACTGGGAGCCGGTGATGAAGCGCGCATCGGCAATCGTAACGAACCGTGGTGGCCGTACCTGTCACGCGGCGATTATTGCCCGTGAGCTGGGTATTCCGGCGATTGTTGGTTGTGGCGATGCGACGGAGCAGTTCGTTAACGGACAGTTGGTGACGGTTTCCTGTGCGGAAGGTGATACGGGACGCGTATACGCGGGTCGTCTTGATTACGAGCATCAGTCCAACAGTGTTGATTCAATGCCGCCATTGCCGTTCGATATTATGATGAACGTCGGCAACCCGGATCGGGCATTTGATTTTCAGGCACTGCCCAATGCCGGCGTAGGTCTGGCCCGGCTGGAATTCATCATCAACCGTATGATTGGCGTGCACCCTAAAGCGTTGTTGAATTTTGACAGTCAGCCACCTGCACTGCAGCAGACTATCACCCGTCGTATCGCCGGCTATGACAGCCCGGTGGATTTCTACGTCGACCGACTGGTTGAGGGGATCGCGACACTGGCTGCGGCTTTCTATCCGAAGAAAGTGATTGTGCGCATGTCGGACTTTAAGTCTAACGAATATGGCCACCTGATCGGTGGTGATATGTATGAGCCAAGCGAAGAAAACCCGATGCTGGGCTTCCGCGGTGCGGCGCGTTATATCTCAGAAAGCTTCCGTGACTGCTTTGAGCTGGAGTGTCGTGCTCTGAAGCGCGTCCGTGATGAGATGATGCTGACCAACGTGGAGGTGATGATCCCGTTCGTTCGTACACCGGGTGAAGCAAAGCAGGTAGTTGATCTGCTGGCCTCAAATGGCCTGAAGCGTGGTGAGAATGGTCTGCGTATCATTATGATGTGTGAGATTCCGTCTAATGCGCTGCTGGCGGATGAGTTCCTGGAACATTTTGATGGCTTCTCTATCGGTTCCAATGACCTGACTCAGCTCACGTTGGGGCTGGATCGTGATTCTGGTGTGATTGCCCACCTGTTTGATGAGCGGAACGAAGCGGTTAAGAAACTGCTTTCCATGGCGATCAGTGCCTGTAAGTCGCAGGGTAAATATATCGGTATCTGTGGTCAGGGCCCGTCAGATCATCCTGATCTGGCCCGCTGGTTAATGGAGCAGGGCATCAGTACCGTATCGCTTAACCCGGATTCAGTACTGGATACCTGGTTCTTCCTGGCCAACAATGGTTCAGAACCCGGCGAAGCGTAAACGCTGCACACCGCTTAGCGCTGGGCTAGTCGAAAGGCAGCTCCAGCGCTAAGCGCCGATACAGCATCGCACGATCCGCAATAATCTCTTCCATTTTATCCCGGGCGCCAGCCAGCAAGCGTACTTGCTCATGGTTGTTGCCGGCCTGTTGCTGTATGCGACCATTCCAGTAAAGGCTGAGTGCGGCAATGGTTTCTCCTTTGAAGCGCACCGGCAGGGCGATGGCGCGTATATCAAATGGTTTGTCGAATCCATACTCCCAGCTCCCTTCGATGCGCTGGTAGACGCCTCTGGACTTTTCCTGTTGCAGCGTATCAGCCCAGTGCTCATGAATTTTATCAAGCTCCGGGCAGGCATTGGTTTCGGCATACAGAGTGCGCCCGGCGGCGGATTCCCGCAGACTCGGCCGGGCACCGATCACCCGGTCAGCCGTTGAGCGCAGGTTAGACAGGCTGAAGTTGCTTTCTATTATGCTGGGCTGTCCCTGACGCAGCATCACGAAGTCGGAGAACAGCCCGGTTGATTGATGCAGGTGTTGCAGTACCGGAGAGAGGTCTTTAACCAGTATATTGATCGGATCAAAGGTCGCCTGATCCATATTCAGCAGAACATAGCGTTTATCCGCGAGTCGGCGATAGACAAGCCCCAGCTCCTGCATATCGTCCAGAATCCGTTTAACGGTTGCCTTTGGGTAACCCGAGAGGATATGCAGGGTTTCCAGGTTCGCGCTGCCCTCACAGGACGTGGCCAGCAGGTCCATCAGGGACCTGGCTTTTGCGATGGATTTAGTGGTCATACTGCATTGCCTGTGAAACCTGCGAATACGTCCTCATACTACTCTGCATATACTGCGGGCCTTATTCGCAGGTCTCCTGTCTGAGCATACAGAGCTTATTTATCGTGACTGTATTTTAATCAGCAATCAATAATTGAATTTAATAAATGGTAACCAAATGTAATGATCTTGCAGGATTTGTAACGCAACCTGCGACAAACGGTTTGGTTCCATAATGTGAAACCAGATTCGATTTACTCCGCGATTCACCCCGACTTAGTATTTTTTACTCCTCTTCAATCATCAATAAAAAGTAAAACAATGAATGATAAAAAAATCATAAGTCTGGTGGCTTTGCTCACCCCCTTCCCGGTGTTCGCAGACAGCTTTGTGGATGATGCGGCCACGAGTGTGCGTTACGCCCAGTATTACTGGAATGAAGATCCGGATGATGGTGTCGGCCCGACCCGTGACGAGTGGGTGCATGCACTGCAGCTCGGATTCCAGTCTGGTTACTATCGCGATCTGCTTGCCCTGAATATTACAGCCGCCATGGCGGGGGATCTGAATATCGGTGCTGACGCGAATAATGTGACTAACCTGAATGCGGATGATTCGATCCAGAACCCTGATGGGATAGGTAAGCTGACCGAAGCCTATCTGAAGCTGAAAGGCTACGAGAAAGGCAGTATCTCATTACACGTAGGGTTGGGTAAAAAAGTCCGTAACCGGATGCAATATAAAGACAACACTACCCGGATACTGCCGACCAGCACGCTGGGGTGGGATATGGATTATCGTTTTGATGGCGGTTCTGTTTACTTCACCCAGATAGACGGTTTCAGCCCGCGTAACGGTTCAACCTTCTCTGAAGACCTGAGAACCTTCAACGGTGATCAGATCGACTATCTGCGTCTGATGGGCGCGAGCTATAACTTCAGCGAAAACACCCGGCTCTGTGTCGAATACGCTGAATCAGATGATTACCTCAAATCTTATCAGTTGGCACTTTCCCATAAGATTGCACTGGGAGATAAAGATGCCCTGAATCTTAAACTCCAGTACGGGCAACAGAAGGACGCAGGTGCGTTGTTTGAATATGCCGGTGCAGGCCCGTTCAGCAGTGAACCGGAACATAGTGCCCGCTTTTATGAGCTGGGTGCGAAATACAGTCACGGCCCTTACTACGTTGGTTTGAGTATGACGGAAGTGAGGGGTGATGATTACGATCGCACTTTCTTCGCTCAGGATTACGGAACCTGGGACAGCAGTGCCAAGAACTTTTACTGGTTTGGTCTTGAAGATGAACGCATGTTCAAAGTCAGTGCCGGTATGAGCTTTGCGGATCTGGGGCTGCCGGCACTGCGTTGGGATGCGCATTATGCCTATTCGACTGAAGCGGCAGGCTTTGATGATTTCGACCGGGATGAGCTGCAGAGTGTATTGCAGTATCGCTTCGGTGGTGCGCTGGAAGGATTACATCTGGCCTGGCTGCATGTGGAACACAATACCGATGGCACACCGGATGGCGTTAAACGCACAGCGGCCAAGTATTCAAATGCAGGTTTGATTACCCACCATGCCGATCGTATCTATCTCAATTACAGCGTTAAATTCTAATCAGGAGTGAGCATATGAGTACTGAAGCAATTTCCCGCCGTTCGTTGCTGAAAAAAGGCGGCAGTCTCGGCGTTCTGGCCGCTTCTGCTAATCTGATCAGTTCGATGGCTCAGGCTAGAGAGCGTGTGGCTGTTAACTCCCCGGAACAGCTTCTGTCATTAACCGCTGATGATCTGTCGAAGGCGATTCGCAGCCGCAGTGTTAGCTGTGTTGAGGTGATGCAGAGCTACCTGGCACAGATTGAACGCTACAATCCGGTCTATAACGCTATCGTCTCATTAAGGGATCAGGAATCGCTGCTGGCAGAGGCCAAAGCGGCGGATAAGGATCTGGATCAGGGGCGGTATCGAGGCTGGATGCACGGTTTTCCCCATGCCGTTAAAGATCTGGCTGCTACCAAAGGGATTAAAACATCGCTGGGCTCACCGATTCTGAAGGACTGGGTGCCCGGGCATGATGCGGTGTTTGTCGAGCGGTTGCGTCAGTCCGGCGCGATCCTGATCGGTAAAACCAATACGCCGGAATTCGGACTGGGTTCTCAGTCCTATAACACAGTATTCGGGGTGACACGCAACGCCTATGATCCGGCGCTTTGTGCTGGTGGCAGCAGTGGAGGTGCAGCGGTGGCGGTTGCCACAGGCATGGTTCCGGTGGCTGATGGCAGTGATATGATGGGTTCTCTGCGTAACCCGGCCGCCTACAACAACATCATTGGCTTCCGTCCTTCTCAGGGAGTTGTTCCTTTTGGGCCGACCAAAGAGGTGTTCTTCCAGCAACTGGGTTATGAGGGGCCGATGGGGCGCACGGTTAAGGATACGGCGATGCTGCTGTCGGTCATGTCCGGTTATGACTCCCGTGTGCCGTTGTCACATAAATCAGATCCCAACCGCTTTATGCATTCACTGGACACTGATACCCAAGGGATGAAAGTCGCCTGGCTGGGGGATTTCAATGGTAATCTGCCGACAGAGCCGGGGGTGATGAGCCTGTGTGAAGGTGCATTGAAGCACTTCTCAACTATGGGTTGCAGTGTTGAACCGGTGACCATGCAGTATTCTGTGGATGAGCTCTGGCAGACCTGGTTAACACTGCGTCACTTCCTGATTGCCGGCATTGCCAGTGGGCTTTACGCCAAAGAGAGTAACCGTGCCCTGATGAAGCCTGAGGCAATCTGGGAGATCGAGGGCGGACTTAAACTCTCTGCGATGGATGTCTATGCTGCATCAAAAGCGCGCACCCAATGGTACCTGGCGCTGGATAAACTGTTTGATCAGTATGATGTGGTCGCACTACCAACGGCGCAGGTATTTCCTTTTGCTGCCGCAACCCATTGGCCAGAAGAGATCAATGGCACCCCGATGGATACTTATCATCGCTGGATGCAGATCGTTACGCCGGGAACTCTGTCAGGTTGTCCGGTGGTTAATGTCCCGGCCGGGTTTGATGCTCAGGGCAGGCCGATGGGTATCCAGTTGATAGGACGCAACAAGGAAGATCTTAAATTGCTGAAGATCGCCCATGCTTATGAAAAAGCTTCACGGCTTACAGAGATTAAACCCTCACTTAAAGCCTGATCGATTGATCAGCTAAGCATCAAAAAGCAGCCGGTTCAGGGCTGCTTTTTTGTATCCGCCGGGCTTATAGCGTCCGCAAAATTATCGCTCCAGATATTCAGCGGAACCTGTAAATAGGTCTGTCCGCTGCATCTGACATCAGCATCATAATAATTCTGATGGTAGTTTTGTTTGTAATAAATTCTTTTAATAATCAAATAGCTATCGGGTTTATTTAAACTGCATACTCGAGTTTTCTGCTCATGTTCTGTTGCGGGCTCAATCGTCAGGCGGCCGCTCCGAAATCGTTTCAGGTACCAGCGCTCAGATGTGTTGATTGTGAAATGCATGGGCTGACCGATGTACTGGCTGAACGGTGCCTGCTGCGATAAGTCCTTATCACCTGCGCCGGAAAGATCAGAGAGCACGACCGGCGAATACGCGGCAATGGAGCATCCGCTCAGAAGCAAGGGCATACCCGCTATAAGGATGATGTTTCTGTAGCGGGCGAGGCGATGCCATAGCAGGCAGCCGACACCGCCAGCCAGACCGGAAAGATGAGCTTCATTGAGCAGTTGCCAGCCTTGGTTTACAAACACCGTATCTCCCTGCATCCATTCAACTAAGGTTTTGCCCAGCAATAAAGCCAGTGGAACAGCGCCAATCAGGCTGTTTTGCGATTGTGCCCAGTGCCAGCCGCTGAGCAGGAACAGGCAATACAGAACGCCTGAAAGGCCACTGTAATACTCGATTGTGGCATAAGGGGAGAGCAAATACAGATTAACGCTGACTAAACCAGCAAGCAGTCCGGGAACCAGCAGGTGGTAAGCGCGGGTTTCAAGGTAATAACAGCAGGCGCTGAAGGCGAGCAGATCCCAGAACAGGTGGTCATAGCTGCTATGTACCAAATGCCCGGTAATAAGGCGCCAAACCTCATACTGGTTGGTGATGGCTGTGTAATCAAAGCTTAAGACTTGCAGCGACATCTCTAAAGGCAGTACCAGAGCGCTCAACAGTACGCAGGCCGCGGTCATCAGGGTGATAAAAGGCCACCGACCGGCGTGACCTTCAGGGCCGCCCGTAAGGGCGGCCCTGGCTTGAATGGGATTTTGCATGGTGATCATCAGCTCCGGCTCAGTTCTGCTTCAGGCGGCGTAGCTGTAGCAGCGCTATGCTGGCGGCGATCAGAAACACTAACCAGGGAGACACGGCACCGGCACCGGAGCCGGAGCGTGAGGGAGATACGCTGGCACGGGGCTGGCTCTGATTGGCCTGTGCTGCATTCTGATCAACAAACATCGGTTGCTGTTTATCAACACGGTGCTGTTCGGCAGTGACAGGCTGAGTGGCACGTGAGCTGCGTGCCTGTTCCTCTTTAGCGATACGCTGCTGATTGCTGCGTTGGATATTCAGCGCTTTAAACACCTCATCCCGCACCACAATCATCGAGGTGTAGTCAGTTACCAGACCGTACTCTACAGCGGTATCGACGATGGCCTGTTCGCTATCCTTATCCACGCCGAGATAGTCCATCTCTGCCTGAAGTTCCTCAATGGCGGCAAACGCCCAGAGTCGCTCCAGTTCGGGATGGGTTTCTGAGGTCTCCGGCAGATTAAATCGGGTTGTGTAGGTTTTCTTCTGGCCATTAACGGTGCCTGTCAGGCGGATTTCAGCCTCACCTGGCTGGTAGTAATGACCCAGCAGCGTCAGTTGCTGGCCGTGGTAAAGGGTATTCGCCAGACGTGGTTTCACCAGATCTTTGCTGCGAACGCCGTCAATTTCAACTTCGATATCGCGCAGGGCTGCATGGCTCATTTTCTGCTGTGCCAGCATCAGTTGACCGACAATATCATCCGCATTGGAGATGGACAGGGCGAAACCGTTTGAGACCCGTGTCATCTCTTCAAGCAGAGGCCGATTAGCACTGTTTCCCATAATGAAGGTAAACAGTCGCAGATCGCGTTTTTCCAAAAGATCAAGGAATCTGCGTTTCTCGGTATTACCGACGTTGGCCACCCCATCTGTTACCAGTACCAGTGCGGTACTGCGGTCTGTGTCCAACTGATCGATGCCGGTTTTCAGGCCCGCATAGAGATTGGTGCCGTTGCCGGGGCGAACCTGATCAAGTTGCTGCAGTATGCTGTTAATCTGACCCGGTTCTGCCGGTATGAACCCCTGGGTGAAACTCTGTGCCCGGTCGTTAAATAGTACGATGCGGAAGCGGTCGTTGGGGCTTAGTTTGCCAAGTCCCTGACGGACTCCTTCAACCAGAGAGGAAAACTTGCCCTGCATCGAGCCGGAGATATCCAGCACAAAGACCCAGTCCCGGCCTGCTGATATCCGGGGCAGGTCGCTGCCCGGTGTCAGGCTGAGTTTGAATGTACCGCGCGGGTTACCCTGTTCTTTGTATGCGAGCATGTCGACTGCAGCAGGCAGGTCGGGGGCATGTCGCCAATACAGCATGATATCCTGATTCAGGTTTGCCACAGGCTGTGCTGTCTGAATCTGGCCTGAGTGCTCTTCGCTGCTCCCTGTCATGCTGGCCTGATTGGTCAGCGTTGCGCTCCAGTCGTGTGGCCCGATCTGTTGCAGGTTGGCGCCGGGGTGCTTTGGCATACGAATGCTGTCCACCGGATAGCTGGTGCGTAGTTTTACGTTAAAGGAAAAGGCTTCTTCAACCGCTTCGTTGCGACTCCAGAAGCTGAGCTTCTGCTCATCGACACCGCCGTCTTCAAGCGGGTACACATAACGGCCGATGCCGGTATCGGTCATTGTGTTTTGCAGATAGACCAGCCTTATCCGTACATCCTGATTCGCTTTCACAGGAAACACGGATATATCGAAAGTTTTATAGCTGTCTTTCTCCACCAGTGCCGCTTCCCGGCCCTGTTGCTTCTCGCTCTCGTATATCTGTCTGGCCTGTTGTTTTTCAATGACCTCGCCGGATACCGGTTGGCCGTCGATCCAGTAGCTGAATTCACCGACAGCCGCTTTGTCGGGTACCGGGAATGAATAGATCGCTTCCAGATCGCTGGGATTAGGGTTATGGAAAACCTGTTCCACCGTAGTGGTGGCATACATATCTTCAATCACGACATCGACATGATGAGATTTGATCTGCAGGTCAGGGTAGTGGGTATTGTGGGGCTTAAGCAGGCCCGCTGATTCTGCCTCGGCAGATAGCAGCAGTGCGCCGGCCAGTGCCATGGCACTGATCAGAGGGGTAGTCTTCAGAATTGCAGACGAGTGTTTCATGGTTGTGTCCTCCAGAGAAAGTGGAGGCAGAGTGCGCCTGTACAGGGTCAAATAATACTTATTAAGAATAAGTTCAGTAAAACTAAGCTCAAGGTTGCAATATGCGATACCTGCTGTCAGCCAAAGAGCGGAATCAGAAGAGGCGCATCCTCTCTTCGTTGTTGGCCCTGAACTTGCTGTTAATTACAGACTTATACAAGGACGACATTGAAGGACGCATGCCATGCAACTAGAGAATAGCCAGACCTATCAGTATCTCTCGGCGGTAGAGCGGAGTCAGAATATCCGGAGCCTGGTGAGCCCGGAAGCGGCTTCAGGGGCAAACATTGGCCGCTCCGACTATGAGAGCGGCAATCAGGTGTCTCTGTCTGAAGATGCAAAGCGGTTGAGTGAGTCTGAGTCTGTTTATACGCTTAAGACCGCTGGTGGTGATCGGGATGTGGATCTGGACAGCTATTTCGAACCGAAAACCAATGCCACAGGCGACCTGTTCGATCTGGACAGTCTGTTGTTGCCCAGCAGTGAAAACCTGTTAGCGTTACAGGATCATCTTTCCGGCATCCTGCCGGGGTTTCTGCAGCGCCATGATATTCCGGAGATGCCGTCTGAGATCCGCTACGATGGTGCCGGCAACCCGGTCTTTCCGGCAGACTATGCCTATGCGGATCAGTTCCGGCAGGCATTGAAAGAGGAGCCGGCCGTGGCGAGGGAGATGAGTACTCTCAATGCACTGTCTTCCCACGTAGCTGCCCTGAAAGCGCTGGAGCCATTCCATGAAGCTTATGAGCAGGCCGGTTCTCAGGCTGAGATTGACGCGGTGCTTGAGCAGTTCAGCCATCTGCTCGGAGAGAATCGCCGCTATCCCGCGGTGGCCCTCAGCTTTACAGATGAGGGCAGGGTGAGCGTCGTCTCAGAAGGTAAGGCGCTGGTGTGATCGCTGTTACTTAAGGACTTTTTTAAACAGCGAATACTGCCATTGGCGGATAGCAAGGACCATGGTGGTGCCGTGCTTTTTATGGTTCGGCGCCGACTGGTCTTCCTGCATCAGTTCATTAAACTCGCTGAGCAGTCGCTCCATCTTCTTCTGCAACTGTGCGTTGGAGCTGTCCGTCAGAATGGCGTTACTGACGATCAGCTTCTCGTTGGCTTTATCAAAGCGTGAGCTGAAAAAATCCTGTTCCACTTTCTGCTGGAAAAACTGCTGGATCGGGCCGTTAGGCAGCCAGTGAAAGTTAGGTGCCACCAGTAGTTTGACCCGGTTGCCGGGTAACAGGTCGATGATTTTAAGCCGGTCAAGCTGCGCCAGTTTACGGATGCATTCGGTTTCGGGAATGTTATAGGTATCAAGAATATCCTGATAAGTCATACCGCTTATCACACTGACGGTGATCAGTAGCAGGATCAGATCATGGGCGATCTCTTTTTCCTGCTCGCGTGTCAGTTGAGTCAGTTGGAACTGCTCTTTGCTCATCTGCTGGACCAGTTCGGAAAGCTCCATGTTCAGCAGATCGCAGATCGATTCAAGACGCTGCAGGGTGAAATTTTTCTCTGCGAACAGACGTTTAACAGATGCTTCACTGAGTTCCAGTTGCGCGGCCACATCTGAATAGGTTTTTCCCTGAGCTTTAAGCTCCCGTTTCAGGGTGTCGATCAGTGCGCTTACCTGTGCCATTTTCTGCTCCGACTGGTTTGGTTAACGGAATATACCCAATGCCGGGGCTTTAATCACGGAATACCGCGCCATGGCTGAGGCTGACATGATGCGGCAGCCCCATGTCGGTAAAGGATTGTCCGATCAATTGCAGCAGGCTCTCCGCGGCGGGGCTCAGTGCACGGCCCTGACGGCTGATAATACAGATCTGGCGTTGCAGCTCCGGATCACTCAGGGGAATGAAATTTAAGCCGGTAAACGCACTGGTACTGGCGGCCAGTGCGGGCAACAGGGCGATCCCGAGACCTGCTCTGACCATCTCGGCCAGCCCTGCGGGGGTCGAGACCTCGATTAATGCTTCAGGCAGGTTGAGTTCAAGATTATTGGCCTGTTGCAGTTTCAAAAGTTGCGAACGGGTACCCGTATCCGCCGTTAGCTGTATCTGTGGTAATCCGGCGATCTGCTGCCAACAGAGCCGGGCTGAGCCGGCCAGTGGGTGATCGCTGGCAAGCACGACACCATAGCGGTCTCGCAGAACCGGCTGATAATTCAGTTCAGGCTGATTGGAGTGATTGCCGCCGAGGCCGAAATCAACCTCGTTTTCCAGTACCCGCCGTTCTATCCCGCCGGCATTGTCGTCGCGCAGGTAGATGCCGATGCCCGGATATTGCTGGTGATAGTGTTTAATAATCTCTGGCAGAATCCGGCTGATCATGGAGGGGGAGGCGGCGACACCAACCTTGCCCTGCTGGTGGCTTGCAGTGGCCTGCAGGTCACTGAAAGCGGTGTCGAAATCTGAGAGGAGCTTTTCGGCAACGGGTAAAAAGGCTTCTCCCTGACCTGAGAGTAAAACCCGCCGGGTGGTGCGATCGAGCAGTTTCAGGCCGGCCTGATCCTCAAGCTGCTTGATCGTGGCGGTCAGGGTGGATTGGGTGAGGTGTAGATTTCTGGCTGCCCGGGTAAAGCTGCCGCAGGCTGCCACCTCAATAAAAGCCCGGAGATGACGGATCGATATATTATTCGACATAATCAATTAATTCATTGAATTTTATCGTTTGAATGATAAATCACAATTCTGCATTATAGCGGCCAATCTATCAATTTAATCTCAGTACCCATTTGCAGGCCCCTGAGCAAGGCCAACGTGCGATGGGTATTTCAGGTGAGCGTTTATGATTCCTCGTCTTTCCCAGGTGGACACCACCGAAGCGATCTATCTCGAGTTTATTGAAGCCCTTAAACAGGCGGGTTTTGCCGGCGATCTGAATCCCGATTATGCCAACCGTATTGTGCTGTCCACGGATAACAGTATCTACCAGATGCTGCCTCAGGGCGTACTCTACCCGAAACATGCAGCCGATCTGGTGCTGATCGCAAAGCTTGCAGACGAAGCGCGCTTTGCTGAGGTGAAGATGAGTGCCCGTGGCGGCGGTACAGGTACTAACGGCCAGTCTTTGACTGACGGCCTGATTGTTGATGTATCCAAGCATATGAACGAAGTGCTGGAGATCAATCAGGAAGAGCGCTGGGTGCGGGTGCAGGGCGGTGTGGTGAAGGATCAGCTGAACCGGGCACTGAAGCCTTACGGTCTGTTTTTTGCGCCGGAGCTGTCTACCAGTAACCGGGCCACTGTCGGCGGCATGATCAATACAGATGCCAGTGGTCAGGGGTCGGTGATGTACGGCAAGACCCGTGATCACGTACTTGAGCTGAACTCGGTGCTGCTTGGCGGTGCGCTGTGGAACTCAAAACCACTGACCGATGATGAGCTGGAGCAGATCAAACAGCGCGAGGACCGGGTGGGTGAGATTCACCGTCTGGTTGATCATGTCTTCACAGAGAAGAAAGACCTTATTGATGCCAAATTCCCGAAACTTAACCGCTGCCTGACCGGGTATGATCTGGCACATATTCGTGATGAGCAAGGGCGTTTCAATCTGAATTCGGTGCTTTGTGGGGCCGAAGGCTCACTGGCGTTTATCGCCGAAGCCAAACTGAATGTGTTACCAATCCCTAAATACGCTGCGCTGGTGAATATTAAATACGACAGCTTTGAAGCCTCGCTGCGTGACGCGACCGATCTGATGGACTGGAACCCGACCTCTATCGAGACAATCGACTCCAAAGTCCTGAATTTGGCGATGGGCGATATTATCTGGGATACCGTCAGTCAGTATTTCCCTCAGGCGGAGGGTGAGCCGGAGATTCGGGGTATTAATCTGGTGGAATACACCTCGGATGATGAACAGGCGCTACGAGAGGATGTGGCTAAACTGGAAGCGCATCTGACGGCAGTAGCGGGCCAGAGTGGTAAAAGCTTTGGTTTTTCTGTGGTCTTCGGTGCAGCAGAGATCAATAAAGTCTGGACGATGCGTAAGAAGGCGGTGGGTCTGCTTGGTAACGCTCAGGGCCAGGAACGACCTATCCCGTTCGTTGAAGATACCGCGGTGCCGCCGGAAAATCTGGCTGACTTTATTATGGAGTTCCGCAAGGTGCTGGATGACCGTAATCTGGCTTACGGGATGTTCGGCCATGTGGACGCCGGGGTGCTGCATGTGCGCCCGGCGATCGATATGAAGGATCAGGCGCAGGAATCCCTGATTCGGGATATCACCGACGCAGTCGTGGCACTGACCGTGAAATATAAGGGCCTGCTCTGGGGTGAACACGGTAAAGGGGTGCGTTCCGAATACGCGCCGGAGTTCTTTGGTGAACTTTACCCGGAACTGCAGCGCATTAAAGCCGGGTTTGATCCGCGTAACCAGATGAATCCGGGTAAGATCGCGACACCGGCTATTGAAGGTGCTGAGCTGCTGAAGATCGATGCGGTGCCGACCCGTGGTCAGTATGATCGTCAGATCAGCCCTATGGTACGTCAGGAGTATGATGCGGCCATGTTCTGTAACGGTAATGGCGCCTGCTTTAACTACGATCCAAACGATGCCATGTGCCCCTCCTGGAAGGGAACCCGGCAGCGTATTCATTCGCCGAAAGGACGTTCGTCACTGATTCGTGAATGGCTGCGACTGATGGAGAAAACCGGCACTGATCTGGTGTCTGAAGCTGATAAGGTGAAACGCAGCTCTTTTCTCGGTTCACTGCCAAAACGGATCAAAAACACCCTGTCGAAGAAGCGCGATCAGGAATATGACTTCTCCCATGAGGTGCATGAATCGATGATGGCCTGTCTGGCCTGTAAATCCTGTGTCGGGCAGTGCCCCATCAAGGTGAATGTACCGGATTTCCGGGCCCGGTTCCTTGAGGTCTATTATGGCCGTTACCTGCGTCCGGCTAAGGACTATATGGTCGGGTCGCTGGAGTACATGATCCCCTGGCTGGCCAGGTTCCCGGCGCCCTACAACTGGGCGATGCAGAACCGGACACTACAGGGAATCTTCCGTAAACATGCCGGGATGGTGGATAGCCCGAGTATCTGTCGCAACAGTCTGATCTCCGGTATGAAATCCCGTGGTGTTGCGTTTGCAACCCCGGCATTGATTAAATCCCTCACCGCAGAAGAGCGCGAGGATGCGGTGATCATCGTTCAGGATGCATTTACCAGCTATTTTGAAACCCAGTTGGTGCTGGATCTGGTCGATCTGCTGACCGGCCTTGGTTTCTATGTCCTGATGGCGCCTTTCAAACCGAATGGTAAGCCGCTGCATGTACATGGCTTTATGAAAGCCTTTGAAAAAGCGGCAGCAGATAACGCGCAGATGCTTAAAGCGCTGAACCAGACCGGCGTGCCATTAATTGGTATCGACCCATCCATGACCCTGACTTATCGTCAGGAGTATGGCTATGTGGTGCCTGAAAAAGACCTGCCGGAGGTTCAATTGATTCAGGAATGGCTGTCGACGCAAAGCGATAAACTGGCTGCGGTCGCCAGAGCCGATCAGACAGAAACAGAATACAAACTGCTGGCGCACTGTACGGAAAAAACCAATGCCGCACCGAGTATCCGCATGTGGCAGCAGATCTATGAAGCGCTGGGGCTTAAGCTGTCTCTGCAGCCGGTGGGTTGTTGCGGTATGTCAGGTACCTTCGGCCATGAAACCGCGAATGCTGAAACCTCACGCAATATCTACCAGTTGAGCTGGTCGGAGGTGATCAATGACCCGGCCAACAGCAATAAGCTGGTGGCGACGGGCTACTCCTGCCGGAGTCAGGTGAAACGCATAGATCAGGTGCAGGTTCCGCATCCGATCCAGATGCTGCTGGGGTTATTGCAGGAAAAATAAAAACATCGGGCGGAATCTGATATTCCGCCCGTTATCCGCCGATCGGAATACGGCGCGCGCAGTAACGCGCTTACGCCACAATCGCGACAGACTTAATCTGTGCCCAGATCTGCTTACCCGGAGCCAGATTCAGTTGGGCTGCTGCACGGCGTGTGATGCGGGCGATCAGATATTCATTACCCGCTTTAAGCCGGACCATGGTCATGGCTTCATCCTGATCCGGGGCGATCTCGACTATCTCAACCGGCAGGCGATTCTGAATGCTGATATCCTCCTGAGGCGTCAGTGCCAGACTGATATCCCTTGCCAGTATTCTCACCCGTATCTCATCACCCAACGGGGTACCGCTGTCACGCAACCATAATTCCCCGCCGCTGAAGCGCATTCGAATCAGCTTCCACTGCTCATCCCGCTCAACCAGCGTTCCCGGAATCACCGCACCGGCATCCTGCTCAAAGCGGATCGGCAGGTCAATACGGGAAAATACCTCAGTTGTGCGGCCCTCTGCGATGACCCGGCCCTGCTCCAGAACAACCGTATAATCGGCCAGCCGGGTGACCTCATCAATGGAGTGGCTGACGTATAGCATCGGGATCGCAAAGTGTTGTCGCAGGCGCTCCAGATAGGGGAGGATTTCCAGTTTCCGGGCGATATCCAGTCCTGCCAATGGCTCATCCATCAGCAGAAGTTTTGGCTGTATAAGCAGGGCCCGGGCGATAGCAACGCGCTGACGCTCGCCGCCGGAGAGCTGGTCCGGGTAGCGACTGAGAATTGTGTTAATGCCCATGATGTCGAGCACCTGCTGATAAAATTCGTTGTCGCAGGGTTGCCCGGAGCGCTTAATCGCATATTTAAGGTTTTCCCGGGCATTGAGGTGCGCAAACAGACTCGATTCCTGAAATACATACCCGAGGGGACGCTTGTAAGTGGCCAGCGAAAACCGCTCCTGTTGCCAGATCTGGCCATTCACCCGGAGCTCACCGGCGTCGGGCTGTTCTAAGCCAGCCACACAGCGAAGAAAGGTGGTTTTACCTGAACCGGAATGGCCAAAGATCGCCGTTACGCCCTGAGCTGGCAGCGTCAGATCCAGATCCAGAGAAAAGCCTGTACGTTGGGCCAGGGTGTAGTCCAGCCGGAAACGGGCACGAATCGGCTCGGCGCTGCAAGGCTCTGTATTAATTGCCATATTTCATACCCACAGAACCTTTATTCCGCTGGAAACTGTACAGGGCCAGTAGTACCAGAAATGAGAAAATAATCATCAGTGCCGCCAGTGCGTGGGCCTGAGGGTAATCCAGTGCTTCAACATGGTCGTAGATCTGTACAGAAACAACCCGTGTAGCGCCGGGGATGTTACCGCCGATCATCAGAACGACACCAAATTCGCCAACGGTATGTGCGAAGCCGAGAATCGCTGCACTGATAAAGCCCGGCTTAGCCAGCGGCAGGACCACAGTAAAAAAACTGTCGATCGGCCCCGCGCGAAGCGTGGCTGCAACCTCCAGTGGGCGTCTGCCCAGTTGCTCAAGTGCATTCTGAATTGGCTGCACAACAAAAGGCATGGAATAAAACAGTGACGCAATGACCAGCCCCCAGAACGTGAAGGGCAGAAGGCCCAGCCCCAGTGCTTCGGTTACTTTGCCTACCGGTCCTTCAGGCCCTAATGCCAGCAGCAGATAAAAACCGAGAACGGTAGGCGGCAGAACCAGAGGCAGGGCAACGATCGCCGAAACCGGGCCTTTCAGCCAGGAACGGGTATTTGCCAGCCACCAGGCGATAGGGGTGCCGATCAACAGCAGAAGTACAGTCACAGTGGTGGCCAGTTTCAGCGTCAACCATAATGCCGACAGATCAGCGGGAGAAAAAATCATTGGCTGGCATTCTCCGAAAGCGGTGTGGAATAACCAAAGCTATGGATGATCTCCCGCCCCTCTTTGCTTTGGATAAAGCGAACAAATGCCAGGGCAGCTTCGCTGCTGGCGGCGCGTTGCAGAATGACCGCATCCTGACGGATCGGCTGGTGCAGGGATTCGGGGATCAGCCAGCCCTGATTATGGCTGTCATGTATCTGTGAGAACGCGACAAAGCCCAGATCAGCACTGCCGCTGCGGACAAACTGGAAGGTCTGAGCAATGTTCTCTCCCATGACCCAGTGGGGGCGGCTGCTGGCGGTTAACTGCAGATTTTCCAGTACCTGATGTGCCGCAACCCCATAGGGCGCAAGCCGCGGGTTGGCTATGGCAAGCTTGCGGTAGCTGTGTTGTTGCAGGCGTTGGCTAAGCTGGTCGGGCGTTTCACGGCTATTTGACCACAGTGCCAGACGACCAACCGCATAGGTAAAACGGCTTCCGGCAACAGCCAGTTGCTTCGCCTCCAGTGCGGCAGGTTTTGCCTGATCGGCAGAGAAAAACAGGCTGAACGGGGCTCCATGGCTGATCTGGGCAAAGATCTTGCCGGAGGATCCGGAAGCGATATTAATCTGATGCGAAGTGTGCGCCTGAAAGCGCTCAGCGAGTGCATGCAAAGGGGCATAAAAGTTGGATGCCACAGCAACGGTGATCTGTTCTGCCGGAGCTGGCAGGCTGAAGAGTAAACTCAACAGCACAGCGCTATGATAGGGAAGCTTCATCGGTTTACCTTGATTCAATAGCGCGCAGTGTAGCATAAGCTTTCTGCCCAGAGCATAGCCCGCTTAAGAAGCTTTACCGGGCTTCCCGCGCTACAGGCATAGGTCTGATATACAGGTCTTCATAGCCTTGAAGGCGTAAGCTACCGGCTTGTTCCTCTGCTGCGACCGCTGACGGAAAGTGTCCATAGGAGAGGGCGAACAGGTCTGCTGCCCGAAACTGATACAGGGGGGCATCATCCGGGAAGCGCCGGATCAGCTTGATACGGTTTTCGCGCTGTTTGAAGCTACCGATCTGGATGGTGTAGCCCGGATTTTTCATCTCTGTAGTCGTGGCACTCGTATTAATCGAAGTGTCAGCAGAGGGTGCAGGTGATATCGCTGCCGGCTTCGTTTCCTGATCTGTTAAGGGTGCTGGCTCAGGAGGAGGTGATGCTGCCGGAAGAACGGGTCGGGATTGGTTAGCGAAGCGTACCTGAGCGGCACGGATACGAGCCGTCAGATCGGGGTCAGGGCCCGCTGAGGCAGAGGCAGCGGTGGTGACCACGGTATGCTGCCGGGCCTGATCAAGCAGTGCTGCGCGACCGGGTGGTGCGGGAGCACAATCACTGTCAGCGGCGCAATGATGTTGCGGCTTGCTGCTGCAGCCACTGATGATCAGTGCTATAGGTAATATCAACAGCCATGCAGGTCGAATGGTGCGGGTAAAAGTCATCAGTGTTTTATTGCCATAGTTGTAGTGCAATTGCACAATGAATCGGCGAACATAACCCTCTGTAATAGCATAGAGCACGAACATCAGTGCTGTAGTTTTTATTTAAGGAGTTGAAAGTGGAAGATCTTCTGCCAGAACTGTGCGATCAGTTCCCTGAGCTGGTTCAGGTTGTAGAGCCAATGTTTGGTAATTTTGGTGGCCGTGAGCGCTTTGGTGGTGAGATCGTCACCCTGAAGGCGTTTGAAGATAACTCTCTGGTCAGGGAGCAGGTTGCATTGCCGGGTAAAGGCAAAGTGCTGGTTGTAGACGGTGGTGGCTCTATGCGTAAAGCGATGCTCGGCGATATGCTGGCAGAGAAAGCGACCCTGAACGGCTGGGAAGGGATTATCATCTATGGCTGCATTCGTGATGTGAATGCGATCGGTGATCTGGATATCGGTGTGCAGGCACTGGGTTGTCACCCGATGAAAACGGAGAAGAAAGGTCTGGGTGAACTTAATGTAGAGCTCACCTTTGGTGGTGTCACTTTCCGTCCGGGTGATTACATCTACGCCGATAATAATGGCGTACTGGTTTCACCTGAGAAGCTGGAAGTGGCCGGGTAATCTCCCTGCCGCCGCATAAGCCCGCATTGATCAGCGGGCTTTTTTATATCTTCGATTCAGGCCATACCCATCTGGTAGCTGATATAGGTTTTGGCAGCCAGGGTAAACAGCGTCATGCCTGCAATCCCCCAGATGAATATCAGCCTCCCTTCCAGAGTGGCGCGGGCTTTATTTGAAACGTGCCATACGGTCCATAGTTTAAAGGCCACCATACCCAGCACGACGAAGAAAACGGCAATTTCTGTATTACTCCAGACAACCATGGCTCATTACCTGTAAATGTATTTGATATATATCTTTGCATATGTAAAATGTATTGTAAATACATTAAATAAAGGTCGCGAAGTGAAGACACTTAAAGAACAGCATCAAAACTGGATGGATGTCACTGCCGGGGCCGTTAATCGGCGTCATCAGACAAATGGATATAAAGGGCCGGTGGGGGCCGCTACAAAACAGGGTAAGCGCATCGGGGGAGCCATTAATGAAACGAAATGAAGCATTAATCACGCTGAGCCGGGAGCATCATCGGGCCTTGGTTTCTGCAAAAAGAATCAATGACCTGCGTGAGCAGGCAGATGCAGAAATTGAAGATTACTGGGCAGCGAAACGGGAGTTGCTGCTGGCTGAATTGCAGCCGCACTTTCAGGTCGAAGAAGCCTGTCTGCTACCATTGCTGAGTGATAAGGCGGAACCCCTCAAAGAGCGGCTGCTGGAAGATCATGCCAATCTCAGGAAAATACTGAATTCACGACAGGCTTCAGATGCGTTGTGTTTTGCGCAGCGGCTTATGGAGCATGTCCGTTTCGAAGAGCGGGAGCTGTTTCCCTGGCTGGAACAGGAATATGGTAAAGCACTGGCAGATTCGATCAGGCAGGTTTGATCAGAGTCTGTGTGATTTTAGGATTGCTGAGCATGTCCGCCAGAGTGTGTTGCTGTAACACGGCCATAAAAGCCTGTTGCGCTTCGCCGAGAACCTGCTGCAGGCTGCAAAACCCGGTCAGAATGCACATCTGCTGACTGCAGTTGATCAGTGGCTCCTGACCTTCGGCTTCCGCAACAACCTGACCGATGTTGATCAGCTCGGGGGCTTTTGCCAGGCGAATGCCGCCGTTTTTGCCTCTGAATGTGGCGAGGTGGCCGCCTTTTGATAAGGCGTGCACGACTTTACGCAGGTGTTCAACGGAGATGTTATAGCAACCGGCAATTTCAGCCAGTGTTACCAGTCGGTCATTATTGGTCGCGACATAAAACAGGACGCGGAGTGTGTAATCTGTAAATCGGCTGAGTTGCATGAGGCGTGATGGCTTACAAAAGCTTCGAAAAATGTCCTGAAAATATACGTTATGCGCTACTGGTAAGGCAAGGCCAATCAGGCAAATCCTCGCGTCTCCCCCTTGAACTTTAGTCAGTCTCCTATATATAGATGTATTCCGAAGAACCGGCTCTCAAGGATATCTGAGTGTATAAACTATTAATTTTCGACTGGGACGGCACAATCATCGATTCTGCGGCGCGTATTGTTTCCAGCATGCAGTCTGCAGCGAAGGATTGTGAATTTGTGGTGCCCGGTGATGATGAGGTGCGTAATATCATCGGTCTGGGGTTACCTGAAGCGATCCGGGTTTTGATTCCCGACGTAACAGATGAGGGGATCGAACAGATGCGGCAGCGTTACAGCCACTACTATCTGGCTGAGGATACAACCCCGACTCCGCTCTTTGCCGGAGCGCGCCATAGTCTTGAGAGTATGCACAGCAAAGGGATGCGGATGGCGGTAGCAACCGGTAAGAGTCGGCAGGGATTAAATCGTGTGTTTGCCGATACTGGCCTGGCTTTTGTATTTGAAACCTCCCGCTGTGCTGATGAAACGACTTCCAAGCCACATCCGCATATGCTTGAGGAGATTCTTTTAGAAACCGGTGTCAAAGCGTCCGAAGCCGTTATGATCGGTGATACTGAATATGACCTCGAGATGGGCGTCAGAGCGGGGATGGATGTGATCGCTGTCAGTTACGGTGCGCACCACCTTGATCGGCTTAAGGGGTATAAACCGGTGCTTGAAGTAGATAACTTTCCTGAGCTGGAGCAATGGCTGCAGGCTCAGGGCGTGTTTGCCTGATTTAAGGAGATAGTTTTGTCTGATAACCCATGGAATGAGCCCGAGCACGGCAGCTCTGAAACGGCAGCGCCGCGTAAGGCTGCGAGTAAAGCTGAGCAGGCGGTAGAAAACGCCCGTGAAGACAAGGCCAGCAGTAAAGAGTGGAAACTGATTGAGAAAACCCTGAACGGGCTTTTTGTCGAGCAGCGCCGGGCGCGTCGCTGGGGGGTTTTCTTTAAACTGCTGACGTTTGCCTACCTGTTCGGGCTGCTGGCAATGTTCTTCATAGGCAAAGATCTGACCCCGGATGTCGCGCAGAAAGACCATACTGCTGTGATTGAAATTAAAGGCACCATCAGTGCTGATGATCCGGCTAACGCCGACAATATTATCTGGGGACTGCGTGATGCCTTTGAAGCGCCCCATGCAAAGGCGGTGGTGCTGAGAATTAACAGCCCCGGCGGTAGTCCGGTGCAGGCCGGGTATATCTATGACGAGATCAAGCGTTTGCGGGCAATGTACCCTGAAAAACCGTTGTATGCGGTGATCATGGATATCGGTGCTTCAGGTGCCTATTACATTGCGGCTGCGGCGGATTCGATCTATGCCGACAAAGCCAGCCTTGTGGGGTCTATTGGTGTCGTGGCCGGTGGATTTGGATTCGTTGACCTGATGGATAAGGTGGGGGTTGAGCGCAGGCTCTATACTGCCGGTGAGCATAAAGCCTTTCTCGATCCATTCTCACCGAGCAATCAGGGGGAAGAGCAGTTCTGGCAGAGTGTGCTGAATACGACCCATCAGCAATTTATCGATCAGGTACGCAAGGGGCGTGGTGATCGGATTAAAGATGATCCGAAGCTGTTCAGCGGATTGGTCTGGACCGGCGAGCAAGCACTCGAACTGGGCCTGATTGATGGTCTGGGTAGTACCGGGTATGTGGCCCGGGAAGTGGTGCAGGCCGAAAAGCTAATCGATTACACACCGCAGCCAGAACCCTGGAAGCAGATTGTTGATGAGTTGGGTGTGAGTGTTACCAGAGCTATATCGACTCAGATTGGCCTCAGTCAGGGGCCGCATCTGCGTTAGACCGCGAATATAAAGGAGGGCAGGGGCCCTCCTTTTTTATGCTGCTGACGCTGCGGGTTATAAAACCTGCAGGCCTTCGTTTTCGAGCATGCGTACCAGGCGAATCAATGGCAAGCCGATCAGGGTGTTCGGGTCTTCACCTTCGAGTTTGTCGAACAGGACAATCCCCAGCGCTTCGGATTTAAAACTGCCGGCGCAGTTATAGGGTTGTTCTGCCCTGAGATAGTTTTCGATCATGCTGTCCGTGAGCGGACGAAACACAACGTCAAAGGGGACTACCTCTGTCTGAGCTTCACCGCTTGCGCTGTTAACCAGTGACAAGCCGGTGAGAAAGGTCACGCGGTGCCCGGACAGCTTTTTTAACTGATGTACGGCATTCTCATGGGTGTGGGGTTTGCCAAGAATCTCATCTCCCAGCACGGCAACCTGATCTGAACCGATAATCAAAGCATTCTGACCGGTCTCGGCCACTTTACGGGCTTTGGCTTCAGCCAGTCGGGCCACTAACTGATGCGGTGTTTCCTGTTCCAGAGCAGATTCGTCAATCTCCGGTGAGATGCATTCGTATTTCAGCCCTAATTTGTCGAGAATCTGGCGACGAAAAGGGGAGCTGGATGCTAAAATCAGGTTTCTCATCTGTTTTTTAACCCTAAATAAATGAAGGCCCAAATATTAGCGGTTTTATTGCGGATTTAAACCCTAAAGTCTTTGACAGATGGGGCATCGGGCCCTAGAATTGCGCGCTTATGTCAAACGGTCCATTACCTAATAGAGTTGACCCGCGAAAATTAGCTGAGCGGGGAGTACGAATCAGCGGCGAGGCAGGCGTTAAATCTTTGCCGAATCTTTGTCAGTCGTTAGTTGACAAAGAGAGCGTCATCGATGTTGATCTGCAGTTTTCTGTCGATGAGCAACGAATTCGTACTGTAACAGGCAGCGCGTCAGGTCGTCTTTTTATGACCTGTCAACGTTGTCTGGAACCAGTAGAGGTCGCCGTAGCGGCAGAATTTAATCTCGGTATAGCCGCCAGCGAGGAAGCTGCGAAGCAGTTGCCCCGTAGCTACGATCCTTTGATCGTTGAGGCTGAAGAGATTGAGCTGTTGCCTGTGATTGAGGAAGAAGTAATCCTGAGTCTGCCATTCGATGCTTATCATGATGACTGCTCAATAAAAACTTCTTTTGGTAAATCAGAGGCGGCGGTTGAAGAAACCGAAAAACCGAACCCATTTAGTGTGTTGGCTCAATTAAAAGCCGACAACAAATAGAAAGAACCAGGAGCTATTTAGTCATGGCAGTTCAGAAAAGCAAGAAGTCACGTTCCCGTCGCGACATGCGTCGTTCCCACGACGCTCTGGGCAACCCGACTCTGTCTGTAGAAGCAACTACCGGTGAAACTCACCGTCGTCACCACGTATCTGCTGACGGTTTCTACCGTGGCAAGCAGGTAATTGCCCAGCAGGATGACGAATAAGCGTTTGTCAGCTTATTACAGCATCGCAGTTGATGTGATGGGCGGGGACTTCGGTCCCCGCGTTACTGTACCCGCAACACTCAGCGCACTTAAGCGCTATCCCCATCTGTCAGCCAAACTGGTTGGCCATACCGAAGCAATAACGCCTCAGCTTACTAAGCTTAATTCCGACGTTGCCTGTCGCATAGAGATTGTCCATGCGGCGGATACCATTTCTATGGCTGCAAAACCTTCACAGGCACTGCGCAGCGGACAGGAATCCTCCATGTACAAAGCATTGCAGTTGGTGGCTGAGCATAAGGCTGAAGCCTGTGTCAGTGCGGGTAATACCGGTGCTCTGATGGTGCTGGGGCGATACATCCTGCGCACGCTGCCGGGGATTGACCGTCCGGCAATTATTTCGTCCGTGCCAACCCTGACAGGTCACTGTCATATGCTGGATCTCGGTGCGAACGTAGACTGCAGTGCGGAGCACCTGTTGCAGTTTGCCATTATGGGGTCGGTGATGACGCAGGCTGTTGATGGTATTGAGGCGCCCAGAGTGGGCTTGCTGAATATCGGTCAGGAGCAGATTAAGGGTAATGAACAGGTCAAGCTGGCCTCACGCCTCATTGAGGAGCATGGCACCCTCAACTATATCGGCTATGTCGAAGGCGATGATCTCTATGCCGGTAAGGCTGATGTAGTGGTCTGTGATGGCTTTGTCGGTAATATCGCACTGAAAAGCAGTGAGGGTCTGGCGCGGTTGATCAGCCGTAAATTCCAGGCCAGTTTCAAGAAAGGATTGTATCGTCGTTTTCTGGCGTTGCTGGCCAGCCCTGTACTCAGTGAGCTTAAGCGCCAGATGGATCCTTCCCGGCGTAACGGCGCCAGTCTGCTCGGCCTGCAGGGGATTGTGATTAAAAGTCACGGTTCGGCTAACCGTAAATGTTTTGGTTTTGCACTTGATCAGGCGGTCGCCGAGATTGAGCAGAACGTCCCCCGCCGTATCTGTCATGAAATTGAAGATAAGCTGGCCTGAAACGGTCGGTTACAGTTTTAATTGCCTCTGAATGTTGTAAACTACGGGCCATTCGCCTGATTATGGTCAGGCACGGTTCTAATTGATGATTCGAGGAAATCATGTCGCAATCTCTTGCATTTGTCTTTCCGGGTCAGGGTTCTCAGCAGGTGGGTATGCTTGCGGAACTTGCAGACGCCCATCCTGTTATTAAAAGCACTTTTGCAGAAGCTTCCGAGGTTCTGGGGTACGATCTCTGGGATCTGGTTCAGAACGGCCCTGAAGCCGATCTGAATCAAACTGATAAAACTCAGCCAGCCTTGCTGACCTCCGGTGTTGCGCTGTGGCGCCTTTGGCAGGAGCAGGGTGGTCAGATGCCTGCTCTGGTTGCCGGTCACAGTCTGGGTGAATACACCGCACTGGTATGTGCAGGTGCAATCAGCTTTGCTGATGGTGTTAATCTGGTGAAGCTGCGTGGCGAATTTATGCAGCAGGCGGTACCTGCCGGTACCGGAGCCATGGCTGCGATTCTGGGGCTTGCTGATGATGCAATCGAGCAGGCATGCGCTGAAGCGGCACAGGGTGAAGTGGTTTCTCCGGTTAACTACAACTGCCCGGGGCAGATTGTGATTGCCGGCCAGAAAGCCGCTGTTGAACGTGCCATTGAAGGCTGCAAGGCTGCCGGCGCGAAACGTGCTGTTCCTCTGCCGGTCAGTGTGCCATCCCATTGTGAGCTGATGAAGCCTGCGGCTGAGAAAATGGCCGCCGAGCTGGCTAAAATTGAAATTAAACTGCCTGAGATTGCTGTGGTTCAGAACGTCACTGCAGCCGTTCCGGCCAGTGTTGATGAGCTGAAAGATAATCTGTTGGCTCAGCTTTACAGCCCGGTACTGTGGACTAAGTCGGTACAGGGTATGGTAGATCAGGGTGTTGAATCTACGGTAGAGTGTGGACCGGGCAAAGTACTGTCTGGCCTGAATAAAAAAATCCATAAACCGCTGAGCGTGGCGGCAATTAGTGATGCAGCGGGCCTGGAGAAGGCGCTGGGTCAGTAATCTTTGCGCAAAGGATTAAATAATGAGTATTGAAGGTAAGGTGGCGCTGGTTACAGGTGCTACACGGGGTATTGGTAAGGCGATCGCAGAAGAGCTGGGCCGTCAGGGAGCTGTTGTGGTAGGTACTGCTACCAGTGAGAACGGTGCGGCGGCGATCAGTGCTTATCTGGCTGAAAGTAGCGTTAAAGGCACAGGTCTTGTACTGGATGTCGCCGATGCAGAATCCGTGGCTGCTGTGCTGAAAACGGTTCAGGATGATTTTGGCACTGTCGAAATTCTGGTGAATAACGCCGGTATTACCCGTGATAATATCCTCATGCGTATGAAGGATGATGAGTGGGATTCTGTTCTGAATACCAACCTCAACTCTGTCTTCCGTCTGGTTAAGGGCTGCCTGCGCGGTATGACCAAAGCGCGTTGGGGTCGCATTATCAGTGTCAGCTCCGTGGTTGCGTCTATGGGTAATGCAGGTCAGGCAAACTATGCGGCTGCTAAATCCGGTATGGAAGGTTTCACCCGTGCTCTGGCGCGTGAAGTGGGCTCTCGTAACATTACCGTTAACTGTGTTGCGCCCGGTTTTATTGATACGGATATGACCAGTGGTCTGGCTGAAGAGCACAAAGAAGCGCTGAAATCACAGATTCCGATGAACCGTCTGGGGCGTCCGGAAGAGATCGCGGCGGTTGTTGGTTTTCTGGCCAGTCAGGGCGGCGGATATGTGACCGGGGAGTCGATCCAGGTCAATGGCGGCATGTATATGGGGTAAAACCCGGTCGAAGGAATTGTTTTTTTCTTCGAATTGTTGATAATGTGCCGTCAGGCAGAGAACGAACTATCGCTGCCCTGCTTGCTAAAGCAGGGGGGCTTTAATAAAATTTCTTTCCGCATATCCAACGGTGTGCGGGGTTAATAAGAAGATAGGAAGAGATATGAGCAACATTGAAGAGCGCGTAAAGAAGATCATCGCAGAGCAGCTGGGTGTTAAAGAAGAAGAAGTTACTCAGGAAGCTTCTTTTGTTGAAGATCTGGGCGCTGACTCTCTGGACACAGTTGAGCTGGTAATGGCTCTGGAAGAAGAATTCGAAACTGAAATTCCAGACGAAGAAGCTGAAAAGATCACTACAGTTCAGCTGGCTATCGATTACATCAACGCTCACCAGTAATCGTTCAAGCAAGTATTTCTGACAAGCCGCCTATCTCACGATAGTGCGGCTTTTCTTTTGCCTGCGGGTTATACTTCTGTCTTTGTCTGATCTTTATATGGAGATAATGAATGACACGTAGACGTGTTGTTGTTACCGGTATGGGGATGCTGACCCCGGTCGGTAATACGGTCGGGGAAAGCTGGCAGAATCTGCTTTCCGGAAAGAGCGGCGCGGCACCTATTACGCAGTTTGACGCTGAGCCTTTTACTACCCGATTCTCCGCTTCGGTTAAGCAGTTCGATGTGGCTCAGTATATGAGCCCTAAAGAAGCCCGTAAGATGGATCTGTTTATCCAGTACGGTATGGCTGCAGCCAGCCAGGCGCTGGAAGATTCCGGTCTTGAGATTACCGACACCAACGCGGCACGCATCGGTTGCGCCATCGGTTCTGGTATCGGCGGTCTGCCGATGATAGAAAAAAATGTTGAGGTGCTGAGCACGAGTGGCCCTCGTCGCGTTTCTCCCTTCTTTGTCCCCGGCAGTATCATCAATATGATTGGTGGTAATCTGGCGATCAAACACGGGCTTAAAGGGCCGAATATTGCCATTACTACGGCCTGCACGACCGGTACACACAATATCGGTCAGGCGATGCGGATGATCCAGTATGGCGATGCCGATGTGATGCTGGCAGGCGGTGCTGAGATGGCGACCACGCCACTGGGGATTGCCGGTTTTGCTGCTGCCCGTGCGCTATCAACACGTAATGACTCACCCGAAACGGCCAGCCGGCCCTGGGATCAGGATCGGGATGGCTTTGTGCTTGGTGATGGAGCCGGTATTCTGGTGCTCGAATCTTATGATCATGCTGTTGCCCGCGGTGCATCAATCTATTGTGAGCTGGCCGGATTTGGGATGAGCGATGACGCTTATCATATGACGGCGCCGCCAGAGAGTGGCGAGGGCGCGATGCTGGCGATGCAGAATGCGATAGCGGATGCGTCACTCAATCCGGAGCAGATTCAGTACATTAATGCTCATGGTACCTCCACACCTGCGGGTGATATTGCTGAGTCCAATGCTGCTAAAGAGGTCTGGGGCAGTGCTGCATCCTCGCTGCGCATGAGTTCTACCAAATCCATGACCGGACACCTGCTGGGCGCAGCGGGCGCTGTTGAAGCGATTATCAGTATTCTGGCGATTCGTGATCAGGTCGCGCCGCCCACGATCAATCTGGATAATCCGTCTGAGGGCTGTGACCTGAACTATGTCGCTCATCAGCCGCAGGAATGCCGTATCGATGCCGCGCTGTCAAACTCCTTTGGTTTCGGTGGTACCAACGGCAGTTTGTTGTTTAAGCGTATCTGAGGTTACTCATGGGTTGCTGGATCAATGGGGTGCCCCAGGAGACGATTGCTGCCAGCGATCGTGGGCTGAGTTACGGTGATGGGTTATTTGAAACGATCGCTGTTGTTAATTCCAGGCCCCGTCTGCTTAATGCACATCTCGCGCGTCTTGAGAAAGGACTGCAGCGTTTACGGTTTCCTGTGGGTACTCTGGCGCTTGTTAAGGAAGATTTAGCCCGGTTGGATTTTCAGGGTGATCAGACGCTGAAGATTACTGTTACACGGGGAAGTGGTGCGCGGGGTTATGCCATTCCCGATCCACTACAGCCCAGCAGAATCCTTTCGCTTTCCCCTGCCCGGCAGGGGATGCAGCTCAATCGTGAGCGCGGCGTCAGGGCGCGTTTGTGTCAGTTTCGGTTGGGGCTGAATCCGGCACTGGCTCAGTTAAAGCACCTTAACCGGCTTGAGCAGGTCATGGCCCGGTCAGAATGGGATGATCCGGATGTGGCAGAAGGCATTGTATGCGATCTGGAAGGCAATCTTGTTGAGGGAACCATGAGTAACCTGTTCTGGCGACAGGGCTCCCATTGGTATACTCCCGATCTGAGCTGTTGTGGTGTGCAGGGCGTCATGAGAGATCATCTGCTGGGGCTGTTCGGGAAGCAGGGGGTTGTGGTTGAGCAGGGGCGTTATCCTGCTGAAGTGCTGACTCAGGCGGATGAGCTGTTTCTCTGTAACAGCCTTATCGGTATCTGGCCTGTGACAGAGTTTGAAGCGCAGCGTTATGAAATCGGTGAAACGGTTCGTCGGTTGCAGAGTGTATTGTCTGAGGATTTACATTGTTAAAGAAGTTACTTATTTCGCTATCGGCGGTTGTGCTCCTTGCTGGGGCCGCGGCTGCGTTGGTTTGGCATGATTATCAGAACTATCTTGCTGAACCATTGGATATCACCGGGGCTGATGTTTTCGAGGTGCGAAAGGGCGCTAACTATCGTCAGGTCATTGATGATCTGGAAGCGATTACCGTCGGGCTGAATCGTTATTACATGCGCTTTTACGGGCGCCATTCTGGTCTGGCAGAGCAAATAAAGGCGGGAGAGTACGCGCTTGCAGTAGGGCTTACGCCACGCAGCTTTCTTCAACTGGTCACCTCCGGGCGTTCGATCAACTACAGCTTCACTATCATTGAGGGCAGTAATCTGAAGTCGCTGCTGGAGAGCCTGGCTGCAGCGCCGCATATTGAGGATGATATCTCTGCGCTGTCTGTTGAGGCGCTTTCAGATAAGCTGGGGCTGGAGCATAAGCACCCGGAAGGGCTGTTCCTGGCAGAGACCTACAGTTATGAAAAAAATACCCCGGCCAGTGTTCTGCTGAAGCGGGCGAATAATCATCTTGTTACAGCGCTGGATGAGACCTGGCAGAAACGGGCTGAAAAATTACCCTATAAAAATGCTTACGAAGCGCTGATTATGGCGTCTATTGTCGAGAAAGAAACCGCGCGGGCCGATGAACGCCCGGTGATTGCCGGGGTGTTTGTCCGCCGTCTGAATAAAAAAATGCGTTTGCAAACCGATCCGACCGTGATTTATGGGATGGGTGATGACTACAAAGGAAATATTCGCCGTTCCGACCTGCGCAAACCAACCCCCTACAACACCTACGTGATCCCGGCGCTGCCGCCAACGCCGATTGCTATGGTAGGTCGGGAGGCCATCGAAGCGGCGCTGCATCCGGCAGATGGCAAAGCGCTGTTCTTTGTTGCCAAAGGCGATGGAAGTCACTATTTTTCTGCCACTCTGAAAGAACATAATGCAGCGGTTCGGCGCTATCAGTTAAGTCGTCGAAAAGATTACCGTTCATCCCCGTAGTCAGTAATAATGAGTTTTATGAGCGAACAGAAGAAAGGGCGCTTTCTGACCGTAGAAGGCACCGAAGGGGTGGGTAAAAGCACCAATATTGAATTTCTCTGCAACCTGCTGCGTGAGCGCGGGATTGAGGTGGTTCTGACCCGCGAGCCGGGCGGCACGCCCTTTGCCGAGGAGCTGCGTGAACTGCTGCTGACCCCGCGCGAAGAGCAGATCAGTCAGGATGCTGAATTATTGCTGATGTTTGCTGCGCGCGCGCAGCATATCGCCCATGTGATTCGTCCGGCGCTGGAACGGGGTGCCTGGGTGATCAGTGATCGCTTCACGGATGCGACCTTTGCGTATCAGGGCGGTGGGCGCGGTGTTGATCTCCACGAGATAGAGATTCTGGAAAAGCTGGTACAGAAAGAACTGGCACCTGAGCTTACTCTGCTGCTGGATCTGGATGTGGAGGTCGGGCTTCGTCGTGCCAGCGCCCGGAGCGCGCCGGATCGTTTTGAGCAGGAAAAGAAAGCCTTCTTCGAGCGCGTTCGCACCGCCTATCTTCAGCGGGCAGCTAACGATCCTCAACGATTTGCGATTATCGATGCATCGCAAACTCTGGATCTGGTTCAGCAGCAAATCGCTGAGAGCGTAACCCGGTTTCTGGAACAACCTGTATGAGTGAGCTTGTATCTGCGTATCCCTGGTTTTATGAGCGCTTTAGCCATCTGGCCGGCCTCCACCGCAATCGTCGCTTGCCTCATGCGTTGCTGCTGCATGGCGCGGCCGGCATTGGTAAAGCGGACTTTGCTACTGCCTTTTCGCAGTACCTGCTCTGTCAGTCGCCGCTGGAAAATCAGTCCTGTGGTCGCTGTAAGTCCTGCGAGCTGAACGCCGCCGGTAGCCATCCCGACCTTTATCTGCTGATGCCGGAAGAGGAGGGTAAGCAGCTTAAGGTGGATCAGATCCGGGCGCTCACCGAGTTTATCTACAGTACGCCGCAACAGGGCGGCTATCGTGCGGTAGTGATCAATCCGGCGGATGCTATGAATGTGGCTTCAGCCAACGCGCTTCTTAAAATGCTTGAGGAGCCGGGCAGGGATACGCTGATCATACTGGTGACCTCAAAGCTGGGTCAGGTACTGCCGACCATCAAAAGCCGTTGCCAGCAGATTGAATGCCATCCACCAGCAGAAGATGAAGCGATTAACTGGTTGCAGGCAGCTACAGAGCTTGATGCTGAGCGGGCCCGGTCTGTGCTGCATATCAATCGTGGGGCGCCAAAAGAGGCCCTCGCGTACATAGAAAAAGATCTGGCTGAAGAGCGTGCGCAGTTGATTCGCGGGCTGGCGGATATCCTGAAACAGCGGCGTTCACCGCTAGAGGTGGCGCAAAGCTGGCAGAAACATGATCTGGAGTTGTTGCTGGGCTGGTTTTACAGCTTGCTGACCGATGTGGCCAGAGGAGCATTGTGTCAGGATGCCGAAAGTATCCGTCAGGATGATGCGCGGAATATGCTTACGGCAGTTGCGAAAAAAACTGACCCGGTTAGAATCTTCAGGTTAGCAGACAAGGTTCATGAAGAACGCAGAGCTATACTGCAAAGACAGAACCCGAATAAGCAGTTGCTGCTTGAGTGTATACTTCTGGAATGGGCTGCGTTGCTCAAATAAGGAGATCTGAACAGTATGGTAGCGGTACCCCGTTTAAGTCACGGCATCCTGTCGTTAACGATCAAAACGAAAGAAGAGCTGTACCAGGCCTATCTGCCGTATATAACCAACGGTGGACTGTTCATTCCGACGCTGCGTTCCTATCACCTGGGTGAAGAGGTGTTTATGCTGCTGGAGCTTATGGAAGAGGGCGATAAGATCCCGGTGACCGGTAAGGTGATCTGGGTGACGCCTAAAGGCGCTCAGGGCGGCCGTACACCGGGTATCGGGATTCAGTTATCTCCTGATGACTCCACGCTGATCAGCAAAATTGAAACCTATCTGGCAGGCGCCTTAAGTTCAGGGCGGAAAACCAACGCCCTGTAATCAGGCCTCTCGGGCCAGACCAGACCGAGCTAGTTCAAACCACGATGTTCATTGATTCCCACTGTCACCTCGACAAGGTGGACCTGTCCCCGTATAACCACGATTTTAATGCCATGCTGCAGGCGGCTTTTGAGCGCCGGGTTAATGCGATGCTGTGCGTATCGATCTCCCTCAGTCAGTTTGGCCCTATGTGTGAACTGATCCAAGATAATCCGGCAATTTTTGCATCGCTGGGTGTTCACCCGCTGAATATTGATGAAGGCCTCGCCACAAAAGAGCAGTTGCTTGCGCTGGCCAGTCAGCCGCAGGTGGTTGCGATTGGTGAGACCGGGCTTGATTACTTCTATCAGGATTGCCCTGAGCAGTTCGCATTGCAGCAGCAGAGCTTTCAGACCCATCTGGAGGCTGCGGCTGAGCTGAAGCTACCGGTGATTGTGCATACCCGCGATGCCCGGGAAGATACGCTGGCGCTGATTAAGGCGCACGGTAATCCAGAATCCGGGGGTGTCCTGCACTGCTTTACTGAAAGCTGGGAGATGGCTAAAGCGGCGCTGGATATGAACTACTACATCTCATTTTCCGGTATTACTACCTTCCGCAATGCAGAAGAGCTGCGTGATGTGGTTCGTCAGGTACCGCTGGAACGTATTCTTATCGAAACTGACGCGCCTTACCTCGCACCCGTGCCGCACAGGGGCAAGAAAAATGAGCCGAAATATGTAGTCGAAGTGGCGCAGTGTATTGCTGATCTGAAAGGTGTGAGTCTGGAGCAGTTGGCTGAGCAGACCAGTCAGAATTTCTACACCCTGTTCTCTAAGGCCGTAGCGCCATGATGCCGGTCTACCCGCCAATTGATTACATCGAGCCGGTTTTCCGGCCCCCCAGTGAGGCCGGTTCTCTGATTTTGCAGGTTACAAACGGTTGTAGCTGGAATAACTGTACCTTCTGCGAAATGTATACATTACCGCAGAAAAAATTTCGGCCTAAACCGCAGGCTGAGATCGAGGCCGAGATCAAGCGCTGTGCCGCCGCACTGGGGCCGGTGCGCAAAGTCTTTCTGGCAGACGGTGACGCCATGGCGCTCTCCTTTAAGCGGCTGAAAGAGATTCTGCTATCGATTCGTCAGCATCTGCCCTCAGTGCGCCGGGTTTCCTCTTATTGTCTGCCACGGAATCTGCTGAATAAATCAGTTGAAGAGCTCAGTGAACTGCGTGAACTGGGTCTGGAGCTGATGTATGTCGGTGCTGAAAGCGGCAACAACCTTGTGCTGGAGAAGATCGCTAAAGGTGAGACCTATGATTCCACTTTGGAGGCGTTACTGAAGATCCGCCAGTCGGGGATGCGTTCGTCGGTGATGATTATTAACGGCATGGGAGGAGCGGCGTACAGCGAGCAGCATGCGCTGGATTCTGCCAGCCTGGTTAATGAAGCTCAGCCAGATTATCTGGCTACCCTGGTGCTGTTTTTTCGTCAGGGTGAGGCACATTTCCGCAAAGAGTTTGGCGGCGACTTTATTGCGTGCGACCAGCGCCAGTTAATCGAAGAGATGCAGGTTCTGATCGGCAGCCTGGAGCTTGAGAAAACGATTTTCCGCAGTGATCATGCGTCTAACTACCTTGTCCTCAAAGGCGTGCTGGGGCGCGACAAGGCTCTGTTGATGCAGCGGATTGAAGCGGCCCTGAATCAGTCTGATTCGGTGTTTTTGCGCTCCGAAGGGATGCGGGGTCTCTAAATAGTGCTTAAGTGTCGTTAATTGTAATAGTTCTGTACCAGAGAACTAATTACACTACCTCTGGGTCTGTTTATACTTTGGTATCATTCAGACACTCTCTCAATAAGAAGATAGACAAAGAGGTTTTAAGCGATGAGACGTCCTGTTCGTATAGCCGTAACCGGTGCCGCAGGTGCCATCAGTTATAGTCTGCTGTTTAAAATTGCCGCTGGCGAAATGATGGGTAAAGACCAGCCCGTGATTCTGCAGCTGATTGAACTGCCCCATGCGATGGATTCGCTGCGCGGCGTGGCGATGGAGCTGATGGATTGCGCTTATCCTCTGCTGCATACCATTACCCTGCACGACAACGTCGAAGATGGTTTTAAAAACTGTCACTACGCACTGCTGGTCGGTGCTAAACCACGTGGTCCGGGAATGGAGCGTAGCGACCTTCTGGAAGAGAACGCGCAGATTTTTGCCCGTCAGGGTAAGGCGCTGAACGATTTTGCCAACCGCGATGTTAAAGTGCTGGTCACCGGTAATCCGGCTAATACCAATGCGCTGATCGCCAGCCGCAATGCGCCCGACCTGAGCCCGTCGCAGTTTACCTGCCTGACCCGTCTCGATCATAACCGCGCCAAGGGGATTCTCGCCAACCACTGTGGTGCGACGACCCGTGATATCGGTGGCATCATGATCTGGGGTAACCATTCCGCGACTCAGTATCCCGATCTGCATCAGGCGACCATTCTGGATAAACCCGCCATGGCTCAGATCGATACTGCATGGTACCGCGAAGAGTTTATTCCTAAAGTGCAGAAACGTGGCGCGGAGATCATTGAAGCCCGCGGATTGTCCAGTGCTGCCTCCGCAGCTCAGGCTATTGTCGATCAGATGCGTGACTGGGTGCTGGGTACGGAACCCGGCGAGATCATCAGTATGGGTATCCTCAGTGATGGCAGTTACGGGATCACCAAAGGGATCTTCTTTTCCTTCCCGGTGCGCTGCAACTACGGCCGTTATCAGATCGTGCGCGATATTGATGTGAACGATTTCAGTCGTGGCCGTCTGACCGCAACCGAACAGGAGTTGCTGGATGAGAAAGCGGTGGTCGAACACCTGCTGCCTGAGGAGACAGAAGAGTCCCATCAGAACCTGTCCATCTGTCTGCGATCAGGTGTCACCCTGTATGCGGATAACACTGGGCCGGATTCTGATAGCAAATTTATGACCACTAACCGGGTTATGTAAGCTGGGTTTTCGGTTCTGATCTGCTAAAGTGCCCCTTCATCGGAGGGGCATTTTTTATGGTAGAGATTCTTACAGTCAGCACCGGTCGTCAGGGCCTGTTTGAGTTCACCGCGCAGGTTCAGGCGCTGGTTGATCGTTCCGGGACGGAGGAGGGGTTGTGTACGTTGCTGATTCAGCATACCAGCGCCAGCCTGACGATTCAGGAGAACGCCGACCCCAGTGCACAGCATGACCTTGAGCGCTGGCTGGCGCGGTTGGTGCCGGAAAACGATTCGCTTTACACCCATACCTTTGAGGGCGCGGATGATATGCCGGCCCACATTAAAAGTGCTCTGACCAGCACCAGTTTGTCGATACCGATAAAATCCGGCCGGTTATGTCTGGGGACCTGGCAGGGTGTGTTTTGCTGGGAGCATAGACATCATGCTTCCTCACGCAAGATAGCCGTTCATATCGGTCGGTAGGGCACAAAAAAAGGCTGCGGTTGCAGCCTTTCTTCATATTTCTGCTGATGGAGATGTCAGAATTCGTCACTTACTTCCATCGGGGTGATGCTCTGCAGCATCTTCAGCAGATCAAGCAGGATAATCAGGATGTTATTGTAGTAGCAAACACCCTGAACAAAACGCTTAGCCGTCTCTTCGCCGGTGGCGTTGGGTGCGCGATCGATATCCTGCTGTGGCAGGTTGATCACTTCGTCAACGCTGTCGACTACCAGCCCAACCACTTCCTGTTCGTTATACTCAACCACGATGATGCGCGTGTCGTCGTCCGGTTCATGGCGGCTCAGGCCAAACATCTGCCGGGTATCGATTACCGTAACCACGTTACCACGCAGGTTGATAATGCCGAGAATAAAATAGTCCGCACCGGGCACCGGTGTAATTTCGCTGTAGCGCAGGACTTCTTTAACCTGAATGACATCGACACCGTAGAGCTCGTTGTCTACCTTAAACGTCGCCCACTGGTGGTATACCACTTCTTCCTGATTGCCGCGTTTGGCGTCGTTCGCCTCCTGACCAATCATATGTTCAGATTGCAGTTTTTTCAGATGTTCCGCAGCTGATTCTAGACCCATCGTGATTTACCTATACCTGTTTTACTACCGGTGGCTGTTGGGCTCGGTAAAGAGCCGCAGCAACTGAAAATCGAGTATCCCACAGCTTTACCGCAGGTGAAAGCTGTGCTGATTTGTTTGTTAAAGGATAGACCAGCTAGAGTATGGTTTAAACAAATGATTGCGTAATTTTTTTAATTATTTCAGCCAGATGGGCTGAACTATGATGTCTGTCAAAGGCAATTATCGGGTTTGGGTAAACCGGCAATTTTAGCAACGAGCTTGGCCGGGCTGCCCGGGAACAGTTTCATAAGGTAGATACTCTTACCTTTCTCCGGGCCTAATTTAATGGCAACAGCTTTCACCAGCGGGCGCATGGCGGGGGAGAGTTCGAATTGCTGATAGAAATCGCGGATCACCTCAATAATCTCCCAGTGTGCAGCGCTCAGCTCGATCCCTTCAGCGCTGGCGACCTGTTCTGCTACAGCCGGGCTCCAGTCTGCCAGATTGCGCAGGTAGCCCTCGTCGTCAAATGCTATACCCATGATTAAAACCAGCTCACGACTTTGGAGTGTTCGCAACTGAGGCGCACAAACATCCTGTCGTTGGCAGGCGTAAACTGCGCAGAGATCTGGCCTGTGAGGCCGCGGGCCTGGTAGTCAGCCTCGAGCGCAAACAGGGAGACATTCTCAGGAAGGTTGTTAAAGGCAGGCTGATAAGCAGGCAGTGCGTTGTACACGCCATCCTCAATCAGAAGCAGGGCATCACCCTGAGCCATGCTCTGCAGCATCCGTTGAATCAACGGTTGGTTTTCAGGCGATTTATTCAGCAGGTGTAGGGTCATCAGAAGGTCAAAACCGTGTCGTGTTTCTGGATCAATGAAGCGATCTGATCGGCATCGATCAGTTGAACCGGCAGGCACAGTTGCGCTTCGCTCAGGCCGTGTTGTTCGAAGTCTTCCCTGCAAACCAGTATCTGATCGATGTCATACATGGGTAAGGCACTGAGCATGGCCTCAAGCTTTTTCTGCTCAAGTGCCTCAGGGGACTGCCCCTGCAGTAACTGGAAAATGCCATCAGACAGAAACAGCAGGCTGACCGGCATTTCGAAAATTGAGCAGGTCAGGGCCACATCCAGCGATTCACGTGCAGCGCTGCTACCGTAGGGGGCGCTGCGATTAATAATCAGAACGGATTTATTCTCGCTCATCATCAGCCCCCAAACGTCACAACGCGGTCAGACAGCGCAATGGCTTCTGCCAGTTGTCCAAGACCGGAGAGCTCAAACCGGGGAGCCAGATTACCAGCGGGCTTTTCATAACGTTGCGCTTCCTGATCACTGAGTACGCCTCGCTTAACCGCCGCAGCAATGCAGACAACCAGATCCAGCTTGTGTTCTTTGGCCAGTGTCTGCCACTCTGCGGGAAGGTGGGTTTCATCCTGTGGTGGTGCTATTTGTGAGTTAGCAATCAGGGTGCCGTCCGCATAGAAGAAAACCCGAAACAGCTCGTGGCCTTCGCTGAGCAGTGCTCTGGCATAACGCAAGGCTGTAGAAGCTGCCTGCTGGCTGCAGGGGGATGACTGAACAATTAAGGAAAATTTCATAACCGGATACTGTAGAAATAAAAAGCCCCGCCATCTTAACAAAGAAAGCGGGGCTTGTTTAAGGGGCTGGCGATCAGTCGTCCATGATGCCAAGCATATTCAGCAGGCTGATAAAGATGTTGTAGATGGAGACATACAGTGTCACCGTCGCTGAGATGTAGTTAGTCTCACCGCCATTAACGATCTGCTGAGTAGTGAACATGATCGCTGCAGAGGAGAACAGGATAAACATCGCAGAGATAGCCAGTGTCAGTGCCGGCATCTGCAGGAAGATGTTGGCAATGACAGCCACGATCAGTACCACAAAGCCTGTCATCAGCATGCCCGCCAGGAAGGAGAGGTCGCGTTTAGTGGTCAGGGCATATGCAGAAGTAACGAAGAATGCCAGTGCTGTACCGCCCAGTGCGGTCATCACAATCTCGCTGCCTCCGCCGACAGTGGCGTAGTTAATGATCGGCCCCAGGGTGTAGCCCATAAAGCCTGTCAGCATAAATACGAACAGCAGGCCAAGACCGCTGTTGCGGTTTTTCTCGGTCAGATAGAGCAGGCCATAGAAGCCGACGATGGTGATCAGGAAGCCTGGATGGGGCAGTGCCATCACAGCAGCAACACCGGCGATCAGAGCGGACCATGCGAGGGTCAGACCAAGCAGGAAATAGGTGTTTCTCAGCACCTTGTTGGTCTGCAGCGCAGAGGCTCCGGACTGTGTTTGATATGTGTTGATGTTACGCATAGTGTCCTCGAAATTCATTTCCCTGTTGAGTTACCTTATATATAAGTATTTTGGTTGGTTTTTCAAGGTTCTTTACTTAGATTTGCGCAGGGGTAGAATCTGCGCTCCTGATTATCCAACTATTACCGGCTTTATACGGGATCCCCGCCATGACAGATCTGAATATTATCTATGAGGACGATCATCTGATCGCCATCAATAAGCCTTCCGGTCTGCTGGTGCATCCGAGCTGGCTTGCGCCACGGGGTACACCCAACCTCGCTTCGATGCTTAAAGAATACTTCGAAGGGGGAAGCCCGTACACAATACATCGTCTCGACCGGCCTACATCAGGGGTTATTTTATTTGGTAAAAACAAAGAGATAGCCAGAGATCTTAACCTTTTGTTTGAGCAGCGGGATGTCGCCAAAACGTATCTCTGCATGTGCCGTGGCTATGTTCCTGAAGCGGGGTGTATCGATTACCCGTTGCTGGAACAACTGGATAAAATTGCGGATAAACATGCCAGTCAGGATAAAGAGCCACAGTCAGCGGTATCGAATTACCGTTGCCTTGCTCAGGTCGAGATCGACATGCCGGTTGGACGTTATGAGCAATCCCGTTACTCGCTGGTCGAGGTGCGGCCGGAGACCGGCAGAAAGCACCAGATTCGCCGGCATATGAAGCATATCTTTCATCCGATTGCCGGCGACACCAAGCATGGCGATAACAAACATAACAAGGCCCTGCGGGCGCGTTACGATCTGGACAGGCTGATGTTGATGGCGACCGAATTGTCTTTCAGGCATCCGGCTACGGGCGAAACGATGCATTTTACCGCTCCGGTTGATGAGTACACACAGCAGTTGTTTTCTGAATTTGGCTGGCAGGGAAAGTATCCGCTCTGAGGCCTTATGTTTGCTGGCGAAGCCGGAGAGGAAAAAAACGGCATATTAACCAATAATCTATACTCGGAGCGCTAGGTTTTTAACCGGAGCTGTGCTCTAATCGCGCTTTAATTTAAACCCCCATTACCTGGCAGGTGGTAGCTAAGTTAGATGAGCACTGAACAGACCCTGGCGGATCTGCTGAAGCAGAAAAGCGGTGATATACGTATCGGCATTATCGGTGCGATGGATGAAGAGATTGAGCTGCTGAAGTCCTCTCTTCAGGATCGGGAAGACCATGAAATTGCGGGTTACCACCTGTTTACCGGTACCCTCCATGGTAAAGATATTGTTCTGCTCAAATCCGGCATTGGTAAAGTGAATGCAGCGATTGGCACAACCATTCTGCTGCAGGTCTTCAAGCCGGACTGCATTATCAATACGGGGTCTGCCGGCGGTTTTGATCCTTCACTTCAGGTGGGTGATATTGTTATCTCCTCGGAAGTGCGTCATCACGATGTTGATCTGACTGTTTTCGGTTATGAATATGGCCAGGTACCACGTCAGCCGGCTGCGTTTTCCCCGGACCCTACGCTGGCAGAGATTGCGGAACGCTGCATTGCCCGTATGGAAGGTATGCAGACCACACGCGGTCTGATCTGTACCGGCGATCAGTTTATGAATGATCCGGCGCGTACTGAGCGTAAACGTAAGCTGTTTCCGCAGATGAAAGCGGTTGAGATGGAAGCGGCGGCGATTGCTCAGACCTGTACCCAGTTTAAAACCCCGTTTATTGTGATTCGTGCACTGTCTGACATTGCCGGTCAGGAATCCGGTATCTCTTTTGATCAGTTCCTGGTCACCGCTGCTAGACATTCGGCTGAAATGATCATAGCGATGATTGCCGAGTTAGCAGCCAACTGATACAAATAGGGCCTTTATAACTACCTGAGCGTAAAGGCCTTATAATGACAACCTCTTTCCACCCGCCCCAGCGGACGCTGATGGGCCCGGGCCCCTCCGATGTGAGTCCACGTGTACTGGCTGCTATGGCGCGGCCCACCATCGGCCACCTTGATCCTGAATTCATCCGGATGATGGATGAACTTAAAGGCATGCTGAAAAGCCTGTTCAAAACCGACAACGAACTCACGCTACCGGTTTCCGCACCGGGTTCTGCCGGAATGGAAGCGTGCTTTGTTAACCTGGTTGAGCCGGGTGACAAGGTGATTGTCTGCCAGAACGGCGTTTTCGGTGGTCGGATGAAAGAGAATGTTGAGCGCTTCGGTGGCGAATGCATTTTGTTGCAGGATGACTGGGGTAAGCCGGTTGATCCTGAGAAAGTAAAAGCAGCCTTTGCCGAACATGATGATGTTAAGGTGCTGGCTTTTGTTCACGCCGAAACGTCGACCGGTGTGCGTTCCGATGCCCGCACTTTATGCCAGATTGCCAAGGAAAACGGTGCCCTGACGATTGTCGATGCGGTTACCTCACTGGGTGGTATTGAGGTTGATGTCGATGGCTGGGGAATCGATGCGATCTATTCTGGTACCCAGAAGTGTCTGTCCTGCCCACCGGGTATCTCGCCGGTCAGCTTCAGCCCTCGGGCAGTTGAAGCCGTGAAAAACCGGAAAACGCCGGTGCCGAGCTGGTTTCTGGATAAGAATCTGGTCATGGGTTACTGGGGAGGCGGCGGTAAACGTGCCTACCACCATACGGCTCCGGTTAATTCCCTTTACGCTTTGCATGAAGCTTTGGTAATGGTTGAGGAAGAAGGGCTGGAAAATGCCTGGGCCCGTCATCAGAAGCTGCATCTGGCACTGCGCGCAGGGCTGGAAGCGATGGGGATCGGCTTTCTGGTTGATGAAGAGAGCCGTCTGCCACAGCTCAACTCCGTTATGATTCCTGAAGGTGTCGATGATGCTCAGGTGCGCACTGCGCTCCTGCAGAACTACAATCTGGAGATCGGCGCAGGGCTTGGTGATCTGGCAGGTAAAGTATGGCGCATCGGCCTCATGGGCAGCGCCTGCACTCAGCGTAACGTCATGCTGTGTCTGGATGCACTGGAGAACACACTGAGCGCGATGCAGGCACCGATCAATACCGGTGTGGCAGCACAGGCAGCAGCGGCTGTTCTGGCTGAATAAACGCTCGCCGATCCGAGGCCAGAGCGCTGACTCTGGCCTATCTGCGGATCAGTGCCTTAATGCCTGCAACGGCTGAGGGCTGATCCCACTCTCTGACCCCCATGATGGTTTCTACCAGATTACCCTCCTGATCATAGAGCAATGTCATCGGCAAACCGCGAACCTTGAAGGTTTTAAAAGAGTCATTGTCCGGATCAAGCAGCACAGGAAAACTGAGTTGCGTTTCCAGTTGCTGCAGGAAGTCTGTGACAGACTGGCTGTCTTCACCCATATTGATCGCAACGATTTCAAATGGCTGATCCGCTAACTGCGTTTTCAGACGCTGCATAGAGGGCATCTCTTTGATACAGGGCGGACACCAGGTTGCCCAGAAATTCAGCAGTATCACTTTGCCTTTGTATTGCGCCAGCGAAACAGGGGTGTTGGTCAGATCGGAATAACTGAGCTGATACAGGTTGGCGGGTGCGGCGTGCAGGGGAGGTGTCAGCAGCAAAAGGCTCAGCAAACACAGACGAAGTATATGATTCATATCAGCTCCATAAAATGTGATACAGGAGTCAGCACGGTTTGTTGGCAACTGAGCTGGATCATAACAGTATCCCGTAACCGGGCCTATTAGGGAATTATCAGGATGATCCTATATACTCACTGCCATCCAATAATAATTAACCAGTGAAGGATTATTATGAAAGTCGCATTTATTGGTCTGGGTGTTATGGGTTACCCAATGGCAGGACACCTGTCGAAGGCCGGCCATGAGGTCAAAGTCTATAACCGCACGGCTACCAAAGCGGAAGCCTGGGTAGATGATTACAAGGGCAGTTACGCACTGACCCCGGCAGCAGCAGCCGAAGGTGCCGAGATTGTTTTTACCTGTGTCGGTAATGATGATGATCTGCGCGAAGTCACCTGCACAGAGCAGGGCGTGCTGGCTGGCATGCAGGCAGGTTCTATTCTGGTTGACCACACCACCGCATCGGCTGAAATCGCCCGTGAGCTGGCTGAGCGCGCCGCTGAGCAGGGTGTCGGTTTTCTTGATGCGCCGGTATCCGGCGGTCAGGCCGGTGCTGAGAATGGCGTACTCAGCGTAATGGTTGGCGGCGATGCGCGAATCTTTGAAAAGGCTGAAGCTGTGATGGATTGTTATTCCAAATCGATCCGTTTGCTGGGGGATGCCGGTTCCGGGCAGTTAGCTAAGATGGTTAATCAGATCTGTATCGCCGGTCTGGTACAGGGTCTGGCTGAGGGTGTGCATTTTGCCAAGCGTGCCGGTCTGGATGCGGAGCAGGTATTTGACGTGATCCAGCACGGTGCTGCAGGCTCATGGCAGATGGTCAACCGCCATCAGACCATGATTGCCGACGAGTTTGATTTTGGTTTTGCGGTGGACTGGATGCGCAAAGATCTGAATATCGTCCTCGAAGAGGCACGTAAAAACGGCGCGAAATTGCCCGTAACTGCATTGGTGGATCAGTTCTATGCAGATGTGCAGTCTCAGGGGGGCGGGCGTTTTGATACATCCAGCCTGCTGAAACGGCTTGAGCCAGGAAAATAACCTATAACCATGTGAAATGCATGGTTTATATGCACCTCAGGTGGATAGACAGGGAAGTCTATCTCGATATAATGTGCGGCAATAAAAGGGACCCAGGAACAGCTCCTCTGAGAAATTATGAGACTGGTTCGCCGATCCCTGAACATTACTAAAAAAATCTGAGGACAGTTCTATGGATAAATACAGCATGATCTCTGCTGCACCGAGCCTGGTAATCGTGGCTGCCATGATTATTGGTACTTTTGTTGCCGTTGGCGCCCTGAAAAAGGTTATCGCAAAAGACGCTCAGGCTGCTGAAAAGTAAGCTGAACATCTGCCGGGTTCCGATTTTCGGTAACCCGGCTACCTCTCCCTACCAGTCATCCGACACCACGAAACCACGATCTGATTCTTCACCTGCCTGATTAAAACGCGCCACCAGTTGCGGCCCTTTCGCTGCAGATAAATAATCCTTCAGCTCCGCAAAGCTGAGCAGAGTGCGATAATCGGCGGTGAGCCAGTCTGGCTTCTGCATAATGCTGTACGCGCAAGCGGTGTTTATCCGTTCCAGTTTACTGAATCTCAGCCACCAGCCTCTGAGGTGCTGAGGGTTAATATCAGCATGCAGTTCCGGCATCGTCTGTTGCCATTCGGAGTAGGGGTGAAACAGATAACCCTGCAGCAATAATGCCCGTACCTCGGGATCAATCTGGTACTGACGACAACTGGCGATTCCGGCCCCGGTGGTCGACAGTGGCAGTTGATGCTCCAGCATGCGATGCCACTTTATATCCAGCCGGTCCTTTTTTCCGGGGCCAATAAAATGGCTGAGCTGGCTGCCATCGCCCACCCTCAGATAGAACTTAATCGCGCATTCGAGATGAAAATGCTGGCCATTGATCACGCCGATAAAGTCAAACTCGCCGAGCGTTATTTTGTTCTCAAGCACTTTTATATTTCTATATATATCAATTGGTTGAGAAGAGCTTTTAATAATTTCTTCAACAAGGTTTTCGTAATAGATACCGAGCCGCCGGTGATAGGAGGTTTGGCTATTAATGCCCGTGGGGTCGGGTGAAAAAGCAGTTTTCAACCAGTCAGATGATTCAACTCCGGCAGGGGGCAGCATCAAGGGCGGGGCTGATAAAATCCAGTCGGGGTCTTGTATCATATCAATTAGCTAGTTACATGAAGGCGGTTAATGCTTAAAGTATGGAGCAAAATTATTTAAGGCGTAAGAGGGGATTTATGAGCCGTATCAGTGATAATCAGTTGCCGTTGAATGAGCAGAATCGTGATGTGCTGTTGTCTGAATCAGATATCAACACCATTCTGGTTAACGGTGCCCAGATCTCTCTGACCAAACTTCGGCGTGCCAGAAATGTTGACGCACAGCTTTGCTACTACGCAGAGATTGGCGTTTATCTGGAAGTTTCACTCTCCCGTGGTGCCGGCATTACAGAGGAAACCATGGCCGCGCTGGAAGAGATCCATCGAATCGCCACGCATGAGTATATGGACAATCGTAAGTTGAGCGCCGTTACAGAAGATTAAGCAGTGACCGATCCGCAAGAACACACGCTTTTTGATGCTAAATCCTTTCTCAAGCAGTTAACCCGGCGCCCCGGTGTTTACCAGATGTATGACGCTGTGGGAGCGCTGCTTTATATAGGCAAAGCGAAAAACCTGAAAAACCGGGTTAGCAGTTATTTCCGCAGTTCCGGGTTGAGTATTAAAACCCAGGCGCTGGTCAGCAAGATTGCTGATATACAGGTTACGGTAACTAACAGTGAAACTGAGGCGCTGCTGCTGGAGCAGAACCTGATCAAGCAATACCGGCCTCCGTATAACATTCTGCTGCGTGACGATAAGTCTTACCCCTATATTTTTATCTCTTCAAAAGAGCAGTATCCGGCGGTTCAGTTCAGCCGTGGGGCTAAGCGTAAACAGGGGAAATACTTCGGCCCTTTCCCCAGTGGCGGGGCTGTACGCGACAGCCTTAACCTTTTGCAGAAGATATTCCGAATCCGTCAGTGTGAAGAGAGCTTCTTTAAAAATCGCTCCCGGCCTTGTCTGCAGTATCAGATAAAACGCTGCACTGCGCCCTGCGTAGAAGCGATCAGTCCGGAAGAGTATCAGCAGGATATCCGCCATGCGTCCATGTTTCTCGAAGGTAAGAACAAGGCGGTTATGGATGAGATCGCTTCACAGATGGAATCTGCTTCGCAGGCCCTTAATTTTGAACAGGCGGCGTTACTCCGGGATCAATTAATCAGCCTGCAGAAAGTGCAGGAACAGCAGTACGTCTCCGGTATGCAGGGCGATGCGGATGTGATTGGCTGTGCGCTTCAGCCCGGCGGGGTGTGTCTGCATATGCTGTTTGTCCGCGGTGGCCGCATTATCGGCAGTAAAGTGCACCACCCGAAAGTATCGGTCGAAGAGAGTGAAACCGAAGTGATTTCGGCGTTCATTGCCCAGTGGTATTTAGGGTCTCAACGGGAGATACCTGCCTACGTGATTACTCCGCAACCGCTCGACGATCAGGATTGTCTTGAAGAAGCACTGGTCAGCCAGCGCGGTAAAAAGGTTACTCTGACCTCGAATGTCAGGGGTGAGCGTGCCGGCTGGCAGCGGTTGGCGCAAACCAATGCCGAACAGCAACTGGGCAGTTTTCTGGCCAACAAGAAGAATATCTACAATCGCTATCTGGAGCTTCAGGACCTGCTGGGGCTGGATGAAGTACCGCAGCGTCTCGAATGTTTTGATATCAGTCACAGCTCGGGAGAAGCGACCGTAGCATCCTGCGTTGTGTTTGATCGAAATGGCCCGCTGAAATCGGATTACCGTCACTTCAACATTGAAGGGATCACCCCGGGTGATGACTATGCCGCCATGCATCAGGCACTAATGCGACGTTACACCCGACTGAAAAAAGGCGAGGGCAAGTTGCCTGATATACTGCTGATCGATGGTGGTAAAGGTCAGGTCACTCAGGCAATGGAAGTTCTTGATGAGTTACAGATAAGCGATGTGCTGGTGATTGGTGTGGCGAAAGGCCCGACCCGAAAAGCGGGCTTTGAGGTGTTAATCTCAGGTGACAGTGGTGAGGAAACCGTGCTTGAGAGCGACTCTGCGGCGCTGCATCTGGTTCAGCATATTCGCGACGAAGCCCACCGGTTTGCGATTACCGGGCATCGGGCCCGACGCGGTAAAGCGCGCAAGCGCTCAGTTCTGGAAGATATACCCAAGGTAGGCCCGAAGCGGCGTCGAGAGCTGTTGCGTCACTTTGGCGGGATTCAGGAGATTGAGCGCGCCAGTATTGAAGAAATCGCAAAAGTCTCTACCATAAGCCAGACTATCGCCGAAGAGATCTATGCGGCGCTTCACCCGGATGTATAAAGGCACGATGAAAATACCAAATATACTCACTTCACTCCGCATCGTTCTGATACCGGTGTTTGTTCTTGTTTACTATTTGCCATACAACTGGGCACCGTTGGCGACGGGGTGCGTGTTCGCCGTTGCAGGTTTTACCGACTGGCTGGATGGTTATCTGGCCCGACGTCTGAATCAGAGTTCACCCTTTGGTGCATTTCTTGATCCGGTCGCTGACAAACTGATGGTGGCAATTTCGCTGGCATTGCTGGTGGAAAGTTATGAAACTGCCTGGATTACGATTCCTGCGGTCGTCATCATCGGGCGTGAGATTGTGATCTCTGCATTGCGTGAGTGGATGGCCGAGTTAGGGCAGCGGGCAAGTGTGGCCGTTTCCTATATAGGTAAGGTCAAAACCGCGCTGCAGATGCTCGCGATCATGCTGATGATTGTGTCCGAGCCGTTCTCGCAGATCTCCTGGGCAGGTATTGTCGCGTTGTACCTGGCAGCTCTGCTGACAATATGGTCTATGTTTCAGTACCTTAGAGCTGCCTGGCCTGCCTTATCTGAAGAGATGTAAGTGGTTAATAATTAAGCAAAAATTTTTTTGATTACAGTGTTGACATATATCCGGGGGTCTCTATAATACGCACCACTTGCTACGGCAGATGCGGGAATAGCTCAGTGGTAGAGCACAACCTTGCCAAGGTTGGGGTCGCGAGTTCGAACCTCGTTTCCCGCTCCAAATCTGAAAAGCAAGATCTAATGAGGCGCGGTGGCAGAGTGGTCATGCAGCGGACTGCAACTCCGTGTACGCCGGTTCGATTCCGACCCGCGCCTCCATTTCTACTTCGCCCGGGTGGTGAAATTGGTAGACACAGGAGACTTAAAATCTCCCGCTCATCGCGAGCGTACCGGTTCGATTCCGGTCTCGGGCACCATTTTCAGCCTCTCAGCAGGTTACCAGTCTTTAAGTTACTCCATTCTGATTATTTCTTTTTTCACAATTTGATTCCCTTTTATCTGGGCGCATTTGCAGCGGCCTGCCTGAAACATTCAGCAAGTGGCTTGAGAAATTCACGGTCTATATCTTCTGCATGAATCAGGTTGATGCTCAGCAGATTATCCTGAGGTAAGCCGGGTACAGACTGTGTGCTCTGAGGAATACCGTGGAGTGATGATTCCGGCAGCAGAGAGACCGCCAGACCACTTATTACCGCGTCCCGCAAGTTATTCAGCTCAGGGCTGGTCAGCACCGTCGTGAAATGACGCCCGGATTGGTTCAGATCACGCAGGCAGCACGCCTGCATAATGCAATCTCCGTCAAACAGTGCCAGAGGCAACGGCTGATCTTTATCGATAGTCAGGCTGGGTGACGCAGCCCATATCATTCGCTCGCTCCACAGCGTCTCTTCATTCGTAAAGGCAGGTTCGCCGGTTACTACAGCAATATCCAACTGACCATCCTGAATCAGCTTTCGTAACTCGCGGCTGCGTCCACAGTTTACCTGTGGTGCGATTTCAGGAAAATTCTGTTTCAGCAACGGGATAAAATGTAACCAGCTTCAGGCGGGGGCCAATGTAGTCAAGAAAAGCGCTGATCCGGCTCGACAGGCTGGTATTGCGGTAATAAACCGCGTGCACCAGTTCCCGGTTGTTAGGGCTGACGACATGCGCATCCATGACGTTAATCAGTCGGCCATTGCGCAGATCCTCATCAATCATAAATCGTGATAACAGCGCGAGCCCTTCACCGGCGATACATAATTGTCGAACCGTTTCACCGCTACTGCTACTCAGCCGTGGGTGCAGACTCATCTGGCTTGAGAGCGGCCAGCGGTTAAGATGGGGTGCATCAGCAAAACCAATGATCTGGTGATCGGACAGATCGTCCGGCTCGCCGGGGGTACCGTGCTGTTCGAGATAGTCTGCAGAGGCGACGATATGCAGAGGGCTGCGCCCCAGAAAGCGTGCGTGCAGGTTAGAGTCCTGTAAGGGGCCGATGCGGATAGCAAGATCAGTTTTACGCTGAATCAGATCGATAATATTCTCACTGGCGACCAGTTCCAGCTCTATTTGCGGGTATAACTGCCTGAATCCGGCCACCAGCGGAACCAGTTGATGCAGAATAAAAGGGGTCGCCGCATCTACCCGCAGGCGGCCTGAGGGTGCCGCTTTCAGCGTCCGGATATTTTCTTCAGCAGACGCCAGTTGATGTAAGCCAAGGCGGGCTTGTTCGCTGAACAGGCGGCCCTCTTCGGTGATTGAGTATAAAGAACAGCGAAAAGCGTTCAAGTACGTTATTGAATTAAGCTGAGCGACTGGCTTTAACTTTTCTTCATAACCGTATCAAAGCCGGAGCTACTACCATCCTGAATGGCATTTTGTTGAAATAGCGTTCAATATCAGCAAAGCCATGGTATCCGGCTTGCTTTAAGAACCGTCATTATTTGTGAGGAATGACATGACCGATCTTTTTTCTCCTGTACAGCTCGGTGCAGTAAACCTGAACAATCGCGTACTCATGGCACCGTTGACCCGTTGTCGTGCAGATGCTGAGCATGTTCCCACCGAACTGATGGCTGAGCATTACGCGCAGCGCGCTTCTGCCGGCCTGATCATCGCAGAAGCGACCATGGCGATGGAGGGCTGTTCTGCCTTCTGGCGGGAGCCTGGCATTTACTCTGAAGCGCAGGTAGCCGGCTGGAAAAGGGTCACCGACGCTGTGCACGCTAAAGGTGGCAAAATCTTCCTGCAGATCTGGCATGGCGGGCGGGCCTGCCATCCATCACTCAACGACGGGCGTGTGCCGGTTGCACCGTCGGCGCTGGCTATTACAAACGATGAAGTGCATACCCCGGAAGGTAAACAGGCTTATACCGTTCCGCGGGAGCTTCAGGATAGTGAGATTCCGGCCATCATTGAAGGTTTCCGGGTCGCCGCCGAAAACGCGAAACGTGCCGGATTTGATGGTGTCGAGGTCCATGGCGCCAACGGTTACCTGCTGGATGAGTTTCTGCGTGATGGTGCTAACCGACGCTCAGGGCCTTATGGCGGCACTGTTGAGAACCGGGCACGTCTGTTGCTGGAAGTGATCGAAGCGGTTGCAGGTGTCTGGGGCGATGACCGGGTGGGTGTTCGCCTGTCGCCACTGAACAGCTTCAACAGCATGGAAGACAGTGATCCCGTTGGTCTGGTGACCTGGCTGGCCAAGCGCCTGAATGACTACAATCTTGCGTACCTGCACCTGATGCGCGCAGATTTTCTCGGTGAACAGCAGGCAGATGTTATCTCTCCGGTCAGGGCGAATTACTTTGGTAATCTGATTCTGAATATGGGCTACAGCGGAACAGAAGCGGAAGTAACTGTGAACTCAGGTGTGGCCGATGCGATTGCATTCGGCGTGCCATTTATTGCTAATCCTGACCTGCCAGAACGTCTTCGTGAAGGCGCCGAACTGAATGAAGCCGATCCTGCTACCTTCTATTCTAAGGGGGCAAAGGGTTATACCGACTATCCGTTTCTGGCCGAACTGGCTGAAGCCTGATCAGAGTAGTGGGGGGGGATACCCCCATTGTCTGGAGAACACAATGATTCATGTCATTGCTACGATTGAAGCAACCGATGGGCAGCGAGACGCTGTGCTGCAGGCGCTGTTCAACGTGCGTTCTGACGTATTCAAAGAGCCCGGCTGTTATGCTTACGAGCCCCTCATTGATACCCCTGAAGGGCTACCCAGGCAGGTAGAGTATCGTCAGGATGTGATTACCCTTATAGAACAGTGGGAGTCCGTTGCGGATCTTGAATCCCACCTCAATACCCCGCATATGCGGGCATATCATCAGGCGGTGGGTGAATGGATCTCCGATGTCAAATTGCAGATCCTGAACGCGCCTGAAGTAACGGTTGGCTAAGCGCCAATATCCTCCTGAGTCGAAGCCCTGCCGGCAATCTCCGGCAGGGTTATCTGGTTAAGCGTTGGCTGAAGGGATCTCGTAGGTGCCTACCGCATGGGCAACCGGCTCATCGCGCCCGTCTGAATGCAGAAAAACCTCGCCGACGATTAATGACCTGCCCACCTTAAGTAGTTTGCAGCGCGCCATCAGATCCCGCTGTGCATCAGGCTTGCTTAAAAAATTAAAATTCAGGCTGGTGATTACCGCCAGTGTGACCATTCCCGTTTCATGGAGAATAGCGGTATAAAGTGCCGCATCGGCAAGCCCTCGTTTTCCGTGGCGGCCGGGCCTCTGCAGGGGGCCAGTCTTGACCTTTGATACCACTGTATTGCACGTGCCAATGCCGCATGGTTACAAAGGTTTTAATCAGCTTTCAACTTATTGTTTTAACCAATGTAACCGTTACCGGTCTACAAGCACTGTTCTGCTTGCCTGATACTTGCGTCTGACAATCCCCTTCGACCCTTTACAGGCCACACTGGAGTGAGAACTATGCAACTTCGCTTACTGTCCTCTGTTTTATTTGCTGTTGTACTGGCTGGTTGTACTGCCGAGGCAGACCCGTCCAGCACGTCGGCCCCGCCGGCCCAGCCGGTAGATGTAGCACCGGTGCTGTATGCACAGTACAGCCCGGAATATACCTTTACCACCCGACTGGAATCACCACAGCAGGTTGCATTACGGCCGCGTGTGTCGGGTGTCATTGAATCAGTTGAGTTTCGTGAGGGCAGCCACGTTAAACGCGGCGACCTGCTGTTCCGCATTGATGCGCGGCCCTTTGCTGCCGAAGTGGCACGGCTGGAAGCTGAGCTGAATCGTGCCCAGGCGGCGTTGCGTCAGGCCCGTTCCGAAGCGCAGCGTGCGAAACGCCTGCAGGGACGCAATGCGATGTCTGCTGAGCAGGCTGAATCGCGTCTCTCCGTTGCCAGCCAGCGTCTGGCTGAGCTGGGCTCGGTTAAAGCCGCGCTGGAAGCTGCCCGGTTGAATCTGGAATTTACTCAAGTCCGGGCACCGATCGACGGGCAGGTATCTAATGCATTTATTACCGCAGGTAATAACGTGCAGGCCGGGCAGAGTGTACTGACCTCGCTGGTAGCTACCGACCGGCTGTATGCCTACTTTGATGTCGATGAACGCACCTGGAACGCTTCCTTTGCCGCAGTCAAGATGAACAGCGAGACAGAGGCGCAGTTGAGCCTTGCCGGCAACCATGATCAGAAATATCACGGGGTGATCGACTTTATCGATAACCGGATTAACGAACAGACCGGTACCCTGCGCGTGCGTGCCGTTTTAGCTTCTGCAGATGCAGGTCTGAGACCCGGTGCGTTTGCCCGTATTCAGCTTAAAGCAGAGGCCAGCCAGCCGAAGATCGTGGTACCTGACCGGGCGGTAGGAACGGATCTTAAAAGCCGCTTTGTCCTGATCGTTAACGACAGCAATGTGCTGGAATACCGCCGGGTTGAACTGGGCCGTCGTGAAGGCGCTCTGCGTATCGTTGAATCCGGGCTGGAGCCGGGCGAGCGCATTGCGGTGAATGGACCGGCACGGGTTGGCCCCGGCATGCCGGTGGCACCGCGTGATGTAAAAATTGAAGCACAGGATCTGACACTGGTTGCACAGTTGTCAAAACCTTCAGCATAAACGGAAACAGCACACATGAAATTCAGTCATTTCTTTATCAGCCGGCCCATCTTTGCGGCCATGCTGTCTTTGCTGATACTGGTCGGGGGCAGTATCTCGCTGTTTCAGTTACCGGTCAGCGAGTACCCGGAAGTGGTGCCACCGACAGTGGTGGTGACGGCTAATTATCCGGGCGCCAATCCGAAGGTCATTGCTGAAACCGTTGCCTCGCCGCTGGAGCAGGAGATGAACGGCATTGAAAACATGCTGTATATGTTCTCACAGGCAACCACCGACGGGCGGATGACTCTGACACTGACCTTCGCGCTGGGTACCGATCTCGACCGGGCTCAGGTTCAGGTGCAGAACCGCGTAACCAGTGCGCTACCACGGCTGCCGCAGGAGGTTCAGCGGCTCGGTGTAGTCGCCGAGAAATCGTCGCCAAACCTGACCATGGTGGTTCATCTGTTCTCCCCGGAGGGGGATCGTGAGATCAGCTACCTGTCTAACTACGCCGATATTTATATTAAAGATCAGCTTGCACGCCTGCCGGGTGTGGGTGATGTGCAGCTTTTCGGCGGTGGCAAATACTCCATGCGTCTGTGGCTGGACCCGGATGCACTGGCGGCGCGTAATCTGGTGCCCGGTGATGTGGTTGCTGCGGTACGTGAACAGAACCAGCAGGTGGCTGCGGGTAGTCTTGGCGCTCAGCCGGTCAGCCTCGACAGCGAATTTCAGGTGCTGCTGAACGTGAAGGGCCGTCTGGAAAGTACCGAAGAGTTTGAGAACATTGTTGTTCAGGTTGATGAGAGCGGTGCGATTACCCGGCTGCGTGATGTGGCCCGCATCGATCTGGGGCAGGATACCTATTCACTGCGGGCGTTGCTGAACGGGCAGACCGCCGTGGCGATCCCGATTTTCCAGCGTCCGGGTGCTAACGCGATCGAGCTTTCTGATCAGGTCCGCACCACGATGGATGATCTGGCGCAGCAGTTCCCGGACGGTGTTGAATACAAAATTGCCTATGACCCGACGGTATTTGTCCGGGGCTCAATTGATGCGGTGATTCATACGCTGCTTGAAGCGATTGTGCTGGTTGTGATTGTGGTGATTCTGTTCCTGCAGACATGGCGCGCTTCGATTATTCCTCTGATTGCAGTACCGGTATCGCTGATCGGTACCTTTGCCGTGATGCAGTGGCTCGGTGTATCGATTAATACCCTGTCGCTATTTGGGCTGGTTCTGGCGATCGGCATCGTGGTAGACGACGCTATCGTGGTCGTGGAAAACGTAGAACGTAACATCGCCAACGGACTTTCACCGGTTGCGGCAACCCGTCAGGCCATGACTGAAGTAACCGGCCCGATTATTGCGATTGCGCTGGTACTGTGTGCGGTCTTTATTCCGACAGCCTTTATTCAGGGCCTGAGTGGCCAGTTTTATAAGCAGTTCGCGTTAACGATTACGATCTCTACGCTGATCTCAGCGTTTAACTCTCTGACGCTGTCTCCGGCGCTGTCGGCACTGTTGTTGCGCGGACATGATGCAAAACCGGATCTGCTGACCCGGGGGATGAATGCACTGTTTGGTCGCTGGTTATTTGAACCGTTCAACCGCCTGTTTGAGCGCAGTGGCCGGATGTATGAAAAAGGCGTTAAGAAGCTGATTCGTCTCAGTGTTGTCGTCGGTGTTGTTTATCTGGGCCTGCTGGGTGGAACCATTAAACTGTTTGATGCAGTGCCGGGTGGTTTTATTCCACTGCAGGATAAGCAATATCTGGTGGCGGTGGCGCAGTTGCCGGATGCTTCCAGCCTGGACCGTACTGAATCAGTAGTACGTGAGATGGAAAAAATCGCGCTGCAGACCAAGGGTGTGATGCAGACGGTTTCGTTCCCCGGCCTGTCGGTTAACGGTTTTACCAACAGCTCTAACAGCGGCATCGTGTTTGTAACACTGGAAGATTTCGCTGAACGTGGTGCCCCTGCGCTGTCGGCCAATGCGATTGCCGGTCAGCTTAACGGGCGCTTTGCGGCGATTGATGAAGCCTTTGTTGCGGTATTCCCGCCACCTCCGATTCTGGGGTTGGGTACAACCGGCGGCTTCAAACTGCAGATTGAAGACCGTGGCAGCCTTGGATTTGAGGCGCTGTTTGAGAACCTGCAGAAGGTGCTGAATGCTGCGCGACAGGATCCGGCGCTGACCGGGCTCTATTCGAGCTTCCGTATTCAGGTGCCACAGATGGATATCGAGGTCGATCGCGAACAGGCTATGTTACAGGGAATTCCTCTGGAGCAGGTTTTCGAAACCCTGCAGATCTATCTGGGGTCTCTTTATGTCAACGACTTCAACCTGTTCGGTAAGACCTATCAGGTGAATGCACAGGCCGACGCCGGCTTCCGTGTTGATCCTGAGCAGATATTGCGTCTGAAAGTGCGTAATGCTGCGGGTGATATGGTTCCGCTGGGTTCGGTGCTGACGGTAGAACCGGCAATAGGGCCCGATCGTGTGATGCATTACAACGGTTACCCGAGTGCCGAGTTAAATGGTAATCCGGCGCCGGGGTACAGCTCCGATCAGGCTCAGGCAGCCATCGAGCGAATCCTGCAGCAGGAGCTGGATAAGGGTATGGCCTTTGAATGGACTGAAGTGACCTATCAGCAGATTCTGGCGGGTAACACCATGGTGTATATCTTCCCGCTGGTGGTCTTGCTGGTGTTTATGGTGCTGGCTGCACAGTATGAGAGCCTGACTCTGCCTCTGGCCATCATCCTGATCGTACCGATGACCATTCTGTCGGCACTGGCAGGTATCTGGCTGATGGACGGAGATAATAATATCTTCACCCGGATTGCGCTGATCGTACTGGTGGCTCTGGCCTGTAAGAACGCGATACTGATGGTTGAGTTCGCACGGGACAGCCGTCATCAGGGGGCATCGCGTCTGGATGCGATTCTCGAAGCCTGTCGCCTGCGATTGCGCCCGATTCTGATGACCTCCATTGCCTTTACCGCCGGTGTTGTACCACTGGTACTGGCCAGTGGCGCGGGTGCAGAGATGCGTCAGGCCATGGGTGTGGCGGTCTTTTCCGGGATGATCGGGGTGACCCTGTTTGGCCTGCTGTTCACGCCGGTGTTCTATATGGCCATGACGGCACTGGAGCGACGTAAACAAGAAACACAGCAGACTGTGGAGGCAAGCCATGACTAAGTTGCATTTATCGCGGACGGTTGTGCGTCCTGTGTCGGTGATGGCGGCGGCAATCTGGCTGGCGGGCTGTGCAATCACAGCTCAGCATGCACCTCTGCCTGCGCCCGATGCCCGGGCCCTGCAGCAGGTCACCGGCAGTGTCGCTGCTCAGGCGACGGAAACCCGGAACGGGGATCGCTGGTGGCAGGATTTCTCAGATCCGCAACTGGCAGCGCTGGTCAATCAGGCGCTTGCAAACAACCATGATCTGTCAGCAACGGCGCTGCGACTGGAAGCAGAACTGGCCCGCTTGCAGGTCAGTCGCGATCAGCGTCGCCCGCAGGGTGGGGTATCCGGCTCACTGGAAATGTCCCGGCAACAGGGCAGTAGTGGATTGGAGGTCAGCCGTCAGGAACGTGCTGCCGCAGGGCTGGCAGCCGAGTGGCAGTTGGATCTGTTTGGCCGGATCAGTGCGCGTATCCGTCAGGCTCAGGCCAGCGTTGAAAATCAGCAGGCTCTGCGTGCGCAGAGTCTGGCTGATGTGGTCAGCGGGGTGGTGGATACCTACATCCGCTTAATGGGTACCGAAGAGCAACTCACTCTGCTCAATAAGCAGTTGCAGTTACTCAACCAGAGTGTAAGTGTGCTGCAGTTGCGCGTTGATGAAGGGCTGTCAACACCGTTGGAACTCAGCCGTACTCAGGCATTGCTGTTTGAGTATCGGGCGCGAAAACCTGATCTGGATGTACTGCGCACCCAATATCAGGAAGCGCTGGCGACTTTGACCGGACAAACCCTGACAGAACTGCAAGCCGGGGTACAGATCCCGCAGCTTTACCCGGAACAGGCGCTGCAGTTGCAAATCAGAGAACCGGAACGAGCCTTGCGTCAGGCCCCTGAGGTACGTCTCGCAGAAGCACGTGTGGCGGATGCTGTAGCACTGTCTGACGAAGCGCAGGCTTCGCTCTATCCGGATATCAGTGTCAGTGGCGTGCTGGGTTGGCTGAGTGCCTCCAGTCTGAATCTGACCGATGCCCGGGAGCAGATTGCCATACAGCCACGGCTTAACTGGTCGCTGTTTAATCTATCGGCGTTACGCGCCAATCTGGAAGCCCGTAGCCTTGAAGAGCAGGCGGTTGTCGCCGAGTATGAACAAACCTGGCTCAACCTGCTGAACCGGGCAGATGGTGCGATTCTTGACTGGCAGGCCTATCAGGTTCGCCTGGCCGAGCTGGAGCAACGTCAGGCTTACGCCCGCGATGCTTATGAGCAGGCCCGGTCCCGTTATGAGGAGGGGATTATTCCCTATCTGGATTATCTGGACGCCCAGCGCGATCTGTTGAACTCTGAGGCAGATCTGGTGACTGCCAGAACCCGTAAGCTCGAAGCGTATACCCGCTTGCAGCGTGTGTTCTCCGGCACCTGGGTGTCCGGCCTGACAGCCGACGCCTGATCTCCCGAGCCGCCCCGGCACTCTGTCGTGGGCGGCGCTCTGTCAATGCGGGTTTGTTCAACCCGGGCCAGTGCCGGGCTTTGCTGTTGTTACCTTCCTCTGATTGTTATCTTCCTCGTTTATTGCCTTCCTCTGTAGTTACCTTCTTGCCTGACAGGCATCCTTGATGAGCGCTACCTCTTTTATCTGAACTCTTTTATCTGAAAAATTGCATATGTGGAATATTGCATATGCTTTTTTTCGAATGTAACATGCGTGCAGATTCTGGAGGAATGCTATGAAAAAAGTCTTATTCGTCTGCACCGCTAATTCAGCCCGGTCACAGATGGCTGAAGCGCTGCTGCGTCACCTCGGGGGTGATCAGTTCAGGGTCTTCAGTGCCGGTACCGCACCGACAGAAATTGATCCCCGCACACTCGATGCCCTTGAAAGCTTTGGCCTTGAAACTGAAGGGCTGCAGGCTAAATCGGTAGAGAGCCTTCAGGAGAAAGCATTTGATTATGTGATCAGCCTTTGTGACAAAGCGCATCAGGAGTGCCGTTTCTGGCCCGATAGCGGGGTGGTGATCGCCTGGGATTTTCCTGATCCGGTAACCAGTGATGACCCTAAAGCGTTTCAGCGAACCCTGCAGGAGATAAGCGAACGCCTGCGTCTGTTTGTGCTGGTTAACAGTAAGAGCATCGATACTGAAGTCAAAAATCTGCAACCGGTCGAATTTTACAAAGCGCTGGCGGATGAAACCCGTCTGCTGAGCCTGCTGCTGATCGAGCGTGAAGGCGAACTCTGTGTCTGTGAGCTGATGGAAGCGCTGGCTATGCCGCAGACCAAGATCTCGCGTCACCTGAGCCAGTTACGCAAGGCCGGATTGCTACTGGACCGCAGGCAGGGGCAATGGGTGTTTTATCGTATGCATCCGTTACTTAATGACTGGATGAAACAGGTACTTTCGAGCACGCTGGTGCACTCTGCAACATTGCTGCAGGCGCCTCTTTCACGGCTGCATAGCATGGAAGGGCGTCCGCAATGTTTACCGGTCGCGGAGTGAGGAGAGCGCAATGAACGACCTGCCCAATATTCATGCTGAGCATTTGCATCTCCCTGACATGGAATCCCTGTTGCAGAAAGGCGAAGCGCGTCCGCCACGCATATTGCTTCTTTATGGTTCGTTGCGTGAACGCTCATTCAGCCGACTGGTAACCGAAGAAGCTGCCCGGTTACTGCAGGCACTGGGGGCTGAAACCCATATCTTTAACCCCAGTGGTTTACCTTTACCCGATCAGGAGGATGAGGATCATCCCAAAGTGCGCCAACTGCGCGAGTGGGTGCAGTGGTGTGACGGCATGGTCTGGTGTTCTCCGGAGCGACACGGTGCAATGACTGCGGTAATGAAAGCGCAGATTGACTGGATTCCGCTGAGTATGGGCGCGGTTCGTCCGACGCAGGGTAAAACCCTCGGCCTGATACAGATCAGCGGGGGCTCACAGAGTTTTAACACGTTGAATCAGATGCGCGTGCTCGGCCGCTGGATGCGGATGATCACGATCCCCAACCAGTCCTCGGTGGCCAAGGCCTACCTCGAGTTTGATGATCAGGATCGGATGAAGCCTTCATCTTATTACGACCGGATAGTCGATGTGATGGAGGAGCTGATGAAGTTTACTCTGCTGACCCGCGGTTGTGGTGACTATCTGACCCAGCGTTATTCGGAGCGGGTCGAAAGTGCAGAACAACTCTCAGCACGGGTAAATCAACGTTCCATCCAGGAGAGTCGGAACAATGGGAATTTTTGAACGTTATCTGAGTGTCTGGGTGGCGCTCTGTATTATCACCGGCGTGGTGCTGGGCAATATCTGGCCGGCGCTGTTTTCTGCGGTGGCCTCTCTGGAAGTGGCCCACGTTAATCTGGTGGTGGCGCTGTTCATATGGGTGATGATCTATCCGATGATGGTGCAGATTGATTTCGGTGCGATCAGAGATGTTGGCAAAAAGCCGGCAGGCCTGATGCTGACACTGGTGGTTAACTGGTTGATCAAGCCTTTTTCGATGGCGGCACTGGGGGTGTTGTTTTTCCGTGGGGTCTTCGCCGACTGGGTAGACCCGCAAACCGCGACTGAATATATCGCCGGGATGATTCTGCTTGGGGTTGCCCCCTGTACTGCCATGGTGTTCGTCTGGAGTCAGTTAACCAAAGGCGACCCTAACTACACGCTGGTTCAGGTGTCGATCAATGACCTGATTATGATCTTTGCTTTTGCGCCGATCGCTGCCTTCCTGTTAGGGGTGACGGATATTCACGTACCCTGGGAAACGCTGCTCATCTCGGTTGTACTCTATGTTGTATTGCCACTGGTGGCGGGGGCCTGGACACGTCACCGGCTTGAGCGCCAGTCTGATGGTCAGCGGCTGCAGGCCTTTCTGCATTCGCTGAAACCCTGGTCGGTGCTGGGCTTGCTGGCAACGGTGGTTCTGCTGTTTGGTTTTCAGGCAGAAACCATTATCCGCCAGCCACAGGCGATTCTGCTGATCGCGGTGCCATTGCTGATCCAGACTTACGGTATTTTCGCGCTCTCCTATGCGGCAGCTTACTGGCTCAGATTGCCGCATAACGTGGCAGCACCGGCGTGCATGATCGGTACCTCGAACTTCTTTGAGCTGGCCGTGGCTGTTGCCATTTCACTGTTTGGTCTGCACTCCGGTGCGGCACTGGCGACTGTGGTCGGGGTACTCGTGGAAGTGCCGGTGATGTTGTCTCTGGTGGCCATTGCCAACCGTACCCGCCATTGGTTTGCAGGTTAGCGTATGTTTGAGATCTTTACGGTTTTTGCCGACTGGCTGATTTACCAGATTATGGGGTTGAACCCGGACACCAAACTGGGTGATTCGCTGCACTTTTTTGTGGAGGATGTCAGCAAAATCTACGTCCTGCTGTTGTTGATGATCTACCTCATTGCGCTGGTCAGGGCTTCGCTGAATGTTGAGCGGGTACGTGATTTTCTTGCCGGGCGTAACCGGGGCCTGGGTTATCTTCTTGGTTCAGGATTTGGGGCGATTACGCCTTTTTGTTCCTGCTCGAGCATTCCTGTTTTTCTCGGTTTTACCTCGGCCGGTATTCCGGTAGGGATTACCATGGCGTTCCTCCTGACCTCGCCGCTGATCAATGAGGTCGCGGTATTACTGCTGCTGAGTCTGCTGGGATGGAAGTTTACATTGTTATATGTGGTGGTGGGTATGGCTGTGGGCGTGCTGGGCGGTATTTTCCTCGATCAGATCCGTGCCGAGCGCTGGTTGCAATCTTTCGCCCGCAAAGCGCTTGAGCGGGGCAAGCAGCAGGCGGCAACAGCGAATGCCACTGCTCCGGTCAGCCTGTCTTTTAAGGAGCGGCATCAGTTTGCCAGAACTGAAACTCTGGAAATCTTCGGGCGGGTCTGGAAATGGGTGATCATCGGTGTTGGTCTGGGGGCCGTTTTACATGGCTTTGTCCCGGATGGCTGGATTGAACAGCACCTCGGAGAGGGGCAATGGTGGTCGGTACCGGCTGCCGTTGCACTGGGAATACCGCTCTATTCCAATGCAACGGGTGTGATTCCGGTAATGGAGAGCCTTATCGTCAATGGCTTGCCCATTGGTACCACACTGGCGTTCTGCATGAGTACCGTGGCAGCGAGTTTTCCTGAGTTTATTCTGCTTAAACAGGTGATGCAGTGGCGTCTTCTGGCAACGCTGTTCGCGTTGCTGTTGGCAGCTTTTACTCTGGTCGGATGGATCTTTAACGTGCTGACCCCCTTTATCTGAAGGCCAGCCGCAAACGTTAACAAGGTGAGTGTATGAAACAGATTAAAGTGTTGGGCAGTGGTTGCAGTAAGTGCCTTAAAACGGCTGAAGTTATCAGCAAAGTCGCCTCTGAAGTGGGGGTTGATGTGAATGTGATTAAAGAAACGAACCCCGAAGCAATTATGAACTACGGCGTAATGAGCACACCGGCGGTCGTGATTGATGAGCAGCTTATGCACAGTGGCAGTATTCCGAATCAGGATGCGATCCGCGCTTGGTTATCTTGAAGATCTCAGCAGAGACAGGACAATCTCATGACAAAAATTAAGGTAGGAATCAACGGCTTCGGTCGTATGGGGCGACTGACTTTTCGTGCGGCCTGGGGTCAGAGCGAAATTGAGTTTGTACATATTAATGATCCGGCAGGGGACGCCGCAACGCTGGCACATCTGCTGAACTTTGATTCGGTACATGGCCGCTGGAGCGAAGAAGCGCAGGCTGAGGGTAACGCACTGCAGATTGGTGATAAACGAATCACCACCAGCCAGAACAAAGCCATAGACGATACGGACTGGTCCGGTTGTGATCTGGTGATTGAAGCTTCCGGCAAGATGAAAAGCAAAGCGGTACTGGAGGCCTATCTGGCGCAGGGCGTTAAGCGGGTGGTGGTTACGGCACCGGTCAAAGAGGAGGGGGTGCTGAATGTGGTGATGGGGGTGAATGATCACCTGTACGTTGCTGAACAGCATCCGATTGTTACCGCCGCTTCCTGCACCACTAACTGTCTCGCTCCGGTAGTGAAAGTGCTGCATGAAAAGCTCGGCATTGTGCATGGTTCAATGACGACTATTCACGATATCACCAATACCCAGACAATTCTGGATGCGCCGCATAAAGACCTGCGTCGCGCCCGTGCCTGTGGCATGAGCCTGATCCCGACAACCACCGGTTCGGCCACGGCCATTACGCATATTTTCCCCGAACTCAAGGGTAAACTGAACGGGCACGCGATCCGGGTTCCGCTGGCGAATGCCTCTATTACCGACTGTGTTTTTGAAGTAGCTCGGGATACCAGTGCCGCTGAGGTTAATCAGTTACTTCGGCAGGCTGCGGAAGGGGAGTTGCAGGGCATTCTCGGCTACGAGGAGCGTCCGCTGGTGTCTATCGACTACAAAACCGATCCGCGCTCGAGCATTATCGATGCCCTGTCGACGATGGTCGTCAACGGCACTCAGGTGAAAATATATGCCTGGTACGATAACGAGTGGGGTTACGCTAACCGTACTGCAGAACTGGTACTGAAGGTGGGCAGATAAGGTATGTTGATGCAGCTTTCACCAGCGATTCGCCAGTATCTGGTGGTTACGGGTAACTATTGGGCCTTTACCCTGACGGACGGTGCCCTGCGCATGCTGGTGGTGCTGCATTTCCATGGACTGGGTTATTCGCCTCTGGATATCGCCCTGTTATTTCTGTTTTATGAGATTTTCGGGGTGATCACCAACCTGATCGGCGGCTGGCTGGGGGCTCGCTGGGGGCTGAATCGCACGATGAATATCGGCCTCGCACTGCAGGTAGCAGCGCTGGCTATGCTGCTGGTGCCCGCAAGCTGGCTCAGCGTCCCCTGGGTGATGGCTGCTCAGGCCTTATCAGGCATCGCCAAAGATCTGAATAAAATGAGCGCTAAAAGCTCAATTAAGCTGCTGGTACCTGAAGATGCGGCAGGACGCCTGTATAAGTGGGTGGCGATCCTGACCGGTTCTAAGAACGCCCTCAAAGGAGTCGGGTTCTTTCTTGGCGGGCTGTTATTGATGTTGCTGGGCTTTCAGGGTGCGGTAGCCGCTATGGCGGCAGTGTTAGCACTGGTGTTTGTGCTCAGTCTGGTGCTGTTGCGGGCGGATCTGGGACGGGCAAAAAATAAGCCTAAGTTCCGCGATATTTTCTCGAAAAGCGAAGCGATTAATATACTCTCCGCCGCGCGGATGTTTCTGTTCGGGGCGCGGGATGTCTGGTTTGTCGTGGCCTTGCCGGTATTTCTGTCGCAATCATTAGGCTGGAACCATAGTCAGACCGGCGGGTTTCTTGCCGTATGGGTGATCGGCTACGGGATGGTACAGGCGCTGGCGCCACGTATTACCGGACGGCAGGCAGGCCATCTGCCAGATGGTCGCAGCGCGACACTCTGGGTGGCGCTGCTGAGCCTGATACCCGGATTTATCGCATTTGGGTTGCTGCAGGGTTGGAATCCGGCAACGGTGCTGGTCAGCGGATTACTGGTGTTCGGAGCGCTGTTTGCGATCAATTCTTCACTGCACAGCTTTCTGATTGTGCACTATGCGGGCAGTGACGGGGTCTCGCTGGATGTTGGTTTTTACTATATGTCCAATGCCATGGGGCGCCTGATCGGCACGCTGTTATCCGGGTGGATATTTCAGATAGCCGGGCAGGGCAGTGAAGGCCTGCAGGCCTGTCTCTGGCTGTCGACGCTGTTCCTGCTGCTGACAACAGTTATTTCGCTGAAGCTGCCCCGCGGGGCAGCCTGATCTGTATTTTTATTACAGGTCGTGAATCACTTCATCCAGATCGAGGGTGCGCTCGTCATAAACGTGATCAAGAATATGATCGATAAACAGCCGGGTCTTAGCCGGCAGATAGTTACGGGATGAGTAGTAGATCATGATCTGGATCGGGTCTGCTTCATAATCCTGCAAGATGCGGCGGAAATAGCCTTTTTCGATACAGGCTTTGGTGTGACCAATGCCAACCGCAGCAATGCCGAGCCCCATATCGGCGGCTTTAATCGCTGCGGAGAGATTGTTCACGATCAGGTTACCTTCCGGCTCTAACTGAATCAGTTTGCCATCGACACGGAAGTTCCAGGTTTTCTTGCGCCCTGTAGTCGATGAGCGGTAGGCAATACAGTTGTGCTGTGCCAGGTCATCCGGGTGCTGCGGTTCGCCATATTTCTCAACGTAATCCCGGCTCGCCACCAATACCGGCTGAAGCTTGTAGAACTCACGGGCGATCAGGCGGCTGTCCTGATTGAGCATCACGCCGATGCCCACATCAGCACCCTCCTTGACGAGATCACCAATCCGGTCGTCAAAACTCAGATCCAGCTCAATATCAGGGTATTTCTCCATAAAGGGCGGTAACAGCGGGAGTACCGACATCCGTCCGAAACTGTCTGGCAGGTTCACCTTCAGCCGTCCGTGCGGGGCTTTCTGTTTATCGGTGCTGAGGCGGATCTGATCCTCAAGTTGCTCTACCAGGCCGCCGGTGCGCCGATAAAGGTCGTGTCCGTCTTCAGTCATGGTCAGGGAGTGGGTGGTACGGTGGAACAGGCGAAGGCCAAGATTCTTTTCAAGCTGGGCAATCGCTTTACTGACTGCGGCTGAAGACACCCCTAACTGCCGGGCTGCTTCAGAAAAGTTGCCATTTTTAACAACGGCGATAAAGATATGAAATTGGTTAGGGATCATAGGCAAGAACACTACTGTACAACAACATCAGGATACTACTGATGTTACCTTAGTCCGGGTGAGCTTACCCGGACTAAGGATAAATTTTCAGGCAAAGTCTTCGGCACTGTGCCGCTCAGGTAATTGCAGTGCTTCATCTCCCCAGACCCGATTGACCCGTCGCCCGCGTATGACTGCCGGGCGCTGTGCGATACGTTCGGCCCAGTCACGCAGGTGCGGATAATCCGACACGGAGAGAAATTCCGCAGCATTGTAAAGCTCATTGCGTACCAGCGCGCCATACCAGGGCCAGATCGCAATATCGGCAATCGTGTATTCGTTACCTGCAATATAGGGATGGCTGGCCAGTTGGCGTTCCAGCACATCAAGCTGACGCTTGGTTTCCATGGTAAAGCGATTGATCGGATACTCAAATTTCTCCGGTGCGTAATTATAGAAGTGGCCGAAACCGCCACCAACATAGGGTGCGGAACCCATCTGCCAGAACAGCCAGTTAAGAACCTCTGTACGGGCGGCGGATTGCTGCGGGATAAAGGCAGAAAATTTCTCTGCCAGATAGAGCAAAATAGAACCGGACTCAAACACACGGACAGGTTGGTCTGAACTTTTGTCCAGCAGTGCAGGGATTTTAGAGTTCGGATTGATCTCCACAAACCCTGAAGAGAACTGCTGGCCTTCACCAATACGAATCAGCCAGGCATCGTATTCAGCACCGCTGATACCCAGTTGCAGAAGCTCTTCAAGCATAATAGTCACTTTGACCCCGTTGGGTGTGGCCAGTGAATACAGTTGCAGGGGGTGTTCGCCCTCAGGGAGGGTGGTTTCGTGGGTGGCTCCGGCAGTTGGCCGGTTGATGCTGGCGAATTCACCACCGTTATCACTATCCCAGGTCCAGACCTGAGGCGGGGTATATTGCATATTCATTCTGTTATAAATCCTTATTAAAGATCACATCCGGCAGGTTGCAGGATGGGTTGCTCCTGTTCGAGATGACGCAAACGATCACTAAACTGTTCCAGCATGTTAATGCGTACCTGCTCGGTTAACTGGCCCGGCTGGTATGCAACAAAGGGTTCCAGTACCTGAAATCCGAGAAACGCCAGTACCCCCTGTTGCAGCGGCTTAAGCACCGCATTGATCTCCCCGTGAGCGCCATCTTCTGTATAACTGCCAGCAGGCTCTCCGGTGGTCAGCGACAGCATCGCTTTCTTGTTACAAAAGTGACCGAGGTTATAGTTCTGCTCCTCGCTGTAGGTACGCTGATAGGCCAGCACACGGTCCAGCCAGCCCTTCATCATGGCGGGCATGGAGCACCACCACAGAGGAAACTGAAAGATCAGCAGATCACACCATTCCAGTTTGCGAATCTCATCTTCGAGCAGGCTGCAGAAACCCTGATGTTCTGCAGCATAGGCCTCTTCAAGGCGCTGGCAGTAATATTCCGGATTACTGCGGGTTGTAAAATTATGACGACCCGAAACCGGGTCGAAAGCCATGGCATCCAGATCAGAAACCCGAACCTCATGTCCTTGTGCTGTCAGCACTTTTTCTGCGGTCCTCAGCATGGCAGCATTGAAGCTGGCTGGCTCCGGATGCCAGTAGACAATAAAGATATTCATAGTGTGTCTCCTGGTTTATAGGGCTCAGATTAAGTGATCCGTGGCCACCCTTGTAGGCGGTTCCTGTTCACAATGGATTCAACCGACGGTTGAAGCGAGAAAGTCTGTGTAGAAACGTAACGCGCCAAGCTGCCTGTAACGCAAAGCAAAACAGGTAAGAGACGACAAGCCCTGCGCAACATGGTGACGATGGGGGACGGGTTCAATGGCGTTTGCTGTAACTTTTGTTCACAACGGTATCAAATAAGGCGCGGCTACCGGGCCACGGCTGAATTTGATGCAATGAGTCTCACATTATTCAAGGCGACACTGACGGGCTTCGGCTGCAGTCACTGCTGATTATTGTGAGGTCTGATATGACTAATCTCTTTACCCCGATACAACTGGGTGCCGTAGAACTCGATAACCGCGTACTGATGGCGCCCCTGACCCGTTGCCGGGCGGACGCTGACCATGTACCTACTGACCTGATGGTGGAGCATTATGCGCAGCGGGCATCTGCCGGCCTGATTATCGCTGAGGCGACCATGGTGATGGAGGGTAACTCCGCGTTCTGGCGTGAACCGGGAATCTACTCGCAAGCACAGGTTGCCGGCTGGAAACGGATCACAGACGCAGTCCACGCCAAAGGCGGCAAAATCTTCCTGCAGCTCTGGCATGGTGGCCGGGCCTGCCATCCACTTTTGAACGACGGGCGGGTGCCGGTTGCTCCGAGTGCAATAGCCATTACTAATGATGAGGTGCATACACCGGAAGGTAAAAAGGCCTATACGGTACCGCGAGAATTAAAGGATGAGGAGATTCCCGCCATTGTAGAGGGGTTCAGAGTTGCAGCAGAGAATGCTCAGTGCGCAGGGTTTGATGGAGTAGAAGTGCACGGTGCCAATGGTTACCTGCTGGATGAGTTTTTACGGGATGGTGCTAACCGCCGTGAAGGCCCATACGGTGGCCCAATAGAGAACCGTGCCCGCCTTCTGTTGGAAGTGATTGATGCGGTTGTCGCTGTATGGGGCGATGAACGGGTGGGGGTACGTATATCGCCGCTCAATAGTTTTAACAGTATGAAAGACAGCGACCCGGTGGCACTGGCAACCTGGCTGGCGAAACGTCTGAATGATTACAATCTGGCCTACCTTCACCTGATGCGTGCAGATTTTCTTGGTGAACAGCAGGCGGACGTTATCTCGCCGGTGCGGGCGCATTATTTTGGAAACCTGATTCTGAATATGGGCTATAACACGGAAGAGGCTTATACCGCGATCAACTCAGGAGAGGCTGACGCCATCGCGTTTGGTGTGCCCTTTATCGCCAACCCTGATCTGCCGGAACGCCTCCGTGAAGGTGCTGAATTGAACGAAGCAGATCCTGCCACGTTCTACTCTCAGGGAGCGGCAGGGTATAACGATTATCCGACTCTGGTCGAGCTTGAAGAGGTTGTAGCCTGAGCCTGAATGAACGGGGGCATTGCTCCCGTTTTTATTTAAATTAATTATTAGATTGATATCCCAATCCGCTGATTTTGAAGATTATTATTTAAAATTAGCTGTGTTTTTTATAAGCGGATTCTCTATGATTTTTCCAATACTACCCACTGAAAATATAGCTGTAAGCACTAATATGTGCACTAGTGGAGTGCCGATTACATGCCGGGTAATGATCGATAACTGAGCGTAAAAAATATTTTGTATGCAAAATAAAACTTCGTTAGACTCGGCTTTATGGATAACACAATGAACCCTCAGGACTGCATTTTTCACCTGCTGGCAAAAGCCTCGAAAGCGGGAGTGCGCTGCTGGAAAGAGGCAACGGCTGATCTCGGCATTACAGCCGTACAGGGTAAGTTACTTAATTTTCTCTATGTCAGTGGCCGCATTACCGCCAGTGAGCTGAGTCAGCAGGTCGCAATCGATAATGCCACCATGACAGGATTACTGGATCGACTGGAAGCGACGGGTATTTTAAATCGCCAGCCCAAAGCTGATGACCGCAGAGCGATAATGATCAGCCTGACGCAGGAGGGCGAAAAGCTGGCTGCTGAGGTGTACAGCCGGGTTCGTCCGGCAAACGAACAGTTTCTCTCTCACCTTAGCGCAGAGCAGGCAGAAACACTGCGTGAGTTATTGAGAACGCTTTAGCATAAAAAATTTGGCTATTTATTACGTATGCGAAATATACGTAAGCATATTAAGGGGGATGCCTGATGAACATTGATGAAATCCTGAGCTCGATTGATAGCGGTGAGCCTATGCTGATCCCGGCATCATGGGGGCAGGGCCGGACAACCTTTGGCGGGCTGACGGGCGCGATACTCTGTCATGCAACCACGAAAGATACTGATCCGCAGCGGATTCTGCGTAATTTTGAGGTTGGGTTTGTTCGCCCGCTTGAATCCATGAAACCCTATGAGATTGAAGTGGAAACGTTGGCGAATGGTAAAACACTGACAGTGAAGAGTGCCCGGATTATTCAGGAGGGAAAAGTGCGTGCTGTGGCGCGGGCCGACTATGTGCTGCCATTGGATTCCGCCGTAAAAATTGACACGTTCAGTGCCCCCAGGCTGAAGCAGCCGGAAGCGTCGATGCCGATAGCCGGAGAGGGGTTGCCAAATTTCTTTAATCACTTTGATGGTCGGGTTGCTACCGCCGGTATTCCGTTCAGTGGCCAGCAGGTACCGGAGCTGGGCGGCTGGGTACGTTTTCGTGAGCCGCCTGAGCAAATCAGTTACGCGCATCTGGTATGCATGATCGATGCCTGGCCACCTACTGCCAGCCCACATTATGTCGGCTTTCAGCCGCTGTCGACGATAAGCTGGAGCATTCATTTCGCCCATTTCCCTGAGCCGTTGGATCCGCAGGAGTATCTTGGTTATCACGCTAAGGTAAACTTTGGCGAACAGGGTATCAGCTCTTCGAATGCTGAGATCTGGGGCCCGGACGGGCGCCTGCTGGCGAAGAGTGTTCAGACTAATATCATCTATGCTTGATACGCGGATGGCCGATGGAAAGCCTGCGTAGCTGGTGGCCAGCAGCCTTAATAAATGTGCTGACTGATCAGGCGTTAGGGGATTCAAGATCGCCCAGCTCAACCAGTACCGATTTGGTCTGGGACTGGTGGTCCAGTGATTCAAGACCGTTTTCGCAGCCAATCCCGGAAGCGTATAACCGCCAACCGCCTGATCAAGGTGTAATATCGTACTTTTCCAGCAGGCGATAGAGTGATGAGCGTGAGGTCTCCAGAATAGCCGCAGCTCGTGAGACATTATTGTTGCAGTGGGTGAGTGCGTTGAGAATAGCTGCTTTCTCTGCCCGGTTTCTGGCTTCTGCCAGAGGCATCAGGCGCCGTTCCCCCTCACGTCGATCAAGCCCCATATCCTGAGGCGTAATGATCATACTGTCAGACATAATGGCCGCATTACAGACCCGGTTAATCAGTTCACGAATATTCCCGGACCAGTCATGCTGACCCATCAACTGCAGGGTCGTGCTGCTGAATTTCTTTTTCTTGAGGTCATTTTCTCTTGTATAGCGATTGAGATAGAATTCCGCCAGTTGTTTGATATCCTGCGCACCCCGGGTTTGCAGGTTCGGGACATCCAGCGGCAGAACATTCAACCGGTAGTATAGGTCCTCACGGAAGCGCCCCTCTTTAACCGCCTGTTCCAGATTGACATGGGTGGCGGCAATGACCCGTGCATTGGCCTGAATGGTTTGCGTACTGCCCAGGCGTTCTATGGTTTTGGTTTCCAGAAAGCGAAGCAGAATGACCTGCATATCGAGGGGTAGGTCACCTATCTCATCGAGGAAGATGGTACTTTCGTGAGCTTCCTCAAACCGTCCAATCCGGCGACTGTTGGCCCCGGTAAACGCGCCTTTTTCATGCCCGAAAAGTTCTGACTGAATCAGGCTGGCAGGCAAGGCTGCACAGTTAACGGCAATAAAGGGTTTATCTGCGCGAGCGGAGTGGTCATGGATATAGTTGGCGAGCAGCTCTTTACCTGTACCACTTTCGCCGATCAGCAGAGCCGGGGCGTCCACCTGTGCCGCTTTGGCGCATTTCATCAGGATCTTTTTAAAGGCCGGGCTTTTGCCGATAAGGCGTGTCTGGGTGGCTTTAGGGATGGCCCCGGCGGTTTTATTTCGCAACCGGGTCATGCCCAGTGCGTGGCCGAGGATAATCCCCAGACGCTCAATCTCCACCGGGTAGGTATGATAATCGAAGCAGTAATGTGAGATAAGGGACGCGACCCTGGGGTTGTCAACAAAAGCCTTGGGCAGCAACAGAATCCAGAGGATGCTCTCATCCCGGGTAAATATTTGTTTAAGTTCATCCAGAATCCGGTCATCCAGGAAGTGACAGGCCGCAATGCCTAACTGAAACTTTTTTGAGGCGATTAACTGGATGGCGTGCTGGGCATCTGTCGCGGCATGGACATGATTATTCATGACATGCACATTCTCCAGATCGGGGGTGGCCAGATCGTCTGATACTTTGGGTCTGAAATAGATAATGTGGGCGTCTTTCATCCCTCCCGCAGCTGAGATTGATGAAGCGGGCTCAGCTACAGGCTGATAATCATAAGCATCATTTACAAGTTGTTTGTCCATGAGAACTGATCCTGTCTGTACTGCACTCTCATCCCTGAGGCTTTTACCCGAGCTGGCAGGTGATACAACAACGAGTAACAGTAAAAATACACAGTGTTCTCAACCCGCCTAACCGGTTAGGGCGTTAAGTTAAGCAGGTCGAAATTGGCTTGCAGGACTAAGCATTGTTGGCAAACCCGTCACTGTCAATAAAGTAAATGCTTTCCAGGTGGGCTGGCGTTTTTGCAGCCTTATCTATTTAACCCCTTGTTTTATAATGACTAAACGTTGGATTCCTATTTATGGGACAGTCATGAATTTAGGAAATCTCGTTGTAAAACATACGTTTAATTATTTCAGGCCTGACAGGTGTTCATTTGTGTTACAGGCCTGAGGCTATTTAGCCCTAACCGGGGCTCTTTATGCCGCTTTTGACTGTCAAAAGGGATCTAACCCTCTGATTTAAAAGTGGTGGTACGGAAATTGCCCTCTTTAACCCATTGTTGAAGGAATCATTCAATCATGGATCTTTCCTGACCGAAGGAGAGTTGAAAATGGCATTTCCATTCGCGGGTCGAAGTGCACAGGCAACGCAGGATACCAGACGGAGCTGGAAAGACCGGTGCAGCGCTTTCTGTGGCAGGCTGTTCCGGCATCAGTCCCCCATGCGGGACACCACTGCTCGGCCCCAATTCATCAAAAATCCTACTTCAAAAGTGGTAGGTCGTATCATCTGTGAACCGGTAGAGCCACGCTTATTACTTTCAGCCGATCCTCTTTCATTTGTCGCAGATCCGGACACCGCAACTGACCTTTCGTTAAAGCTGTTTGAAGAACTGGCCACGCCGCCGATTTTACAACTGTTCGATACCACCGGTGAGACGCCGGTGCTGCTGGCTGAGCGTCTGCTCAGTGAAGTCGGTGATGTGGTGATTACCGGTTCTGATCTGGATGACAGTCTGTCCCTGGATTTCAACCTGTCTGATGCACCTGGCCTGGTTATTAGTTTTGAAGGCGGAACAGGTAATGACACATTGATTGGACCTGCGGAAAACAGTGAATGGCGCGTAGACGGATTGAATGCGGGTAGCCTGAACAGCAATCTGATGTTCAGCAATGTCGAGAATCTGACCGGTTCTGCTGATAACGAAGACACCTTTACTTTCACGGCCAGTGGCAGATTAAGTGGCGTGATCGACGGCGGCGAGGGTGGTTTTGATTCTCTGGTGATCGAGGGCGGTGATTACACTTCAGCTATTTTCACACCGACAGGCCCTGACTCCGGTACGGTTGATCTGGATGGCAACCTGATCACCTACGTCGGCCTGGAACCCATTACCGCATTAGGTACGCTGTCTGATGTCGTCTTTGATCTGACTGCCGGAGATGACCATGATGCACAGTTAAGTGACGGTCTTAATCCCGGACAATATACGCTATCGGGCAGTACCTTCGAAGACACCACTTTCCTGACTCCGCTTAACTCACTAACCATCAACGGCGGAGACGGGCAGGACACTATTACCCTGACCAATCTGGATCTGGGCAGTGTCGACCTGAACGTCAATGCAGAAGAGATCATCGTCAGCGGTACCTTAACCGCCGGTGACATTACCCTGACCGCAACCGCGAGCGATGCAGGGGTTATCGAATCCGTTGCCGATCTCTATAACGAATTTACCGGGCCGCTTGATGCACTGGAAGATATTGAACTGCCTGTCGATCTGAGCGGCCTCTATTTCTCCGACCCCAGCGCCATCATTGACCTCTCGTCTGCGGTTGTCAGTGGTGCGGCTGTTGTTTTAAGAGCACAGGCGTCCTCCCCTGTTAATGCGGTCCCTGCTGATCTGCTCGGTGCAGGCTTCGAGGGCGTTGGTGTATACGCCAGAGCACGTGCGGAAGTGTCTATTCTGGACTCTGATATCACCGCGAACAGCCTGATGGTAGAAGCCACCTCAGACGTCAGCAGTGATCAGACCGATGCCGCCACTGCTGGCGATAACGACAGTGAAGCGGATGCAGCCATCTCTCTGGTGGTTGTGGACTCGGTGGCTAAAGCCCATGTTTCAGGTGCCAGTACATTAAACATCAGCGGCGATGTGGACCTGATCGCTTCCACCGATATTAACGTTCACAGCGAAACCGATGGCACCCTTGGCACCTCCGGTGCAACGCTGGCGATGGCGCTGGTATTTACCGACACCCAGGCCTTTATTGATGGTGCATCATCAATTCTGGGTTCAACCGCAGAGCGGATCAATATCAGTGCCCTGACCAATAATCAGATACACACCCGTGCGACCTCAACCCAGGGTGGCGCAGAGGCCAACACCAGTGGGGGTAACCAGACCGAAGGTGCACTTCAGGACCCGAACAATGATGGTGACAATTCAGATCGTGCCAGCACCGCTGAAGGCGATGTGGATTTTGCAGGCGCGCTGGCCCTCACTCTGGTTGATAACCTAACCGCCGCTTATATCGCGACCAGCGGCAGCATTACCACCGATACCTCACTCACGGATGCCAATATTGATGTACAGGCGACCTCTAACGACACCGTTACCGCAACCGCCGATGGCTCAAATACAGGCAACGCAGCACCGGGCGTAGGGATTGCTGTGGCGCTGAATATCGCAACCGTAGACAGCCTGGCGTACCTGGACGGTGCTGGCAGTTTCTCAGCGGATGCGATCTCCGTAAATGCCACACTGGATGCTGATCAGAGCTTTGAAGCCGAAGCGGAATCAGGCTCCGGGGGCGGTAGTCTGGGCGTTGCGGGATCACTGGCGGTTAACGCAGTAACGGCACGGGTAGAGGCGACGGTTGAATCCGGAGCGACCCTTGATCTGGGCAATACCGATCTCAGCCTGAATGCGCTCGCGGCTGTCAAAGCAAATGTACTGGCCAAAGCAGACGTTGAGGGTGACGGTGACAGCAATGATACGGATGACGCAGACGGCAACAGCGGCGAAGGCACCGGTTTAGGGGCCTCAGTCGCAGTCAATATCTCCGATATCCTGACCCGGGCCGCAGTCGAAGATGCACTGCTGACTAACGTGGCCGGTGTGGATGTGAATGCAACCGGCACCTACTTCATGGATACACAGGCGATCGGCGGCGCTGCGGGCGGTACAGCACTGACCCCCGTGGTGGCGATCTCCATCGCCCGGAATACCACTCAGGCTGAAGTTGCGGCGGGCAGTAACACCCTGACACTGGCCGGTGACCTGTCACTCACAGCCGATCACACCAGTGTAACTTCAACCCGCGCGGCGGGTGATGTTAAAGGTGATTCCGTCGGGTTCGGTGCATCCCTGGCGCTGACCATTGCCGAGGATAGCGTACAGGCAGAAATCCTGCGTGATGCAATCTCTACCGGCGGCAGTGTGATGCTACTGGCGCAGAGCGCTACGGCCAGTCGGTCGCTGGCCCAGGCCAGTGCTGCAGGGGCGGAAGAGGATGATGGCTCCAATCCTGACGGGGTGAACGATCAGAACCAGCAGCAGCTGGATTTTGCCAATACTCAGGCGGCCAGCCGGACCGATTCAGGCGCGACTGACAGCTCAGAGTCCCCGGATGCCTCCAGCTCCGACGGCAGTGTCAGCGTCGCAGCGGCGATCTCGGTTAACCTGGGTGATGCCCGCAGTGCTGCGCAGATTGCCGACGGCACTCTGGTGACCGCGGCCGGGGCGGCCTCGGTAATGTCCCGTGCGAACAGCGATGCTGCAGCACTGGCCGATGCCAGTGCAACCTCCTCAGACGGCGGGGTAAGCGTCGGCGCTGCCGTATCCCTCAACCGGTCGGAAACCCTCAACCTCGCCTCGGTGGGGGATGAGACACTGGTTGATACCGGGGCGACGCTGACTGCTGACGGCGTTACCGTGAATGCTCTGATGGCCGAACGCAGCAGTGATATCAGTTCAGATACGGTGGTTGATCTGGCTGCCGATACCCTGTTACTTGAGGGGGTTGAAGGGCTGGAAACCGCTGATGAAGTGACCTATCAGCAGGACGACGAAGGCAGCGCTATCGGTGGCTTAACTGATGACACCACCTACTACCTGATTGATGCCGGTGATGGAAAATATAAGCTGGCCCTGAATGAGACCGACGCCAACAATGGCGTGGCCATTGATCTCACCTCCCTGGGTGAGGGGACTCAGCATACCCTGGAGCGCGCAGGGGAAGAAGATATCAAGTTCAACCCGCAATATGAGCTGACATTCGATCTGCCCCAGGGATATATCACCGGTGATGAAGTGGTCTACCATAACGGCGGTGGCACGGATATTACCGGACTGACTGACGGCGAAACCTACTACCTGATTGTCGGCGAAGACATCAAACTGGCTGAATCCCGTGAGGCGGCTCTGGCGGGTGATGCAGTCGAGATCAGCGGGAGTGGCAGTGGCGATAACCATAGCCTGACCGAATCTTTCCATCGTACTGCGGCAGCATCGGTATCCGGTGCCAGTGGCGGGGATGTTGGCGTGGCGGGTTCTCTGGCGATTAATCTGGCGGATGTGGAAACCACCGCACAGATTGCAGCCGATAGCCAGATTAGTCTGCTGAACAACAGTTCCCTCAGTCTGAACAGCGAATCCAGTACTCAGAGCTGGGCCATGGCCTTGCCGCTGGAGAACGCCGGTGGCGAAAGTGTTGGCATCGGAGCGTCGGTAGCGCTGAATGTCAGCGATAATGACACCCTATCTGAATTAGCCGAAAACGCATCGGTGACAGGTGCAGACAATATCTCCCTGGTGGCAGAAGCGACCCACGACCAGTGGGTTCTGGCCCGGGCCGGTGCGACCGGTGGCGTCGCGATCACCCCGGTGGTTGCGCTCAACATCGCGTTTAATGACACCGCCGCAAATCTGCAGGCAGGATCATTGCTGGATATCAGTGGTGATCTCACACTCAGTGCCGAACAGCACAGCCGGACAACGGCCGATGCCGAAGGCGATGTGGAAGGTTCGGATGCCGCCATTGGTGCCTCTCTGGCACTGGTTTCAGCCAATGACACCACCGCCGTGCTGATTGCGCGTGACCTCACAGCGGCCGGGGCTTTGATGCTTATGGCCAAGGGGTATAGCGCTTCTCGTACCAGCGCTAAAGCCGGTGCGCAGGGGGCTGAACAGGATGACGGTGTTGAGGACAGCGGCGATGACAGCGGGGTTAATGATCAGATCGCTTCCCAGCGCACCTTTGCCGATGGCAACAGTGAAGACGGTTCGGGGGACAATGCCAGCCCGGATGCCTCCACCTCTGAAGGCACCATCAGTGTGGCTGCCGCGATCTCCGTTAATATCAGCGATACGGATACCTCCGCCTATGTTGGCGGCACCGATCTGACCCCCATCACCCTTAATGTTGCCGGTGGCGTGAACGTCACCAGTGCAGCTAATGCCGATGCTCTGTCTGAGGCGGATGGCAGCGCCACCACCACAGAGGGCGGAACCAGCGTGGGTGTGGCCGTGGCCCTGAGCACGGCAGACATCAGCAATCAGGCGTTGCTTGAGCATGCCACTGTGACCGCCTCCCAGGTCACTCTTTCCGCCGAAATGGCAGAAAGAAGCGTTGATATCACCCCGGCTGATCCGATAAGCGTGGATCTGGATGCAGAGACGATCTATGTCGGTGATATAGATGATCTGGAAACCGGCGATGAAATCAGCTACAGCAACGGCGGGGGAAGCAGTGTCGGTGGCCTCACCGATGATGGCGGCACCACCAAATACTATGTAATCGATCTGGGTGACGGCAAAATCCAACTGGCTGCATCGGAAGCAGATGCGGATGCTGGTACTGCAATCGATCTCACCTCACTGGGCAGTGGCGATACCCACAGTCTGGATCGCGATGGTAAAGACAGTCTTGAATTTGATCCTGATGAACACCGCTATGAGCTGCATCTGGACGACAGTATCGGCCTGAACACCGGTGATGAGGTGGTCTACAGCAATGGCGGTGGCAGTGATATTGGGGGGCTGAGTGACGGTGAAACCTACTTCGCTATTATTGAAGGCAATGGCCGCCTGAAACTGGCGGAATCAAGAGAAGAGGCACTGGCGGGTGACGCGCTGGAGCTGACCAGTACCGGCAGTGGCGACGATCATCAGATCACTGAAGCAACCCATAGCTCCGCTGCGCGGGCCAATTCCGGTGCCAGCGGCGGCGATATCGGCGTGGCCGGTTCGGTTGCCATCAACGAGTCAAGCGGACTGACAGAAGCTCGCCTCGGTGCGGGTACTGATATCCATAGCACCGGTGATGTGACCGTGAGTGCCACCGCACGAACCAGCAATGATGCCCGGGCTCTGCCGGGGGATCCGGTATCCGGTGGCAGTGGTGGCGGCCTTTCGGTTGCGGTGAATGTCAGCAGCCATGACACACAGGCCGCCCTGCTGGGTGGCGATATCAGTCAGGCTGCCAATCTTTCCCTGGATGCCAGCGGTGATCATACCCAGCATACACTGGCAAAAGCCGGTGCAGAGGCGACCGGCTCTGATGGTCTGGCGTTTGGTGGTGCTGTGGCAGTGGCTGTCGCCAATAATGACAGCTCAGCGCTGATTGATGCGAATGGCGCGGCGCTGACGCTGACGGGTGATCTGAGTATTACCGCAGCCACACTGGAAACCCAGCGCACCGAAGCGGATGCGGAAACCGATGGCGGCGATACCGGCGTCGGTGTCTCTTTTGCGATGGGATGGGTTGAAGACGATACGAATGCATCGCTGGCCAGAAGCCTTAACAGCGGTGTTGCCAATGTAACAGTTGAAGCGCTGTCCACTATTGAAGCGACCACCCTTGCCACAGCCAGCGCTGAAGGGTCTAAATCCGAAGAAGAGGGCGGCAATACTGCCGATGAAGAGACCGGTAATCAGACCGACTTTGCCAATAACCGGGCGGGAACTTCAGTAACAGCACCGACCGCCGGCGATCAGGTAGAGAGTGCGAATACGACCGCCGAATCCCAGACCGCAGACCCGGGTGGTCAGGGTGGTACCGGAGCACAGGGTTCCCAGCAGACCCGGGGTGGCACGGTACGTGTGGCCGCAGCAATCGGCGCCACAGTGCTGGCACCGGAGGTAAATGCCTCCATCGCTGATGGGGTGGTGATCGATGCCAGTGGTGACCTGGTCGTAAAAGCGATGAGCGATGCCGATGCCGATACACAGGCGATCGCTACGGCCTTTGCTGATGATGCCAAAACTACCGTGGGTGCCGCGATCAGTGTCAACGTGGGCCTGCTGGATACCTCCGCCAGTATCGGTAACAGCGATGTGACGGCGGCTTCAGTCAGTATCGAAGCCGGTTCCACCGAGGGCGAATCAAACGACTTTAAACTGCTCTCACTGGCCGGTAGTGGTTCCACTCAGAAAGGCGAGAATGACAATACCGCGGTGGCCGGTGCTGTCGGGGTCAATGTTGTTATCAGTGAAACCACTGCGATGGTGGCGGATTCTGCCACTGTGACAGCCACGGCAACGGATATCAGCGTAACCGCCCGTGAGGATATCGGATTACAGAACATCGCCGGTGGCGGGGCCCTGACGCTGTCCGATTCCGGCACCAGTGTCGGCGCCGCAATCGGTGTTAACGTGGTTGAAAACACCACCCGGGCACGGCTGGGGGCAGGAACCTCCGTTGAGGCCGCCGGCAATGTCTCAGTGGAAGCTAACGCCACGGTCAGCCCTCTGGAGATCGTTGCGCCGCTACTGAATGAAACTGGCATCGATGTCACCACACTGGTGGCGGGTGCCGCCATCGGCTCCGGTGGCGATGCCGGTGCAGGTTCTGCCGCGATTGATGTCTTTATTCTCCACACTGAGGCCTCTGTGGGTGCCGGGGCCACTATTACCGCCGGACAGAATCTTCTGGTCAGTGCAGTGGATGCAACCCAGCTGACCACCTTTGCCGGCGCGCTTGCAGCCAGTAAGGATGCCACCGGGGTGGGGATTGGCCTGAGTGTGGCCGTGATCACCAAATCAACCGAGGCTCTGATCGCGGCTTCCGATGATGCACTGTCACCTACCAGCATCAGCACCGGTGGTGACCTGATACTGGAAGCGGACGGCAGTGAGGAGATATTCCAGTTAACCGCCAATATCGGTGCGGGTGACAGTACCTCCGGTGCAGGTGGACTGAATGTACTGGTTAACCTGACTGATACCCGTGCGATTCTGGGGCAGGACCCGGATGCAGAGTCGCCTGAAGCCGGTAATGTCGTGGTCGATGCAACTGGTTCTGCCATGATCGCCGCCAACAGCCAGACCATCATTGAAAGCTATGCTGGTACCCTGGGCGTTTCCATGAGCGGGTCGTCGGTCGGCATTTCAGTGGGCGTGCTGGTCGATATTGACCGAACTCATGCCGTGATCGGTTCCGGTGCTGAGATCCGCGCGCTGGGGCAGGGCGCCGGTCTGGATGTCCGGGACGGTATATTTGATAACGACGGCAATCAGGGCAGCGAAAATATTCATGGCCTGGCTGTCACTGCCACCAGTTTTGAAGATATGACCCTGCTGGCGATCGCTGCATCCGGTTCACTGGGACAGGATAACGGCGGCAACCAGAACGGTGACAATGATGGTGGCACCAACGTCGGGATTGCAGCCTCAGTCGGCGTTGCGGTGCTGAACGGCGAGACCCATGCCATTCTGGGCAATGGGGCAACCGTTAACGGCGATAACAGCGGTTCTGCAGCCGCTCAGGGGATTCTTCTGCGAGGTGCCGATGAAACCCGGATCAGCAATATTATCGGTGGTCTGGCGATCACCAGCGGTGCCGATGCCGGTGTTACTGGTTCAGTGTCGGTCAACGTGATCGACAATTCTGTCTGGGCCCGGGCGCTGGGGAGTAATGAGCTGAATGCAAATGACGGCGGTATCAGCCTGTCTGCTTCAGGCGCTACCCTGAGTGACACCCTCACCATTGCGGTGGCCGGTGCGGTTAAATCCGGCAACAGCAACAATAACAACTCCAGTAACATTACCTTTGCCGGTGCCGGTAGCGTCACCGTGAATGTGATTGAATCTGAAGTGCTGGCACAGATTGAGGGTGGCACAGTGTCCACCACCGGTACACTGAGCCTGAGTGCTGAGGATAATTCCGATATTAAAGCCGATTCCGGTGGCGCCGCGTTTGCTTACGATAACAGTGGCAGCACAGCCGGTGCAGTAGGGGCTTCGGTCGCTGTCAATGATGTGACTCAGACCATCAAAGCGAGCATCACGGATACAACGGTTGAAGCAACAGCCGGTATCGGTCTGGCGGCGACAAACGCGTCCAGCATCAAAGCACTGACTATTGCCGGATCTGCGGCAGTAGCCAATGACTCTGATGCGCTGGCCGGTGCGGGCTCCGGCTCCGGTAACTTTATCCTGGCAACCACCGAAGCCAGCATCAATAACGCCGCTTCGCTCACAACCGATGGTAATATCGCTGTTACCGCCACCGACAGCAGCCTGATCGATGCTGATGCAGGTGCCGGCGCACTGGCGCTCTCGCTGGGAGGCGGTGATCTGGGGGCTGCGGCCGCAGGGGCAGCCGCCGCCAGAAACGTCATTACGAAAGAGACCACGGCGGCATTACGCAACGTCAACGCCAGTGCCGACCATGTGACGGTTGCTGCACTCTCTGATTCCACCGTAAACGCCTTTACACTCGGTATCGCCGGTGCCCTGGCTAATGATGGCAGTGCGCTTGCACTGGCAGGTTCCGGCTCAGGTAACTACATCACCGGCCAGAACCAGGCGATTATCAATCCAAGCACAATTAACGCAACCGGTGATATCAGCCTCATAGCCAGTGATACCAGCCTGATTACAGCCACTGCCGGTTCTGCAGCCGTTTCCATTAGTGTGGGCAGTGGCAGTGGTGCACAGGCCGGTGTCGGTCTGGGTGTCTCTGTTGCGGTAAACGAAGTGGATGTCAGCAGTGAAGCGCTGCTGTCCTCGACTACTGTTAACGGGTCGGGTTCACTTAGCCTGACCGCCTTAACCGCAGCCGAGATAGATGCACTGTCCTTTGGCGTGGCGCTCTCGGTTACACAATCCAGTGATAACAATGCGATCAGCGCTTCAGCCACCGGTGCACTGACCTTCAATACCATCAGCAACAGCGCCATTGCGGAGATTGAGGATACGGCAGACCTCGGCGCTGGCGTTACCGTCGATGGCCCGGTTCTGCTCTCCGCTACGGATCAGTCTCTGATTACGGCGGATGCGGCAGCCGCGTCTTTCAGCCTTGCTATCAGCTCTGACAATACCTCCGTATCCGGCAGTATTGGTGTCGCGGTGGCAGACAACGATATCAGCAATCTGGCGCGTGCTGCCATTAACGATATCAGTGTTACCAGCCTGACCGGGGGCGCGGATATCACCGCACTCTCAGATGCGGTTATCGAAGCCGTGGCCGTTTCTGCTTCGGTGGGGGTCAGCTCATCTTCTAACGGCACATCAGCCAGCTTCTCGGCCGATGTTTCCCTGGCATTCAATGAGATAGGAAGTACTGTTGAGGCGATGGTGGAAGGTGGTTCGGTTGTTGACCTGGCCGGAACACTGGTCCTGTCTGCCGAGGACAACACTTCGATTACCGCTGATATTGTTGCCGCCAGCATCAATGCCGCCGTGAGTGGATCAGGCAGTTCCGGTGGTCTGAATATTACCGCCACCAACGCAAATAACCAGATCAGCAATACTACCCGGGCGCTGATCTCGAACTCTATCCTGACCGCTTCAGCGATGGATATCAGTGCGGTATCCAATAGCACTATCGATGCGATCGCGGTCTCTGCGGCGATCAGCGTCACGATCAGCGGTTCCTACTCCCTCAGCGGCACCGGCAGTGGCGCCGGTGCACAAAACACCATTGCCAACAGCATCGAGGCGGGCATGGTCAACGGCAGTGATGCCACGGTAACCGGCCTGTCTGAGATTGCTGCGATCAATGCGGCTGAGATCTATGCGGATGTGGCCGCCGCCAGCGCATCGGTCACAGGTAGCAGTGACGGTGCGATTACCCTCAATGTCACAGGGGCGACTGCGGATAATGTGATTTCCACGGCCACCCGCGCCCAGATCGACAACAGCCATCTGCTGACCGGAGGGGATCTGATTCTTTCGGCTGATTCGGCCGGTACCATAGAAACTCTCGGTCTGGCCGCCAGCCTCAGCGTTAATGCCAGCAGCGGAAATATCGCCGTGGGTGCGTCAGTCACCGTTGCGGTCGTATCCAACACCGTCAACGGGGCCGTTGAATCGGTGATTGATCATGGTTCAGTTGTCGACGCCGCGAATGTAACGATTTCGGCTTCCAACACCACACTGATCGACGCGATCAGTACCTCAGTCGGTGTAGGTGTGACCGCAACCAGTGGTTCTATTGCATTCGGGCTGGATGCTTCAGCGGCCGTTGCCCTGAACGATGCCGGTATTTCAGTCACTGCAGGGGGGCTGGATTCTGATCTGACCAGCAGTGGTTTTGTCGATATTGATCTCAACTCCGCACTGCAGATGCAGGTAACTACGGTTGCAGTGGCCGTTACCGTAGGCGCATCCGGTGATATAGCCGGTACGGTTGCCGGAGCTGGTGCCGTTGCAGATAACCTGCACAGCGTCGTCTCCCGTGCAGTGATTGAAAACAGTACGGTGACAGCGACTGGCGCGGTTACCGTTGATGCAGCCGATACCACGCTGCTCGATTCTGAAGTGGTTTCTGCATCCGCATCCGTGGCGATTGGCAGTACCGCAGCCTTTGCTCTGGGTGTATCCGTGGTACTGGCGACAAACGATATCAGCGGCACGACTGAGGCTGGCATCCTTAATTCAACGGTGGTTGCCGGTGGCGTGGATGTCACCACAGACACCCAGATGAGCATTCTGTCTACCGGTGTTGCCGCCAGTCTGTCACTGGCAGCCGGTGATATTGCCATCACCGGTGCGGGCGCAGGTGCGGCCTCATTGAATACCCTGAATAATACGCTGGCTGCCCGGATCAGCAACAGCGACGTGACCAGTAGCAGCGGGGTGGATGTATACGCTGAAGACCGCTCCTCCATTACCTCTACCGTGGTGGCGTCTTCCACCGGACTGGCGATCAGCAGCGGCGGCAGTGCCGCTATCTCTGCTGCCATGGCCGTGTCCATCGCGGATAATGATGTGAATACAGATCTGCGTGCCGCTATCGAAAACGGTTCCCTGATTACGGCTAATGGTGATGTGAATGTCACCGCGCTGGCAGATGGCAGCGTGGATGCCAATGCCGTGGCAGCCTCCATCTCTGTGGGAGGGGGTGGTACCGTCAGTGTCGGCGCCGCAGGTTCCGGCAGTTCGGTTACCAATACGCTGAATAATACGGTTGAGGCCACTGTCGACACCTCAACCCTGAATAATGTGGCTGATCTGATAGTGATGGCCACCAATGAGCAAAGCCTCGATACCCTGGCCGTTGCCGCCTCCATTGGCGCTTCTGTCAGTGGTACTGCCGCGGTGAGCGTGGCGGGTTCTGTGACACTGGCTACCCTCGACGCGAATACCCTGACCTCTGCCAGCCTCCGCAGCTCAACCCTGACCAATCCGAACAATGTATCTGTACTGGCCTTTAATGATACCGATATCGAGACGCAGTCTGTGGCTGCAACACTGACCCTGGCTGCGGGCTCTTCCGCAGCAGTAGGCGTCAGCTTTGCGGTGGTTGAAACTGTGGCGAATGTGGGAGGAATCACCGAAGCGGTCATCAACCCCTCTACGGTTACTTCAGCTGACAATGTACTGGTTGAAGCGATCGATATCAGTGAGGTGGATACACTGGTGGTGTCTGCCACCATTGGCGTAGCAGCATCCTCTACCGCTGCGATTGACGTTTCAATATCGGTGAGCCTGGCGACGGTTAACGTCTCCAATAGCCTCCTGGCCAGTATTCAGGGTTCTGTAATCGAAGCGGATAATGTCACCGTTAATGCTCAGTCCTTTATGGGGGGGGATCGGGCACGGGTCACTACAAGCGGTGTATCTGCCGCGCTTTCAGTCACCGTCGGTGGTAATTTCGGCTTGTCCGGCGCCGGTAGCGGTGCTTCCGTTGCAAGTAATATGAGCAACAGTATCACGGCCAGTATTGAGGGCAGTGATATCGATGCAGTCACACTCTCCGTCAGCGCTGAAGACCGTGTGCTTCTGGATACGCTGACCGTTGCAGCCGCCGCCAGCGTCAGTGCCAGCGGTAATATCTCCGTATCGCTGGCCGGTGCAGTGGCCGACACCAGCGTAAACTACGATACCCAGGTGCGTGCAGTCATCGCTGGTACGGATGTTGATCTGACTGGTGGCGGACCAACCCTGATCGCAGCAACCACCGACAGTGATATCACCACCCTGTCTGTGGGTGCAGCGCTGGGCGTGTCTGCGAGCGGTAATGCGGCCATATCGGCAGCGGTGGGGGTCTCTATCGCCGACGTCAACACCGCTAATCTGACCGAAGTTCTGCTGACCGACAACAGCCACTTTAACGCACCCGGCGACCTGACCCTGAGAGCCTATGATCTGACCCATATCGATACCGATGTGGTAGCGGCCAGTGTCTCTGTGGGGGCTTCCGGTGCTGTGGCTATCTCTGTCGGGCTTTCCACTTCGGTAGCCAGTAATACGTACAGTGGAGTGGTCCGCTCAGCCATTGAAAACTCCTCCGTGGATATCGGAGGAACCTTACGGGTAGATGCCGAATCGGAAGCCACCGTCAATGTGCTGGGTGTCGCCGCTTCGGTTACCGTGGCTGCCGCCGGTAGTTTCTCACTTGCTGCAGGCATCAGCGCCGCGGTGACCTCGAACACCGTAGAGGGCGTGGTTGAAGCCTATATTGAGGATGCCAGCGGTGCTCACGCCATCACTGCCGGTGACGATGTCTTGGTCACTGCAGTTGATGACCTCACCGTCACCTCAGATGCGGCCGCTGTAACCCTCTCGGTCAGCGGTTCTTATGTGGGGGTTGCGGTGTCTGTCTCTGCTGCCACCTCTGAAAACATCAGTACCAGTGTCACCCGTGCAGAGATCGATAACTCGGTGGTGACCTCCGAGACCGGGCGGATCGATGTGCTGTCGCAGTCTGAATCGGTACTGGATGCCTTTGTCGCCTCGGTTGCCGTGTCTGTTTCTATCTCCATCGGCTTCTCCGGCGCAGGGGCAGGGGGCTTTGCCCGTAACACCGCCAATGCGGCGCTGAATTCACGGATCAGCAACGGTTCGGTCATTACATCGGCGGACGATGTTCAGATCGCGGCCCATGATATTTCAGACGCTCAGGCAGACGTACTCGCCTTTGCGGTTTCCGTGGGTGCATTGGGCACCTCGGTCGGCGTATCGCTGGCAGAAAACTACCTGTCGAATACCGTTACAGCTTCGGTTGAAGACAGCTCAGTAACCGCGCTGGGCTCCGGTACCATCATTATTGATGCGGATGCGATCCAGACGATCGAAGCCAACAGCTCTGTGGTATCTGTCTCGGTGGCTCTGGGAGGTCTGGCGGGTGCCGGTGCCTCTGCTGTGACCGATATCAGCAGCGATGTCGAAGCCTTCGCCCGCAATGCTACGCTCACCGCAGCGGGTAATCTGGTTCAGATCGATGCAGACAGCGAACATACCGCCGATGCCACGGCGTTTGGTCTTGCAGCTTCAACCACCGCCGGTGTCTCGGTTGTCAATGGTAACGCCAACATCGGGGGTGCCACACGGGCATTTGCGGATGGCACTATGAACGTGACTGCCGCGGCCATGGATGTGACTGCTGATTCCATCGCCAACGCGCTGCCAGATGTCACCTCAGTTGCGCTGTCTTTGGGTGGTGCCGGCTCAGGGGCCATTGTATCGGCCACTATTGATCGCACCACAGAAGCCTATGTCGGCGCACGGGCGGGCACGGTTCCTGCCGGAACCACCAACCTGATGCTCACCGGTGGCCCGTTAACCATTGATGCTAATTCAACCTTTACCGCGATAGCTGCACCGTTGAATTTCGGACTGGGCGCCGGTATTACCGTGGCGGTGACGCTGACTGAAGCCATTATTGAGGGTAATACACTGGCCTATATCGGCGAGAGCAGCAGCGTGACAGCCTCTTCGGTTTCCGTCAGCGCGGCCAGCACTGAAGTTGCTACATCAGAAACGATTACCATCGCGCTGGATGTGGCGGGTGCTGCCGTAAGTGTCACCAGTGCGACTTCGCAGGTGCTGAGCAATACTGAAGCCTTTATCGGTACCCGGGTCGGCGAGGCATCACTGGGTGCCGCAACCTCAGTGATTGTTACAGGGGCCGGCGCGCTGTCGGTGGATGCCACAGCCAGCCGGACCGCCGTTGCTGATACCCTCGGCTCTGCCATTACCCTCGGCGTGCTCGCCGTGGATGTCTCTCTGCCTACCGCAGAAGTGGGTGGCAGGACGGTGGCCGGTATGGATGGCGAAGTCAGTGTGGAGGCCGGCGATGTGGATGTGGTCGCTACTGCATCTAACCTGGCTGAAGCGGAAGCGCTGGTGCTTTCCCTCTCGGTTGTGGGTATCGGTGGTTCCGGTGCTGATGTGCTGGCGGTTGTCAACGAAACCGCGGATGTGGAAGCGGTTGTGGGATCAGATGTTACCCTGACGGCAGATCATATTCTGGTAGATGCCCATCATATCGGTGATCAGAATACTGCGCTGGCCAAGGCACTCGGTGGCGCCGGGGGACAGTTAGGTGGTCTCGCTGTGATGCTGGCCGAAGCCTATGTTGAAGGCGGTGTCAGGGCTGAACTGAATGCGAATGTGATCGGTTCTGATTCTGTGACTGTCACCGCGAATGGTCGTAATCTGGCGCAGGCTGATACCCTGGCCGTAGCCATCGGTCTCGGCTTTGGTGCATCTGGTACCGGCACGGTCTCTGAAGTCACTGACACTGCCGATGTGGTAGCACGTATCGGCGCCGATGCATCGATTACCACCTCAGGTGCCGTACTGGTCACAGCGACCGGCGATAACGATGCCCTGAGTAACTCTGACGCGGGCTCTGGGGGTACGGTATCCGTATCCGGCTCTGCACTGGGTGCTACCGTAGCGGGCGCAGTGATTGCCGAGATGAATGGCGATCTGTTCAATGCGACAGCACTGGATGTGATCGCCACCGGGGATAATTATGCCGCAGCGGATGCATTGGCAATCTCCGTAGGTATCGCCAGTGGCTCGGGAGCTGATGCTTACGCTGAGATCACTGCGGATGCCGATGTTCAGGCAAAAGTCGGTTCCACCGCTGAACTGACCATGCTATGGGCAGATATCAATGTGCTGGCCACCGGAACCAATGAAGCCCAGGCGAGTGCAGCCGGCGGTGGTATTGGCGGTCTCTCCATCAATGTCATGCTTCCGGAAGCTATTGTGGGTGGTGGTGTACTGGCTGAGTACAGCGGCCAGACCCTGGCTCAGGTGGCATCACTGAATGTCGAAGCCCTGGGTGATAACTGGGCTAATGCCGAAACACTGGTGGGTAATATTTCCCTTCTGGGCGGAGCCGGAGCCAATGCTAATGCGGTTATCACTTCGGATGCCGAGGTTCAGGCGCATATCGGCGCTGCTGGTCTGGTAGACACCTTTGGCACCGTTCTGGTGGATGCCCGTCTGCAGGGCAATATGAATCTGGCTACAGCCAATGCCGTGGGTGCTGTTGGTGGCGCGCTGGCAGGTGTTTCCGTGATGCTGGCTACGGCTGAGGTTGGAGGCTCTGTTATCGCGGATGTGGACGGTGAAATCAGCGGCGCTTTCGCGATCGATATTCTCGCAGAGGGTCGTAACCTTGCCGTGGCTAATACTCTTGCAGGCGGCTTTGGTGCCTTCGGCGGTGCCGGTAGCGGCGTGGTTGCTGAGATCACTGAATTTGCGGATGTCATCGCCTCGGTCGGTCATACGGCATCGCTGACCACAACCACGACGCTGACCGTTCAGGCAACCGGCGATAATGATGCCATCGCCACCTCAGATCTGGCCTCCGGTGGTGCCGTCAGCATTGCCGGTGGCGAACTGGTGGCTCGTGTCGGTGGCGCGGTGATCGCAGAGATGGATGGTGTTGTAAACGATGCCGATACCATCAACGTGCTGGCGACCGGTAATAACTTTGCTGATGCGGACGCACTGGCGATCTCGCTGGGTCTGTTCAGCGGCGCCGGTGCCAGCGCTAAAGCAGAGATCACATCCGATGCCGATGTGAATGCAACCGTAGGAGCCACCGCGCAGCTTAATACCCCTGATGCCAATATCGATGTGCTGGCCACCGGCTATAACGAAGCACTGGGCAGCGCGGTAGGCGGTAGTGTGGGTGGGCTGTCGATCTCAGTGATGCTGCCCGAGGCCATTGTTGGTGGCGGAGTGCTGGCTCAGTTTGACGGTCAGATGACCGGCGCCGCGGCCTCCACGCTGGAAGTAAAAGCACTGGGCGAAAATATTGCAGATACCACGACAACAGTGGCTACGATCTCTCTGGCCGGCGTCTCCGGTGCACAAGCGATCGCCACTATTACCGAAGATGCCAATGTAGAAGCACGGCTCGGTACGGCGGCATCGGTTGCGACCACAGGTGCCGTTGTGGTGGATGCCCGTTTGCAGGGTGAAATGAACAAGGCCACCGCACTGGCTGTCGGTGGTGCGGGCGGTGCACTGGCGGGCGTTTCGGTGATGTTTGCCAGCGCTACCGTGGGTGGTTCGGTGATGGCTGAAGTCGACGGCGATGTGACTCAGTCCTCCTCCATTACCATCGAAGCGGCAGGTCGTAATCTGGCGCTGGCACATACGCTGGCAGGCGGCTTTGGCGCCTTCGGTGGCGCCGGTAGCGGTGTCGTTGCTGAAGTCACCCATACGGCGGATGTCATCGCTCTGGTGGGCCAGAATGCAGACCTGACCACAACCAATACCCTCACCGTAGAAGCAACCGGCGATAATGATGCCATCGCCACCTCTGATCTGGCCTCCGGTGGCGCCGTCTCGATTGCAGGCGGGGAACTGGTAGCCCGTGTGGGCGGTGCGGTGACTGCACAGATGGATGGTGATGTAAATGATGCCAACACCATCAATGTGCTCGCGGCCGGTAATAACTTTGCCGATGCGGATGCACTGGCGATCTCTCTGGGTCTGTTCAGCGGCGCCGGTGCGAGCGCTAAAGCGGAGATTACCGCCGATGCCGATGTGAATGCGACAGTGGGAGCCACCGCGCAGTTTAATACTCCCTTCGCCCATATTGATGTGCTGGCCACCGGCTATAACGAAGCCCTCGGCAGCGCGGTCGGCGGTAGCGTCGGTGGCATTTCAATCTCAGTGATGCTGCCTGAAGCGCATGTCGCCGGGGGGGTGCTGGCTCAGTTTGACGGACAGATGACCGGCTCTTCCGCTTCCACACTGGATGTGAAAGCACTGGGTGAAAATATTGCAGATGCCAATACAACAGTTGCTACGATCTCTCTGGCCGGTGCATCCGGTGCTCAGGCGATCGCCAGTATTACAGAAGATGCCAACGTCGAAGCCCGCCTCGGTACGGCCGCTTCGGTTGCAACCACAGGTGCCGTTGTGGTGGATGCCCGTTTGCAGGGTGAAATGAACAAAGCGACAGCCCTGGCCATCGGTGCTGCAGGGGGAGCGCTGGCCGGTGTCTCTGTGATGTTTGCCGGTGCCACAGTAGGCGGATCTGTGATCGCTGAGGTGGAGGGTGATATCACTGATTCCTCATCGATTACCATCGAAGCAGTAGGTCGTAATCTGGCTCAGGCCTACACCCTGGCCGGTGGCTTTGGTGTCTTCGGTGGTGCAGGCAGTGGTGTGGTCGCAGAGATTACCGATACGGCGGATGTGATTGCCTCCGTCGCGTACACCGCCGAGCTGACTACGGTAAACACACTGCAGGTTGAAGCCACCGGTGATAACGATGCCAGCGCCAGCTCAGATCTGGCATCCGGTGGACTGGTCTCTCTGGCAGGCGGTGAACTGGCAGCCCGGGTAGGGGGTGCCGTTATAGCTGAGATGGACGGTGACGTTAATGATGCTAATACCCTGGATGTGCTGGCAACCGGTAATAACTATGCGGATGCGGATGCACTGACCATCTCCCTTGGTCTGTTCGCCGGGGCCGCTGCCAGTGCGGTTGCCGACATTACCGCTGAAGCGGATGTTGAAGCAAAAGTTGGCTCAACGGCACAACTCTCCGTTCCCGCTGCGAATATTGATGTGATCGCCTCCGGCTATAACAAAGCTGAGGGCGTAGCCGACAGTGCTACCCTGGGTCTGGTCTCCATCTCCGTTATGCTACCTGACGCCACCGTCGGAGGTGGCGTGCTGGCTGAATTTGATGGTCAGATAATCGATGCCGCAGCCGGCTCACTGGATGTGAAAGCTACCGGCCAGAATATTGCGCTGGCCACAGTGACTATGGGGTCCGTAAGCCTCGCGGGTGGTAATGGTGCACAGGCGAATGCGATTATCAGCAGTGATGCGGATGTTGAAGCCCGCGTTGGCTCCACCGCAGATATCTGGACCAGCGGCGCTGTCAAAGTTCAGGCGTTGCTGGAAGGCGATCAGAATAAGGCAACGGCGAATGCGCTCAGTCTGGCAGGGGGCCTGTTTACGGCGTCTCTGGTGGGGGCTAAAGCTGAAATTGGGGGGGCAGTGATCGCCGATATGGATGGCGACGTGACCGCCGCCTCTTTGCTGGTGAAAGCGGATGGTGATAATACCGCCGATGCGGATGTAGTCACCGCCGGTCTGGGCGGATTTACCGTCAATGGTGCCGCAGCCTATGCCGAAATCACCAGTGCCGCCGATGTAAATGCCACCGGGGGTAACGGTAGTAATGTGCTAGATATCAATGGCAGCATCACCTTTACCGCGACCTCCGATCATGATGCCACTGCCGATGCGGATTCTGCCGGTGGTGGTCTGGTTGCAGTAGGGGTTTCCATCCCGACGGCCAAAGTCGGTGGCGGTACTAAAGCAGAGATGAACGCTGATGTGGTGGATGCCAGTCTTTTGAGCGTTACAGCCACATCAGATAACGATGCCAGAGCGACCTCCGATGTGCTGTCGATTGGTCTGTTTGCCGGCGGTGGGGCCAATGCCCTGGCTGAAATCACCAACAGCGCCGATACAGACGCCAGCATCGGTTCCGGTGCACTGATTACTATTCCGGGGTCTGCCGTCACGGTAACTGCGAACTCCAGTAACTATGCCAAAGCGGATGCCGGTGTGCTGAGCGGCGGCTTTGTCTCCGTCAGCAGCTCCAGTCCAACCGCCAATATTTATGGTGATACCTCTGCGAAACTGCTGGGCAGTGTCGGTACCACGGTGGCGGGTCTCGACAGCGAGGGTGCAGCGACCACCTACGGTGTGGCCGGCGCTTCTACGGTTACGGTGACCGCATCTTCTACGGATACCGCCATTGCGGTGGTGTCTGCCGCAGATGGCGGCGCTATCAGCGCCAATTCTTCCGTAGCGACTTCCCGCGTGAATCCGACCGTGATAGCCGAGTTTGGCAGCGGTCATATCACGGCCTCCGGTAATGTCACGCTTTCTGCACAGTCCAATACCACCTCCAAAGCCGATGCCGATTCTGCTGGTGGTGCAGCAATCGATATTAACGGTCTGGATACGTTCGCAGTAGCCAACCCAACCATTCAGGTTATCACCGGTAGCGGTTATGTAGAATCCGGTAACCTGTTATCCCTCAGCGCGGTGCACAGCGGTAATGAGATCAAAGCAGACTCCACCGGTTCTGGTGTCGGCGCGGTCGCCGTGGGTAATACTGATGCCACCGCGCAGTCTAACCCGACCGTACAGGCGCTGATCGACTCCGATATTCTGCGCGGCAACCGGGTCAGCATTGAAGCCAGTGCCGACACGGATGCCCGCGCGATCGCCACCAACAATGCGGCCGGCGGTATTGTGATCGGGAATACTGATGCGTCGGTCAGCTCTGACAGCCACGTGCTGACGCAGCTTGGCAGTGGTTCGATTATTGCCCAGCAGGATGTCGAAATACTGGCGACCAGCATGCAGCGACTCTATGCACTGGCAGAGACCGATGGTTCATTTGGTCTGGTCACTGACTCCGATGCGGATGCTGATATCGTGGTTAATTACGATGTCATTGTCAGCTCTGATGCGACCATCAAAGCCAACCGTACCGTACTGGTTGAAGCGCGCACCGGACTGAACGCAGATGTGATCGCAAATGCAGACGCCACCGCGATCGCCGGGTTTGCTGATGCGGATGGTAATCTCACCCTCGGTGCTGCCAACGATCCGGCCCTGACTCAGGTGATTCTGAATGCGAACTCGGATATCCAGGCTAACAATGTGGCGATCGCCTCCCGGGCCGGTAGCCAGAGCACCATTGATAACACCACAGGCGATGTGATCATCGACAACAGCGGCCTGGTCACCGAGTGGTCAGCCAATGTAACCACGGTATCCGACACCAAAGCCTATCCGGTGGCCGATTCTACAGCGGACGCCCATATCAGTTCCTGGGATCTGGTTGAGACCCTGCTGCATGATGGTTCTTCCATTATCAGTAACGAAAATATTCTGGTTGAGGCCCGTCACGACAACACCCAGATGCATTCGGACGCCACCGCCAAATACAATGATTACGATAATGCGCTGGCCAGTGCAATCAGTGCCGTGCTGGAGGTTCTTAACCCGATTCCGGTGGATGTGCATGCCAATGCCAGCACCACCTATAACAGCCTAACCCGGGACAGTGGCCGTGACGGCTCTTTCCTGAAAGCGAAGAACGTCACCGTCAATTCTGAAAATATCGCCACCATCACGGCCGATGCGGACACAGAAACCAATCTGCCTGACCTGAAAATCTGTATCGGTGCCGGCGAAGCCAAAGTGTGCTTTAACTTCCTCAGTGTTGATATCGAAGCGAATGACCCGGTCTATAAAACACCCGGACGCCATATCTTCTGGGAATCCCATGTGGTGCTGCTTGGTGAAGCGAATCCAGAACTGGTAATCGATGAAAACGGGGTAATTCTCACCCTCACTAATATTGTGTTACTGGGTTCCAATACCGGCAAACAAGTGGGGGATACCCTGAGTGCAGCGAATGATCAGGTGATTCTGGATGACATTATCTACGATGAGGGTGGCCTGCTGACCTTCTATGCCAACCACGTCAACGGTACCGACGGCATCATCTGGGGTAACAGCGGTCTGGTTGAAAGCCAGCGCACCTGGGATGACGTCAGGATCATTAATGACTCTGAATACGATCTGGTCATCAACCATATCGATACCCACGATGGCTCAGCTGCGGTTGATATCATCGTTGATGATATTCGTTTCAATCCTGCCTCCGTGAATAATGTTTCACTGGATCCGGTCACCCCGGGTGATACCTTCGAATTCGATCTGGACCTGACGTACCCTCGCACGCTGGTTGAGATCAGAAACCGTATTGCTGGCGATAATAATGACAGCGATATCATACTCTTAGGCGGCATTGATAACGTCATCGGTGATACGGTTATCGAAAACCAACGCGGTGATATCCGGGTGGATGAGCGGGATCTGGTGGTCCAGCAGGGCGTTCTGCCTGCCGCCATCTTTGATGAGGGCCTGATTCGCAGCAACACCCTGGATGTGGATGCCAGTGGCGACATCGGTAACCAGAACGCCAGCGATGGCCGTACCCCGCTGATGGTTGAGCTGGTGCGTGTGGTCCATGCTCCCAGCAATGATGTCACTGCAACATTGCAGGAGATCCATTTTGAAGCGGATGCCGGTGACGATACGGTACTGGATATTACCCTGCATGACCGCTCTCAGGATCCGGCAGAAACCGACAGCTTGGATATCACCCTCCACCGAATCACCGCCGGTGATGATGTGGATGTGGTGATTAATGATTCCCGCGCCGGTGATGACTGGGCTGTGATTGATGGCATCAACGTCGCTACCTACGGTCTGTATTTACCCGATCGTACCGGTCTGTACTGGGATCATTTCAGCCCGGACGTTGTGGGTGAATCACTCTATAACTGGGTTCGCCGGGGATACGGCACCGGTCATATTGAGGTGGATTCCGTCTATACCTTCACCGAAGTGCGTGCCGGCGATGATATCGATATCGGTCATGTCAGCACCAGCGATGGCTATACCGGTGCAGAGAACCGCAGCTACCGGACCACTTCCATTACCGGATCACCTTATGGATCCAATGTGGTGGCTGACCTGACGCCTGATACCACCATCGACTTCATTATCAATACAGATGTGGACTGGAACGGCGGTTCACCACCGGATGGCACGCCACAGATCTTCCTCACCACCAATGGTGAAATCATCGCCGATGAGCTGACCGGCGATATGTTGGTCGGCCATATCCATTCCACTGAGGATGACGTCACCCTGAACTCCGGTGCCCGGATTATCGATGCGGATACCGACTCGGGTGCCTCAACCACCGTGGATGTTTCCGGTGTGAATATCACCCTCAACTCCGGTGTAATCACCGGTGAGACACCCAACCCGCTGTTCGGTGGCATCGGCCAGATCGGTGATTATCTTGAGATCAACGTAGACCGCAACGACGGCACCGGGGTACTGAACGCCTACGATATTAATGCGCCATTTAACGGTGGCATCTATATCGATGAGCTGACCGGACCGCTTGAGCTGGACACCGTTCACACCATCCAGGATATCTCGCTGCGCACCACCGAGGGTTCCATCCGTGATGCGCGTAATGCCGGGCTGGGTGATGACGCTGCCAACGTGCTTGGACAGACCATCGATCTGGATGCTAACGGCAGCGGGGCAGATATAGGTAGCAGCGGAAACGATGTCGAAATCGACTCCCGCCGTGGCTCTGCAGCTAACACCGACGATGTGGGACTGGAAGCCACTGACAATATCTACCTGACTGAAACCGACGCTGACCTGCGACTGGTACTGGCACACAGCTACACCGGTGATATTCGCCTGACCGTACGTGAGTCTGCCGACCTGGACGAACACCTGATCCTGCTTGAATCCGGTACGGCCCGTTTTGCAGAAAGTAACAACCGGTTACCGGGCCTTGATCCTGATGCACTGCGTGTGGTGCCGAATGGTCAGATCTTTGCTGAGGGCGGATCCGTCCTGCTGCGTGTGGGGGATAATGTCGACCTGCATCAGAACAGTGAGATTCTCGCCGCTGAGAACATCGATATTTATGGTGACTACAATAACGCCGATCTGTTCTACGGCACCCATATGGAGCTGCGCGGCCGGATTATCGCCGGTGCGGATGTGACTGCAGGCGATCCGGTAGGCAGCGCGGAACCCACCTATACCGCGCCGGTTTATCTCACCAATATCTGGGGTAATGCGGATGCTGACTTTATCCAGTTCGGTGACCTGAGCGGTGCCAGCGGTGGCACCAGTCAGGGGGATGACGGTTATATCTTCCTCGGCTCGAAAACCCGGGTGCACGGCAGCGCGGACATAGAATCTCTGGTGGCCGACGGTGAAGACCAGATGCGGGTGTACTTCCTGCAGGATACCGCGACCACAACCGGTCCTAATACAGTGACGGTGGCAGAACATACCCTGACCCTGGATGGTCAGGCCGGCACCGACTACTACGAAGTGTATTCACTGGGCAGTAATGGCACCGATCAGCGCAACTATGTGATCAACGTGCTGGATACCGGCGCCGAGTTCGACGGGGTCGATGAGCTCAATATCTTCGGTTACGACAGTGCTGATAGTGGCATCGATCCGAACAGCGGCGAGGCCTATCAGACCGATGATATCTTCCTGATGCGGGCGGCGGCATTCCTGCCGAATGAGAGCGCAGACCGGCCGGGATATGTCTCGATTCTGCATGGTAACCTGGCTGAATACGGCGATGTGGTTCAGAACAATGAAGACAGCAACGAAGTGCAGCGGATCAACTATGACACCGGCCTCAATGGGCGCCTGCTGGTTGAGGGTCGAGGCGGTAATGATGCTTTCTTCGTTGACGATACCACCGTGATCACCTCCATCGATGGCGGTGCAGGTAACGATCAGTTCCAGATCGGCCAGATCTTCGGGGCCCAGCGCGATACCGCCGACGGTAATCTGCTGGCACAGGATCAGTTCCCTGATCTGGTCGCCACCACCCGCGGCTGGCTCTCTGCCGGCGCTACAGCTCCGTTAGTGGCTCAGGGGGGTAGCGGTGATGATGAGTTCCGGGTCTATTCAAATCAGGCCGAGCTGCGACTGGAAGGGGATGATGATAACGATCTGTTTATCGTCCGCGCCTTCGCCCTGTCTGCAACTGTAGATTTCGACTTCGACAACAGCGGAACCATCGATAAAGCCGACCTGGATGCGGGCGTGCAGATTCTGCAGGACCTGCAGGATGGCGTGATCAGCTTCGACGATCTGGATAATGGCGCCGCGCTGGATGCCTTGCTGACTGATTTCGACGTCAACGGCGATGGCGGTATTAACTACCTCGACTTGCTGCTCACCGAAGATCCGACCGATGATGTGATTGTTCTGGATGAAGAGGGCGTCGCCACTCCGCAGATAGGCCTTGGCTTCTCCGTGTCTCAGGCACCCGATATCCGTGCTGGTGGCGGTCAGGATGAGGTGCGCTACAACATCAATGCGCCGGTGTCTGTTGAGGGCGGTGCCGGATTCGACAAGCTGGTGATTCTGGGTACCGAGTTCGCTGATGATATTGTCATTACCAAAGACGGTATCTACGGCGCTGGCCTGAATGTCCGGTACTCCACTGTAGAAGTGGTTGAGGTGGATGGCCTTGAGGGCGACGACGAGTTCTTCGTTCAGTCCACCGCGTTTGGCGTGGCCTATCGGGTCATCGGTGGTCTGGGTTCCGATACCATCAATGTGGGCGGTGATGTGGTAGAAGACATTATCACCCGTGAGCTTGAGGGCGTGTCCGGTGCGGTTGACCATCTGGTGACCTCTGACGATCCGCTCTATAACGGACTGGTCGTGGATGGCTTCGATTACAACGTCTCCAATGCGCTGGAAGGCCTGGTTGTCATCAATGAAGAGGCGGGCGGTGACAGCAGTCCGGGCCAGACTCTGGTCAGAGAGGAGCTGATCGAAGCCGATCAGTTCAGTGATTTCTATACTGTGCGCCTGTCGGAAGAGCTGGCCGCAGGTGAGGTAGTGTATGTCACCGTATCCGCAGCACGCTCCACTCAGGAAGAGCGCACTATCGACCCATCAACCGGCCAGCCTTACGATCTGAACCCCGATCCACTGGTTGATGCGCTGGGCGACAGCATCTGGCTGTCCACCAATGATCCGGGTGGGCTGGTGACCAATGCTGACTTCCAGCGTACGGTGATGATCGATGGAGTACCTGTCCAGATTGATAACCGGGCGGTTGTACTCAGATTTGACCACACCAACTGGAATCTCGAACAGGAGGTTTACGTCTTTGCTCCGGATGATCTGCGCGCTGAGGGTGACCGGGTTGTGGTAATCCAGCACTCGGTGATCTCCAACGTCGGTATCTATGATGCGGCAGATGTACGCAATGTTGAAGTCCAGGTGCAGGACAATGATACACCGGGAGTTCTGATTACCGAGATTGATGAAAACGGTCTGGTAGACGGCCAGACCATCGTGATCGAAGGCGATGCAACAACCCAGTTGAACGACCAGATCCAGTTGCAGCTGGCTAAACAGCCTGCAGCAAACAGTGTGGTTCTGGTGGATATCGTCCTGAATGATTTTGCTGATAAAGCGATTAAATTCACCAACCCGGATAACGACAGCCGCCTCGAACTGTTTACTGACCCGGTGTATGACGAGCTCAACGACCGGGTGATAATTGGTCAGGCGACCTTTACCTTTATCGATGGCATTGCCGATCCGGACTGGAACGATCCGATTAATATCGGCATCGAAGCCCGTGACGATTATGTGCGCGAAGATCTGCAACTGGCCGTGGTGGAATTTGAGCGCAACGCTGCAACCAGCGATGCGGATTATATCTTCCCGAATCTGCGTTCCGGCCTGCAACTGCTCGATGTTGAGGTCTACGACAACGAAACCGCCGGAGCGGTGGTAATCGAAAGCGCCGGTGCTACACAGCTGATCCGGGATATTCCGGCCGGTAGTGGTGAGACCGACAGCTACGAGCTGCGTCTGACCCGTGCGCCAAGCGGCGAGGTTCAGGTAGCAGTGCTCACCGATGGACTGGCGGATGTAATCACCATTGATGGTGTCAGTATCACGCCTGAACAGTACGCCGCGATTGGTGGTCTGCAGGCCAACCAGATCTTTAACGGACAGCTGATTTTCGGTGATGATGGCACCCACCTGACCATCACCCGGGGCACCGGTTCTGACCTTGGCAGCTTTGCTGATGAAGGTTTCTACGGTGCCAGTTACGATCCGCAGGCACTGTTCAGTGATCAGGTTACCTTTGATGATGATGGTACCAATCTGACCCTGACTCGTGCAGCGGGCGACTTCAGCGCTGACGGTTTTGCGGTGGGCCAGACTATCGAGGTGGATGCCAGCGGTAATGGCGGCTACTCAGCGAATAACGGCCACTACGAGATTCTGTCAATCAACGCGCTGACCATCACCCTTACGGCGCTGGGCAGCTGGGTTGAGGAAGGTGAGTCTCCGGATGCGACCGCACTGAATTATCTGATTCCGGTAGCAGGCCAGAGCATCAGGGTAGGAGGCAGCACAGATAACGACGGTGACTATGAAGTCCTTTCCGTCTCTGAAGATGGTCAGACTCTGACCCTTACTGCGACCGGCAGCTGGACCACCGCAGGCGAATCGGATGATCCGGTGGTGCTGTCGGATCTGGCAGAAGCCTTTATCTACTCCGGCGAAGTCAGCTTTGGTGAAGAGACTAACCCAGACTTCTTCCCGGGTCAGTTCCTTGATCGTAGTCTTGAAGGCGAACAAGCCGGCTGGCTCTCCGAAGGATTCCTTGAAGGCATGTGGGTGCGTATCAGCGATCAGAATGGGGTAGAAGCCGATGTGGAAGCGAAAGTACAGCTGATCCGCGGCGACAACGACGCTCAGGACAGCAAACTCCAGCTGATCCATGTGATGATCGACGGCGTGGAATCCGATCTGGATGACACCTGGCTGGGTGACGGCGATGCTGACAGCGTGACCGTGGTGCGGATTGCTCCGCTGGCCACCTTTACCGATACCGACTACTACGATATGCAGACCATTGAGCTGCAGGCGGATGATGACTACACCGTTCCGCCAACCCGAGAAGGTGTGAAAGTCTTCCCGGTTTCTAATCATCTGCTGTCTAAACTGCGCGGACCGCTCGCAGTCGAGGGAGGGCCTACCGGTGCAGACCGCTCCCTGACCAACGGTATTAAACTGCCGGGTGAAACCGACGACTTCCTGATCGCCATTGGCGCTCAGCCACCGGAAAGCCAGCAGATCGATGTGCTGAATATCTTTAACGATTCGAGTAAAGCCGATACCAGCGGTATCCTCACCGAAACCACTTTGCAGGGCTTCGGGATGGCGGATGATCTGGACTTCGGTCCGGTCAGTGGCCCAACCTTTGGTGAAGGCAGTGGCGGCGGTAACATCGTGATTCCGGGCGGTATCAGTTTCGGTAAGATCAATCTGGGATCAGAAGGCTTCGCCACCGACAGCGCCGAAAGCAGTATAGAAGTGCTGAATCTGATGCTCGGTGAAGGTAACGACCGTCTGGATGTCACCGGTACCCTCAATCCAACCGCGTTTGTCTCCGCAGAAAACGCCTTTACATCCACTCCTGATCTTTTGGGCGGCGGCAGCCTGACCCTGGCCGGTTATGACTGGAAAGCACAGGGCTTCCTGCCGGGTCAGACGGTCACTATTGACGGTTCAGGTACATGGACTGTGGTAGAAGTGCAGGATGCATCTCAGTTTGTTACTGCGCCGGGTGGTGTCGGTACCGTTGAGATTACCGATCCAAACGATAACTCCATTCTGGTACTGGCCGGTGCCACCCCGGTACCGCTGCTGGATGGTAGCAGCGATGTTCGCCTGACTGCGGTGGATGCATTGGTGATCGAATCCCTGACTCTGGATATCGCCGGTAATGCCGAAGGCGGCGTACTCACCCGTCAGGATGGCGACAACTGGGAAGAGCATGGCTTCCTTGAAGGTCATCTGATCTCGCTCGGTGGTTTCGATAACGCCGTGCAGTACCGGGTTCTTGAGATCGACGGCGACAGCATGACCGTGCTCGGCGCAGAACTGGAAACCCAGCAGTCTGCAGAGGAGCTGATCTGGGTACAGGGACCACACGGCAGCCTGACCGTATTGCACGGTGGCGGTAACCTGTTTGTCGAAACCGTGGGTGACTACCATACCGCTACAGATGGCGAGATTAACACTCTGACCCGACTCGATGGTCGGGACTGGCAGGACGATGGCTATCAGATCGGACAGCTGATACAGGTTGGCGCAGAGGGTGAAACCCGCGAAATTCTGGGCTTTGCCGATGCTGACCCTGAACTGAAACCTGATGGCGAGTTTGCCACCTGGGGGCAGGGTGCCGCCATGATCCTCTCCGGTGCCGGTTTTGGTGAAGGCACGGTTGTTGATCTCAATCTGCACCTCTCTATCGCAGAAACCACCGTTACCGAAGTCGAGGAGGTCGAACTGATTGTTGATCGGCTGGTACGAAGTGATGGCGGCAGCTGGATCACGGATGGCTTTGAAGAAGGTCAGGTGATCTATATCGAGGGTATAGCCGGTGGCTTTACCGTTGCAGAAGTAACCGCGAGCGCGATGTACCTGCAGGGTGCGGCGATCCATGAGTGTGTACTCGAATCGAAAACTGTCACCATCACCCGAATCGATATCACCACAGATACCGGTTCTGAGGTAGGCGGCGATCACTTTGTCATCAGCGGCGGTGCAGGTCCTGACAGTCCGCTGGTGATCTACGGTGACACCAGTCAGGACGGCAGCTGGTATTCAGGTCACTCCTTCGATCGATTGGGTCAGGAGTTTGGCGAGAAACCATTCGATCCGTTTGCCCATCTGCCGGATGGTGAAAATGAAGATAACGAGTGGGTCTTCCCGCTGGCTAACCCTTACACCTATGCCGGTCATGACATAATTGATGCTTCGCAGCTGTTTGCCGGTGTCGCAGACGCCGACATGCCAAGCGTGGGTATTACCGCCTACGGCGGTGCCGGGAATGACCTGATAATCGGTAGCCAGGCGGGTGATCATCTTGCCGGCGGCTCCGGTGACGACACCATTCTCGGACAGCGCGGTGTGGACCATATCTACGGCGACAACGGTATCAACGTGAATATCTTTACCCGTGCGCTGGATATTACAGCGGTTGATACCAACCCCGCACCCACCATCAATCCAACCCTGGGCTCCAGTGACCAGACCTTTGCGCCGGTCCGTGTACCGTATCCGGTCAGCGATCACCTGATCGCCGGACGAGACACACTGGAAGGCGATGGTCGTGTAGACGGCATCGACAACGAGCTCGCCGACAGCCAGAACATCATCTTTGGTGACCACGGTGAAGTGATCCAGTTTGTACATGATCCGAACTCTCCGGATCTGGATGCACTGGTACCACTGCCAGCGGGCGTTCTGCCACTGCTGCAGAAAATTCAGACCACCGAGCTGAATACTATCCTCCAGATCAATGCTCTGAACCCACAGAACGGTGCTGATGACATTATCTACGGTACCGCGATTGCCGATGTCTTGATCGGTGGATCTGGCCACGACATGCTGGACGGGCGCGAAGGTGATGACCTGATCTTCGGTGATATGGTCAGTCTGACCCGCATGGCCGGGGAGGATGGCGTGATCATTGACGGTAATCTGCTCGACGATATCCTCAATGCGCGCTTCCAGACACTGGCCGGTACCCTGATCTATGCGCGTACCGACCGGGATCTGCCGGATGGCGTGGATCCACTCTACGCCTACGGTGATGGCGAAGGTCAGACACCACTGAGTGGCGAAACCGCCGGACGGTTGCTGACGGATGGCCTGATGCGTGATTACCGTGATCCGAACGGACCGCAGTGGTGGGCTGAGTATGAAATCGATTACGCACAGTACCATACCTTTGAGATCGATTCCGGTGAAGCCGGTGTTGGCAGCTTCGGTAACGATTACATCGCCGGTGGCGCAGGGCATGACACCCTGTTCGGCCAGTTGGGTAACGATGTGATTCAGGGGGATGGCTCCATCGACAGTGCCGTAGCAGCCGAAGCCCATATTGGTGCTGCCCGTGAACGGATGGGCGCGGAAGACCCGGTCGGCCCGCTGACTGTCATCGCCCATATCGAACTGGCCAGCGATGGCGAGGACTATATCGAAGGCGGTGGCGGCAATGACGTCATCTTCGGCGGCCTGGGTCAGGATGACCTGGTGGGGGGCTCCTCAACCCACTTCAGCCTGATCAGCGCAAATAACCGCCCTGATGGCTGCGATATGATCTTCGGCGGTGCCGGTACGCAGATCGATCGCAATAACGGCTTTAATGTTGAAAGCAACGCCGATGTGACGCAGCTTACTGACAGCACCGCGAATGAAAACCGCCACGCACGTGATTCTGATGCGATCGTCGGCGATAACGGCGACATTATCCGCCTTGTCGGGGTGAATGGCATCGATGTGAATACTCTGGGTGAGGATTATCTGGAATACGCCTACGATCAGTCGGTTGAGGGTGTCGAGGACCGGGGCAACGAACGGATCATCGTCCGTGGTGTCCGTCTGCTCGATTACACACCGGGCGGCCCTGACTTTAAACCGGAGCTGTTCTCGCTGGATGATCCTGAAGATTCTGAATTCCGCGCTATGTTCGGTGATGATGTTCATACCGGCCTCTACGCAAAAGTGGATATCGGCGGTAACGATGAGGTTCATGGTGGTACCGGCGATGACTTTATCTACCTTGGTGGTGGCAACGATATCGCCTTCGGTGATGCCGATGATGACGACATTATTGGTGGCTGGGGTTCTGACTGGATCTCCGGCGGTACCGGTATCGACGGTATTCTGGGTGATGATGGTCGTATCTTTACCAGCCGTAACACCGCAACTGAAGGCAGAGAAGAGGTCCTGTACGGGGTTGAGCTGCTGCTGGAGCGTGACCCGGATACCCGTACCAGTCAGGGTAATGTGCTGAATGAATATATCTACACCCCGGGTCAGGTACAGACCGAAACCATCAATATTGAATATGAACTGAAAAAATCGGTCGATCTGACGCCAATGGATCTGGCTCCGGGAATCGATGATCCGCATTACAATCCGCTGTTTGCCGACGACATCATCTTCGGTGGACTGGGTAAAGACTTTATCCACGGTGGTGCCGGTGATGATGCGATGAGCGGTGCTGAAGCACTGGATGAATCTTATGCGCCAGTGATCAACGAAAATCAGGAGATCGATTACCTGATTCGTATTGATTTCAGCCGCCCATACAATCCGGGTGATGTATTGCTGTTCGGGGATGACAACGATCCGTGGAATGCGCCGAAACCGGTTCAGAGCCGGCTGGGTGAGTTCTATCTCTACGATGAGTACGATCCACGACGCCTGATTCTTTTCAATCAGGATAATTCGGTCTGGAAAGATGACTCAATTGATCCTGATACATTGAAACATTATTTCCTCAATGCAATGGATAACGAGGGCGTAACCACCGAAGGCTACGTAGATTTTGCACCGAACGGTACGCCGATCGGTGATATGCAGGCGCGCGAAAGTGACGGCGACGATGTGCTGTTCGGTGATCTGGGTAATGACTGGATCGTGGGCGGTACCGGCCGTGACCATATCTATGGCGGCTGGGGTAATGACCTGATGAATGCCGATGATGTTACCGGCGGTTCCGGCAGCAGCTATGATCAGACTGGTGCGCTTAACGATGCGCCGGATACCCACCTGCTGTATGAAGACCGTGTCTACGGGGGGGCCGGTCTGGATATTCTGATCGGTAACACCGGTGGTGACCGCCTGATCGACTGGGTGGGCGAATATAACTCCTATATCGTGCCATTCTCCCCATTCGGTATCGCTACAGTGAGCCGTCAGGTACCGCCGCATCTGTATGACTTCCTCTGGGCTCAGGCCGCCAGCGACGGTGTCGATATCACCCGAACTGCTGATATAGGTACACAGAACTCCACCAGCCGTTACAGCAATGTGGCCCATCTGCAAGCAGAACCTTATGGCGAGATGGGTATGGTGACCCAGAAAGATCATGGTCTGTGGCAAGATCAGACCGGTGGTCCAACCGATCCGCAGCCGGGTAATATTCCGGGCGGACGCCGCGATGTGCTGCGCAGTGCTGATTTCAATGATGGCCTGAACAGTCAGTCGCAGGGCTTCTACACCGACAGTGGCACCTTTGAAGTGGAATCCGGCAGCCTGACAGTTTCTGCGGATTCTCTGGGGGGCGATGCGGTCAGCGTCTTCTACATCGATGATGTACTGCCAGGCTACTTTGAGATCACCGCAACGGTGAGCACCGAGAAACCCACCGGCGGCTGGAAAGCCAATGCGTACCTGATCTTCGATTATCAGGGGCCTGAAGACTTCAAGTTTGCTGGCATCAACGTGTCTAATGACAAGTTCGAAATGGGACGCCGTACCGCAGACGGCTGGATTGTGGATGTGCAGTCACCGGTTCAGGTGAAACCGGATCGCAACTACAACCTGTTGCTGGCGATCAACGGCACAACGGCGACTCTGGTGGTAAACGGAAACGAATACTTTACCCATACCTTTGATCCACGGGTTGATCCTGACGGCTTCGTCTACGGCCTGAACAGCGGCCTGGTGGGTGTCGGTTCTGATAATGCCCGCGGCACCTTCGATAATGTAGCGGTTCAGGTACTGCCACCTGAGATCACCTTTGAGGCCAGTGAATCGTTCAACGGCACCCCCGGCTTAATGTTTGAACCGCTTGATACAGCCAACTGGAGTGTGGCGAACGGCGTTTACAGTGGCACAGCCGGTGCGGATGCGCAGGTGATCAGCCTGATCGATCTGGGTTTGAGTAACGGTTTTGATGTGAGTTCTGTTCTGGAACTGGCTGCAACCCTGAATACGGAACATCAAGGCGGCTTTATCTTCGACTATTACGGCGAGAATGACTTCAAATTTGTTGCGCTGGATGCCGATAACGGTGCGCTGGTTGTGGGCCATCACACCGAGTCAGCAGGCTGGGTAGTGGATGAATCTTACGCAGTCAACGGCGGAGTTCAGGCAGGTCAGGATTATGACATCGATCTCTCTTTCAAAGGTCTGACTGTGACTGCAACTCTCAGCGAAGCGGGCTCAGTCTATGATATTGCCCGGGTAGATTATGCCTTTAACGCGCATGTGCTGGATGGCCGCTTCGGTCTGATCAGCAAAAATGGCCGTAGCCAGTTCGATGATCTGGTGGTTCGCACCGATGAACCTGAACTTGAGCAACCCGCACAGCCACAGCTTTCCGTCTCTGACATTGAGTGGGTTGAGGGTGACAGCGGCAGTACAGTCGCAACCCTCAGTGTGAGCCTCTCTGAAGCGCTGACAGATACCGTCACGGTTAACTACAGTACTCAGGACGGAACCGCGAGCACAGCCGACGGGGATTATCAGGCCTCCAACGGAGTACTGACCTTCCTCGCAGGTGAAACCAGCGCTGAAGTGACCATTACGGTCTTTGGCGATACGCAGATCGAAGGGGATGAATTCTTCACCCTCAACCTGTCTGATGCGACAGGGGCTGTAATCGGAAACAGTGCCGGCATGGTGACCATTATCAATGATGATCAGCCTGCCACGGTCACCCCTGAGCTCTCCGTCAATGATATCTCGATCACTGAAGGCAATAAAAAATTCACTAACTTCAGCCTCACCGTGAATCTTTCATCTGCAGCGAGTGAAAGTGTCAGTGTTGACTGGAGCACGCTGGACGGTACAGCCACACTGGCTGACAACGATTACCAGGCAGCATCCGGTACGTTAATCTTCTCTGCAGGGCAGACCAGCGCCACCCTCAATCTGCGGATCCTCAGTGATCGCAGCCGGGAAAGCGATGAAACCTTCAGCGTGATCTTCAGTAACCCAACCGGTATCGATCTGATAGATGACGAAGCGGTGATCACCATCCTGGACGATGATAATCGCATGGAAGCACAGCACAGCGCGCCGCAGAAAGGGGATGCCCAGGTGGTCACTGACGCGGATCTCGAACCGATTGTTGATGCAGCGATCGATCGCTGGATCGCAACCGGTGAGCTGACGCAGAGCCAGTTGGATGTGCTGAATTCTATTCAGATAGAGATTGCCGATCTGGAGGGCAATACCCTCGGTGAGGTTCAGGGTGACAGCATTATCATTGACTACAACGCGGCTGGTTTCGGCTGGTTTATCGATGAATCGCCGGATGATGACAGCGAGTTCATTGTCAGCATAGCCGGCGACAGCCTGCGGGCAATCGGCGACAGTGAAGCCGCACAGGCGATGGACCTGCTCAGTGTGGTATCACATGAGATAGGACACCTGCTGGGCTTCGACCATGACAGTGAAGATCATGCTGAACTGATGTCAGAACAGCTCAAAGTCGGGGTCCGATTGTCGGTGGATCATCATCATGATGGTGCCGGGGAGGAACCTTTCCATATGACCATCCTGGCGGCAGATCAGCTAGCTGGCACGGAAACGGCTCACCTGGCGCTGAGCGGCCATCAGCTGCTGAATATGATGATGCCTGAGGATGTCCCCGGACTTGAGCAGATCCACTCTCTGGGCAGTCTGACGGCGAAAGAGGTGGCGCATCAGCGGGCAGAACAGTACGTCAGCGATGAGCTGGCCAACCCGCAGCCAGCGGCTGATAGCCCTGATCCGCAACAGGCGGCTGAACTGCCCTATATCGATTTCAGCCAGCAGGATGATCACAGCGTGGATAATCCGGCTGACCCCGCGGTAGATCCGTTCCATGGCGAGTGGTTAGTCGATGATCGGGTACTGTCGGAAGAGAGCGCTTATCCCAATGGTAAGCCCATGGTTGGGTGGGGGCATACCTCTGTCGCTCCCTCATTGAAAAAAGATAAATAAATTGAGGATAACAAAAAACATAACAAAACCTATCGATCCATTTGAATAATAAGCACTTATTTGTTTTTGGTTGGATGGGTTTTGTTTTTGAGAACTGAAAAATCAGGGTCTATACTTTCCCTACAACGGAGTAACTATACAGAATACAGCCAGCCGGGTTAGCAACGATGACCCTCTCTGTTTAGTTTTAGGGGACTGAACAATGTTTCAGAATTCAGCGCTTGGCATTCAACTCCCTTAACCTTTATCTACGGCGTTAACCAGTAAGGAAGGTTATATTGTGGGAACTGACGAATACCGCATAGAGCAGCCAGCGGAAGGCAACTCAGGTGAAACAGAATCGACTCGGATTCCACATGCCTTTCTTGACCCTGGTAGCTGGTCCAAACTGACCAGCACCACGTCCCGTGAGGCCTATGTTAATACCTGGCTTGGCCTGCAATGCCAGTTAATCGATGGGGTGCATCTGGCGGTTGTTGCCATGGGCGAGCCTGAACAGGGGCCCTACACACCGATTGCCCACTGGCCCCGTGACAGCGAAGCCAGTTTTGATATGACCGTGGTGGCAGAGCTCGCCATGAGTGAACGCAAAGGTTCCGTCCGCGCTGGCAAATCCTCAAATCAACATACGTCCATTGCCTATCCGTTGCTGGTAGATGAACAGCTCTGCGGCGTTGTCGCGCTGGAGATAACCGAGCGTGATCAGCGACAACTGAGTCAGGTGATGCGTCAGTTGCAGTGGGGATCAGCCTGGCTTGAATCGCTGGTACGCCAGACCACGCTTACGTCCAAATCACGTCTGGCACTTGCTCTGGAGATGGTGGCTGTCAGCCTGGAATCGAAAAAGTTTCAAGCCGCAGCCACGGCCTTTGTCACCGAGATGACTGCCTGCATGGACTGCGAATGGGTCGGCATTGGCTTTCTCCGAGGGCAGCACGTGCAACTCAGTGCCTTCTCTCACAGTGCAGAGTTTGAAGAGAAAAATAATCTGATGCGTCTGATCGCCAGAGCGATGGATGAAGCACTGGACCAGCAGGCGCTGCTGGTTTATCCGGCCATTGAGGAGGCCACTCCCAGAGCGCTTAAAGCACATGAAGATCTGGCCCGACAGGATAACCTGGGACATGTCTGCACAATCCCCATGGGCAGCGAGGGCGATCCGATAGGCAGCCTCACACTGGCCAGGGCCAAAGGGCAGCCCTTTACGGAAGAGGAGCTGGACTTCTGTCGCTATGTAGCACTGCTGGTCGGCCCGGTGCTGGATGCCCGGCGTCGCGATGATCGCTGGATCGGCAGTAAACTCTGGGATTCCGTAACTGATGCTATGCCGTTGCTGGTCGGTGGAGGCCATACCGGATTGAAGCTGATCATCAGCTCACTGCTGTTGCTGACGCTGTTTCTGAGTGTCGCCGATGGTGAGTACAGGGTCTCGGCGGACGCCACGCTTGAAGGTTCAATACAGCGCGCAATCACCGCTAAATTTACCGGGTATATCTCTCATTCCAACGTCCGTGCCGGTGATGTGGTGACCAAGGATGATCTGCTCTTTGCGATGGAGGATAAAGATCTGAAGCTGGAGCGGGTTAAGTGGAATAACCAGAAAGAACAGCGCCAGCGAGAGTATCTGGAAGCCCTGGCCAATGGCGACAGAGCACGGATGCGAATACTCCGCGCCCAGAAAGATCAGGCAGACAGCCAGATCGCACTGATCGATTCACAGCTGGAGCGAACCGAAGTGCTGGCTCCCTTTGACGGTGTGATTGTCAGTGGCGACCTCAGTCAGATGCTCGGCGCACCGGTGGAGCGTGGAGAGGTACTGTTTGAACTGGCGCCTCTGAACAGTTACCGGGTCGTACTGAAAGTGGATGAACGGGAATATTCCCAGATAGAAAAAGGGCAGAGCGGTGCCCTCAAGCTGGCCAGCATGCCCAACCAGCTGATCGATATGGTTATCGTCAAGAAAACGCCTGTCGCGATCGCAGAAGATGGCCGTAACTATTTCAGGGTGGAGGCTTATATCGACGGCAATATAGAGCAGTTGAGGCCCGGTATGGAAGGGGTCGGCAAAGTAAATATTGACCGCAGAAAACTCATCTGGATCTGGACCCACGAATTGACCGAGTGGGTTCGATTCACCTTCTGGTCCTGGTGGCCCTAGGCGAATAGGACAATGGCAGATAACCTATACAGCTCAATGTGGTACCGGGTTGCTGACCTGAAGCCCCATATCCGCAGCCACACCCAGATTAACCGCCATGACTACCGCGGTCAGATCTGGTACATCATCAAAGAACCGTCCTCCGGACAGTATCATCGGTTTACACCAGCGGCCTATCATTTCATTGGCCTGATGGACGGTAACCGGAGCGTTGATGAAATCTGGCAGTTACTCTGCAAACAGTTGGGTGATGATGCGCCGTCTCAGGACGAGACCATGCAGTTTCTCAGCCAGCTGCATGTGGCAAACGTTCTGCAAACCGACGTTATCCCTGACAGCGAAGAGCTGTTTAAACGTCATCAGCGTCACCAGAACGTTAAATGGAAACAGCGGTTGATGTCGCCGCTGGCGCTGCGCTTCCCTTTGTGGGACCCGGACCGGTTTCTGGCACGCACCTTATCTCTGGTGAAGCCCTTTTTCAGTCTGACCGGCCTGCTGCTCTGGCTCGGGCTGGTGATTGCAGCGGCAGTGCAGGCAGGCATTCACTGGTCGGATCTGGCAGATAATGCGGTCGATCAGGCCGTCACCTACAATAATCTGTTCCTCCTCTGGCTGATCTATCCGGCAGTTAAAGCCCTGCATGAGCTGGGTCACGCCTACGCCGCAAAAGTCTGGGGCGGTGAAGTCCATGAGATGGGCATTATGTTACTGGTATTGATGCCTATACCCTATGTTGAAGCCTCTTCTGCCACCGCGTTTCCCGAGCGTTATAAGCGGGTCATTGTCAGTGCGGCGGGCATTATGGTGGAGCTGTTTCTGGCGTCGATTGCGATGTTTGTCTGGCTCAATGTTGAGGCGGGCCCGGTCAGGGCTATCGCATTTAATGTGATGCTGATTGGCGGCATCTCCACACTGTTTTTCAATGGTAATCCGCTGCTTCGCTTCGACGGCTATTACATCTTTTCAGACCTGATCGAAATGCCCAATCTCGCCAGCCGGTCTAAAAAATATCTGGCCTACCTGACTCAGCGCTACCTGTTCTCGATGAAGGATAAACCCTCACCGGCAGAGCGAGGGGAGCGGGGCTGGCTGGTGTTCTACGGCATCGCATCCTTTATGTACCGCATGTTTATCATGTTCGTGATCATCCTGTTTATCGCCGGCGAGCTGTTCTTTATCGGAGTTCTGCTGGCTGCCTGGGCCGTCAGCACACAGTTAATACTGCCACTGCTGAAGATGCTTGATTTCCTGATTAACCATTCGAGGCTGAAACACAAGCGGTATAAGGCGATCTCTCGGACGGCGGCTGGCCTGGGCATGGTGTTTATAGCCTTGTTTGTTATACCGGCGCCCTCGCGCACCCTGACAGAAGGCATTGTCTGGCTACCTGAGCGCTCCCATGTGCGCATGCAGGTGGATGGATTCGTGGATGAACTGCTGGTCTTAGAAAACAGCATGGTGGAGCAGGGACAGGCGCTGGTGAAATCCCATGACCCATTTCTGGAGGCTCGCTCCCGTTTACTGCAGGCACAGCACAGTGAACTGAAGGCGCGTTTAACGGCTATGCAGTTTGCCAATCGCTCCCAGGCAGAAGTGATCCGCAAAGAGATTGAAAGTGTCCGGGCTGAACAGGTCATCATTAATGAAAAGCTGGAAGCGCTGACCGTATATAGCAAAGCCAACGGGCTGTTTATTATTCCCTCAGCGATCGATATGCCGGGACGATTTATGAACCGTGGAGACATTATCGGCTATGTACTGGAGCCTACGACCACTCGCATACGCACCATTGTCAGTCAGAACCAGATTGGTCTGGTACGCAATAACACCCTCAGGGTCGATGCCTGGATCGAAAGTGCCGGTAGTGTGCCTCAGGTTGCCAGTATCGACCGGGAAGTACCGGGGGGGATCTTTAAGCTGCCTTCCGCAGCGCTAGGCAGCAGTGGTGGCGGTAATTTCCCGGTAGATCTGAGCGATCCTGAGGGGCTGAAAACCCTCGAACGATTCTTCCAGTTTGACCTGCTGCTGCCGGATATTGAAACGATCGGAAACATTGGAGGACGTGTAAATGTCAGATTTGACCATGGCTACGAACCACTCGCAATTCAGTGGTATCGCCAGCTCAAACAACTGCTGTTGAGCCGTTTTGAAATCTAGCGCCTCCCTGCGTCCCGGCATGGTGCTGGGACATTACCCGCAACGGCAACCGGCCCAGCATGGCCGGCTGGACCGGATTGCTGCGCAGGTGATCAGTAACATCACCCGCTTACTGCCATCACGGCACAGCGCTCAATTTCAGCGTTTTATCCATCAGGTGGACCGGTATGCACCGGGGCTGCAGCAGTGCAGTGATGAGGCGCTGATTGCAACCCGCCAGAGGTTACGCGAGGCATTGAGTATCGAGGGCATGACTGATAAGCATATCGCGCACTGCTTTGCACTGATCAGGGAGGTGGCAGACCGTACACTGGGGATGCGTCACTTTAACAGCCAGCTGATGGGCGGCTGGGCCATGGTCCATGGCCACGTCGCCGAGATGCAGACCGGCGAAGGTAAAACCCTGACCGCAACCCTCCCGGCATGCACCGCCGCGCTCAGCGGGATACCGGTGCATATCATCACAGTGAATGACTATCTGGCACAGCGGGACTCCGAATGGATGCGCCCGGTCTACAGCGCCTTAGGCCTCTCTGTGGGCCTGATCAGTGAAGGCATGACACCGGAGCAGAGACGCGCCGCTTATGCCAGTGATGTGACTTACTGTACCAATAAGCAACTGGTGTTTGATTACCTCAAAGACCGTATCGTTATGGGTCATAACAGTGGTCCCCTGCGTTTTGAGCTGGACAGCCTCTGCAATGACGGAAAACAGCAGTCGCAGATACTGCTCAGAGGGCTCTGCTTTGCCATCGTCGACGAGGCAGACTCTGTACTGGTCGATGAGGCCCGCACCCCGCTTATTATCTCCAGACCCAGCGATACCAGGAAAGAACCCCAGATCTACGAGCAGGCGCTGGAGATGGCCACTGAGCTTGAACCGCTCAGCGACTTTAAGCTGATCCAGCAGGAGCGCGCGGTTGAACTCACCCGGCAGGGCAAGGACAAAATAGCGGGCTACGGGGAAACTCTGGGCGGCATCTGGCGCGGGCAAAGACACCGTGAAAGCCTGATCAGGCAGGCATTGAGTGCGCTGCATTTCTTTATCCGCGATACGCATTATCTGGTTCAGGATGGCAAAGTACTTATTATTGATGAGTATACCGGCCGCCTGATGCCGGATCGATCATGGGAGCAGGGGCTGCATCAGTTAATTGAAGCGAAGGAGGGGTGTGAGATCAGCGCTCAGCCTGAAACCCTGGCGCGGATCAGTTATCAGCGCTTTTTCCGACGTTACCTGCACCTTTCCGGCATGACCGGCACCGCACGGGAGATAACCGGCGAATTAAGTGCGGTGTATGGGTTAGGCTCGTTGGTTATACCCACCCATAAGCCGCAACTCAGGCAGAACCTGGGAAGCCGTGTCTATCCCGATCTGGACCGGAAATATAACGCCATCTTAGCGCGCATTCATGAGATGAGGGAGGTCGGGCGTCCCGTACTGGTCGGCACACGCTCGGTCGCTGCATCAGAGCAGCTCAGCCAGCTACTTGATGAGCTGTCTGTACCCCACAGCGTTCTGAATGCCAGGCAAGATCTGGAAGAAGCCGAAATTATAGCCCAGGCCGGTAAACGGGGACGGGTCACCGTCGCCACCAATATGGCTGGCCGCGGAACAGATATACATCTGGGAGAGAGCGTCAGTGCCCTGGGCGGGCTGCATGTGATTGCCACAGAGCAGCATGAGGCTAGCAGAATTGACAGGCAGTTGTTTGGCCGCTCGGCACGTCAGGGGGACCCGGGGAGCTATGAATACATCCTATCTCTGGAGGATGAGATCGTACAGAAATTCAGCCCCCGGTGGGTACTTCAGCTTCAGGTACATACCCTGAGTCCGCGCAGCCATTTGAGAAAACTCTGCACGCGGGTGGCACAGGGGGTAGCGGAGCACAGACATGCACAGATACGCAAAGAGCTCCTGCGTATAGATGAACACCTCGGGAATATGCTGTCTTACTCAGGGCAGCAGGAATAGGGAACCGTTACAGGACCGTGATCATGCATACAGCACTCAGGATTTTTATTATCGTCGCGGGCTTCTCAGCTACGCTATCCCCGGCACAGGATACCCCGCCATTGGCAGGCTTTGACTGCCTGATCAAGCCGCACTCCCTGGCAGACGTCAGTACACGCGAGCAAGGGGTAATCCGCTCACTTCTGGTAGACCGGGGAGACCTGATTAAGCAGGGGCAGGAGATTGCGCATCTGGATGCTGATATTGAGGAGGTGACCGTCAAACTGGCCAGAGCGCGCGCTGATATGAAAGCAGAGGTGTCTGAAAAGCGGGAAGATCTCCGTTTTGCCAACCGTGAACTGTCGAGAATCAGAGAGCTGCATGAGCGACGGGCCATATCATCCCAGTTACTGGACGAAGCCCGCACCGCCTCAGCCAAAGCACAGCTGCAGCTTCAGCAGGCCTTACACCGGCAGCAGGTGGCAGAGATCGAACTGGACAGAGCCAGCCGGTTATATGAAAGACGGATTATTCGCAGCCCGATTAACGGTATTGTCGTAGACCGGAAAATATCACTGGGTGAGTCCGTTGATAATCGTCCCATCTTGCAGGTTGCGGAGGTAGACCCCCTGAATGTGGAGCTGATTGTGCCGGTAGATTATTTCGGCCAGATTAAGGTAGCCATGAACGCCAACGTACTCCCCGAGTACCCGGGTGCGACCACACACTCTGCGACGGTCGCAGTAGTGGACAGAATTGTAGATCCCGCCAGTGATACATTTGGCGTCCGCCTTGAGATGAGCAACCCGGGGCTGGCTATTCCCAGTGGAGTGAGGTGCCAGATCAACTTTACAAATAACTAATGTAAATGGTTAATATAATTACTTAACCTACTGATTATATGAATAATAATCAAAGGGTGTCCTTATAATTAAAATCCAGTATGCCATAGCATAATGTTCATAAAAAAAGCATAAACAACTGTTTTAATTTTTGCTCGCGGCACCGAATCTTCAACTATAGTTACCTAGGGTCAGGCAGGGAGAATCCTGAATTTTCCTGGACTAAAAGGCGCACCCGGAGGTCATTTGCTATCGACGGAAAGGGGCGCAGAGCAGTCTGAATGAATCAATTTCGCATCCCTGTTTTGTCAGTCCAATGCATAAATCACGGAGGGAATGTCGTGAGTAAGCAATTGTTGTTCTATACGAATGCAGTACCCGTCTCCAGCAGCAAACACAGGGATTGGTCTGTGAAAGTGGGTAGCAATTATGAGTACGCCAGATCAACAAACTCTGTTCCTTTAATGGCAGTAGAGTTTCCGAACGCCGCACAGGAATACCCGGTTGTTTTTGCTCAGACAGATGATGCGGTACTGCCTGTAGCGATACTGGGTGTGTCAGACGAACGGAATATGTTTGTTGATGAGGAGGGGCACTGGAAGGCTAAATATATACCCGCCTTTGTGCGTCGTTATCCTTTTGTATTCTCAACCACGGATGACGGAAGCACATTAATGCTCTGCATTGATGAAAGCTTTGAAGGGTTTAACCAGGAGGGTGTGGGGGAGCGCCTGTTCGACGCCGAAGGGGAGAGAACTCAATACCTGAAGAGTGTTCTTTCATTTGTTGAGGAGTACCAGGCACACTTTAAAAGAACGCAGGCGTTCACAAAAAGACTGAAGGAACTGGACCTCTTCGAGCCTATGCAGGCGAAGGTGGCACTTGAGACAGGGAAGCAGATGTCACTCACCGGCTTTTTAGGAATCAACCGCGGCAAACTTAATACGCTGCCGGGCGACACACTGTCAGAACTGGCCAAAAGCGGTGAGCTGGAGATGATCTACATTCACCTGCAGTCAATGAAAAACTTCTCAGTGATGATCGATCTGGCCACTGAGAAGCAGACTGAGCCAGCCGTCACTGAGGAAACGGTAGAGGCGTAGTAAAGCAGAAGGCTAATCTGACAGTCATTTCAGGGCTGCCAGATTAGCCGATCTAACCCCTCTTAAAGACTTACAGCGTGGCAATGTAGCTTGCTGTATCCAGCATTCGGTTAGAAAACCCCCACTCGTTGTCATACCAGGCGAAGACTTTGATCAGCCTGTCGCTGCAGATGGTCTGGGTCGCATCAAAGATACATGACTCGGTATGATGGTTAAAATCTACCGAGACCAGCGGCTTATCGTTGTAGCCTATGATGCCGCTGAACTCTTCATGACTGGCCTTCAGAAGCCGTGCGTTAATCTCTTCAGCACTGCACTGACGGTGCGGGATAAAACTCAGATCTACCAGTGATACATTCGCCGTAGGCACCCTGACCGCCATCCCCGAGAGCTTGCCATTCAGCTCAGGCAGAACCAGTCCCACCGCTTTAGCCGCGCCGGTTCGGGTTGGAATCATCGATGTGGCCGCCGCTCTGGCGCGATACAGGTCGCCACTAAAGGCATCAGTCAGGTGCTGATCATTGGTATAAGCGTGGATGGTTGTCATTACGCCGCTTTCAATACCGAACGTATCATTTAGTACCTTCGCCATGGGGGCAAGGCAGTTGGTGGTACAGGAAGCATTAGAGATAATCCGGTGTTCGGGTTTAAGGGTGTGGTGATTAACACCGAAAACCACCGTGACATCTGCATCGGTACCCGGCGCTGAGATCAGCACCCGTTTTGCACCTGCCTTAAGGTGCTCTTCCGCAGCGTCGCGGCTGGTATAGCGGCCGGTGCACTCAAACACCAGATCGATATTCAGCTCACGCCAGGGCAGGGCGGAGGCCTCTTTTTCATGGAATACATCAATCTCATCATCAGCCACCCTCAGTGAGTGATCTGTGGCCCGCACCGCATGCCTGAATTTACCGTGCACACTGTCGTACTCAGTCAGATGAGCATTAACCTGTGGATCGCACAGATCATTAATGGCAACAATCTTCAGATCCTTGTGGTTGGTTGACTCATAAAGGGCGCGCAGAACGTTGCGGCCAATCCTGCCATAACCATTTATCGCTATACGCATAGTCATACATCGCTCTCCTTGTGGTCTCTTTTGATAGCTTAGCTCATAACTTAGTGATTTAGCTTGGTTTAATGAGTTGCAATGTATGGGCATTAAAATACAATATGTATCATACAGTACATATTGGATACTAATATGCCAGCCAAAAACAGCACTCAGGAACAAGCTAAGGCCGTCGCTGATCAGCTTTTGAAGGAGGGTGTTCGCCCGACCCAGCAGAATGTCAGGGAGCGCATGGGTAGCGGCTCTATTACCACCATCAATAAGGCGCTGAATAGCTGGTGGCAGGAGCTTGGTGAGCGGATGAAAGCCAACAGCTCTCACCCAATGATTCCGGATCCTGTTGCTGAGTCAGCGGCTAAGCTCTGGCATCAGGCGCTGGGTTATGCGGAGCACGCATTCGAAGAGCGCAAACAGGAGCTTGAGAGAGAGTTCAGGCGGAAGCTTAAAGCACAAGGGCAGGAGAGCCATGAGACTCAGCAGGAGCTGAAGGATCTGCGCGGTCAGTGCATTCAGTTGCTTAAAGATAATGATCAAATCAGCAATGAAAAGCGGGAATTGCACCTGAAACTGGCAGAGTGTGAAAGCCGGCTGATTGGCGAGCAGGCAGCAAAAGAAGCTATGGCTCGAGAGCTGAAACAGGCGAGTCTGATGTCTGCGGGCAGCCAGAACCTTGATGATTATATTGAGCTGCAGGTTACTGCGCGCACGCTCAGGGAAGAAAATAAACGACTGAATAAGCAGATCGATATTTTGATCAATGATAAATCGGGCCTTCAACAGGAAGTGCTTCGGCTGCAGCAGGAAAATGCCGTATTAAAGGCGCAACAATCATAATGCACTGCAGCAGCAGGAATGGTACCCTTGAAGGCGCTGTGCCGAGCTGAAAACCCTACAAGGGAAACGTTTAATTTTGACAGGTAACCGGCTGAAATGGATATTGTTTTAAGTGAAACTGCGGATCGTGCGGAAATCATTGCTGCACTGCATCAGTGTACTCCTGAAGATGCGGTCTGCTGTACCACCGAGGCATTGTTCCTTAAGGCAAAAGCGCTGCTCATCGAAGAGAAGCGAAAAAATGTCACAATTCAGCTGCTGGACGAGGATGGTTATGCCATTCGCCAGGTGTCCAGTAAGCCAAAAACAGTCCCTAAAGATCAGTTAAGCGGCCGTCAGATCGCCGTTATCCGGGCATTGGAAAAGGTTCTGAAGCACTGCCGGCAGGAAGGAATTCAGTTAGTCGGATACAGTGATGAGCTGGTCGCCATTCCGGCACATGTTCCCATGGAAGAGATTTCCAGTGCGGGAGCGCTGGATGTGAACTGCCATGATGTTTATAAAGGCGCGGATGCCATTGCACCTGAATCTGCCCTTTAAATTACTTCAGAATAGCCAGCTAACTGATTGATCCATAAAAATATTAACAGCACACTTAAACCTGTTTGTGCGCATATCGAATAGGCCCTGAAATGAGCTTTACCAGCCCCATTAAAATTCTTCTTGTTGATGATCATCCGTTAGTCAGGGCTGGATTCCAGCGTCTGCTGATTGCTGATGACAGTATTGAGATCGTTGGTGAAGCGGATAATGGTCAATCGGCTTGCGACATGTATGCTACACATCAGCCGGACGTGGTCATCATGGACCTTAATATGCCCTCGGATGCGAACACGGAAGAAGTCAGCCAGAACCTCAATGGCGGGCTTGAAGCGATCCGGAGGATTATTTCCCATGATCCTGAGGCCAGGGTGCTGGTATTAACTGCGATGGAGATTGATCCTTTCCCGGCGCATGTGGTGAGCGCGGGCGCCAAAGGGTTTCTGACCAAGCGCTGTGCCCCTGATGAGCTGCTGGAAGCGGTTAAAGCGATCTATGCGGGTGAGGAGTATATTACCGAAGAGATTCGCTCCAGAATCAGCGGGGAGGGCGCAGGTGAGTCTGCTTCACTGGCCAGCCTTACCAGGCGAGAGCTGCAGATTTTCTCTTTTCTGGCTGAAGGGCGAACGGTATCTCAGGTTGCTGAAGAGATGTTTCTCAGCCCGAAAACGGTCCATGCGCACCGTACCAATATCTTCCGTAAGCTAAAAATCAGCAATAATTCCGAACTCGTTCACCTCGCAATTCGTCACAATATCGTCCAAGCTTAAGCTGTTAGTTTCTCTCATCACGAGGGTCTGCGTATGACTGTGCTGGATTACACCGAACTGCACCTTGAAACTGAACTGCTCTGGAATGAGATCTCTGTCGGCGACAGCGTCATGCTGGATGCCGATCTTTACGAATCCAACACCTTTAAACTCCACAAATACCAGCTTTACGAAGTGGTTGCCAAGCTCCACAGTATGGCGCCTGAAGCATCGTTTCTGGTGGTTGAATCTGATATCACCGGCGAGCTGATCAACCTGCATCCGGCATTGCTTTGCAGCTACCAGTCCGCTGCAACACCTGTATCCCGCGCGTAAAAAAACGCCAGCTTTCGTCACTGGCTGGCATTCGCAAAACACCTCCGATACTCATCATCTGATCATGTAGTGCATCCTCGTTAGGCCCATAGTCAGCCCCGGTATTTTGCTCTTATGCAGCAAATTACCGGGCGCTAACACGGAGCTTTTTTACACTTCAGCAGAGCTTTGCCATCACTAAGAAGTAAGCAATCGCATAGGCTAATGACCCTGAATAGCCTGAAATATGCAATTACGTATAATATATATTATGTTAAATGCGATATTTTGTTTCATTATGAACAAACCCCATTCATACAGCAGTATTTTGAGCATACTTCAAACGGACATTAGCCGCCTAAAAACAGCTAAATTCCCTGTCCCCTCACTGAGGCGGATAACACAATCGAAAAATGCACAGGGATGCTGTTTACCATGAAAAACTTTCACTCAAAGAAATCTGCACTAGCGAAGCGAATCAAGTTAAGCGATGGATACCGCACTGCTATTGTCTTTGAAAATGACCTCGTAGAGATCTGCGGATTTAGTAAATCACACGCAAACAAGATCATTAACAAAAAACAAAAGCTATCAGATGCACATAAGGAGCTGCTGCAGCTTAAACTACTTGGAAAGATACCGGGATGGCCACCGGGATGGTATGTGATAGATGGGGAAATCAGCTGCCCCAATGGATACCTGGTTAACAGCATCCAAATGGAAAACTTCAGTTTCTTCATGTCGATCATGGGAGACATACACAGAGATCTGAACAGACTCCAAGAGGAAAACCAAAAGCTAAGGAAAGAGCTTAAAAACAGTTCCGAGATCCGAGTCTATACAAATAACAGCACAAAAGCAGAACGAACAATCCGTTTAGTTAAAAAGTAGATTCTGAAAACACATGCCAAATTCCGGTTATGTAGTTTCTTCCCCCCGTATTACTAAACGGGGGGAGTATTTCCGTGCACCACCCTGCCCTCAGTGCCACTGACAGTCCCCAAACCCGCATTGCATGAACCTGTAAATAACAAGCCCTTCGGGTTGTTATTGCCGCTAGATGCCAAGAGGCAGTTCAGGCCCCTGAAGCAGTCATCACAACACTAACGATAGTTTTATCCTGCGTTTTCGTTGCGTTGGACGTTAATCCTCTAACACGGCGCAGCGCGGCGCATCAAAGTCTTTGTATTGCCCCTCCCGCCTCCACTCTGTTGTTGATCTTTCGCATGATCCGAGCTTTAGATTGTTAATGTTATAGTATAACATTTATCGCGTTATCTGATTGAATTTAAAGGGAGCCAGTGCCGATGAAAGCCACCTTGATTAAAAATGCCACTCTGTTTAATGAAGGTAAGGCGTTTGTTGCTGACTTGCGTATAGCAGGAGAACGTATTGAACAAATCGCCCGGGATATTCCTGCGAAAGCGGATGACAAGGTGATAGATGCGCAGGGGTTGTTGTTGATGCCCGGGATGATTGATGATCAGGTTCATTTCCGTGAACCCGGGCTGACCCACAAAGGCACCATCGCCAGTGAGTCGCGGGCTGCGGTTGCCGGCGGTATTACCAGCTTTATGGAGATGCCTAACGTCAGCCCTGCAACCACCACCCTTGAAGCGTTAGAGCATAAATATCAGTTGGCGGCGCAACATTCGCGGGCTAACTATTCCTTTTATTTAGGCGCCACTGAAAATAATCTGGACGAGATAAAACGCCTCGATCTGTCCCGTCACTGTGGCGTTAAGGTGTTTATGGGCGCATCGACCGGTGATCTGCTCGTTGAAGCGCCTCATGCCCTTGATGCGATTTTCCGTGAAAGTCCGGCCCTTATCGTAACCCACTGCGAAAGCGGCCCGGTTATGCAACGTAACCTTGATAAATACCTCAAAGCAGGCATTCAGCCGGGCATTCAGGATCATCCCAAAATTCGTTCTGCAGAAGCCTGCTATGCCTCTTCATCCTATGCCGTAGATCTGGCAAAAAAATACAACAGCAGGCTGCATGTACTGCATATCACTACGCAACGGGAATTAAGCCTGTTCGCGCCGGGCCCTGTCGCTAATAAGCGGATCACTGCAGAAGCATGCGTGCATCACCTGTGGTTCAGTGATGAAGATTACCCGGACCGGGGCAATCTGATTAAGTGTAACCCGGCCATTAAGTCCTCCGCTGATCGTGCGGCTCTGTTTGAAGCGCTGCATTCCGGCCAGATAGATATTATTGCCACCGATCATGCGCCGCATACCTGGCAGGAAAAGCAGGCAGAATACAGTAAAGCGCCCGCTGGTTTGCCGCTGGTAGAGCATGCGTTACTCAGTTTGCTGGATCATGCACATAACCAGAAAATATCGGTTGCACAGATCGTAGAGAAAACAGCCCATAACCCCGCTATCCGATATGGAATTATTGATCGGGGGTACCTGCGTGAAGGGTATTTTGCTGACCTTGTGTTGGTTGATCCTTTGGCCGGCACCCCGGTCAGTCACCAGAATTGTCATTATCACTGCGGCTGGACCCCGTTTGACGGGCACCGTTTTTCTTCAAAAATTCTATCCACTTGGGTGAATGGCGCTCTGGTGTTCGATGGTCAGCAAACCACGTCCCCTATCAACGCCATGGCGTTATCTTTCGAGAATTAACCTTCAAATCTAATGATGCAGGATCAGCCACTATGTTAAGAAAAAATCCTTCCGGCATAAGCCCTGAAGTATCCGAAAAAGCGTTTATCGACCCGACAGCGATCATCTGTGGTCGGGTGATTATTGAAGAGAATGTATTTGTTGGCCCCTATGCGGTTATCCGTGCTGATGAGGTTGATGAGAATGGCATGCTGGAACCGATAATCATTCGCCGTGATTCTAATATTCAGGATGGTGTGGTGATTCATTCAAAGTCAGGTGCTGCGGTGACCATCGGAGAGCGTACATCCATTGCTCACCGATCAATCATTCATGGTCCCTGTGAAGTCGGTGATGATGTCTTCATCGGCTTTAACAGTGTGGTATTTCGCGCTCAGGTGAATGATGGCTGCGTCATTCGTCATAACTGCGTGGTGGATGGCATGGACCTGCCGGCACAGATGCATGTTCCGCCGATGACCAACATCGGCCCTGATTTTGATCTCAACCAGATTGAGCAAGTTCCACCAGACTATTCCTCGTTTTCTGAGTCGGTTGTTGCTGCCAATCACTGGCTGGTTGAAGGCTATAAAAAGCTCGCGAATGAGCTGTAACTGAAGCCATCGCCCCGTTCCTACCCCGTGATGGAGCAATCCCCGTGGGGCCTGTCCGTAAGCTCTGAGCCCTGCCCGGTTCCCCGGGCCTTTTAAACACGCGTAACCTGTTTTCTGGCGGCATATCCTGCCGCGCTCTTTCCTCTGCCTGATCGCCTGCCCGGCCTGCTGCCCTCAAAGGGCGAGTGAGGCGCTTGCCCTTCATTCAGTTTATGACGTTCTCTGCATTGCTTTAGCCGTGCTTTGCGATAAAATAACTGTATATGTATACAGTATAGTGTTGTTGGTTATGTTGAAGTTCATTCCTCTTAAAGCGCAGGCGGGGATCAGTGGTTTTGAATCACCCGCTGCGGAGTACACGCAATTAAACCTGACCCTTGATCAGATTCTGATTGATCATCCTGCTGCGACCTATCTTGGGTTTGTGGAGGGAGAATCGATGATCGGGGTAGGCATATTCCCCCACGACCTGCTGGTCGTCTCCAGAGCTGAGACGGTGAAATCCGGCGACATTATTGTGGCAACACTCAATGGTAATTTTGTCTGTAAGATCGCTGATATTAAAGGGAAAAAGCTTATTTCATCAGCGCCGGGAAGCCACGCGTATCAGTTGAAGGAAGGCGATGACTTTATCGTCGAAGGCGTGGTGACCCGCTCGATCCGCCTGCACCGGCCTCTGACCCGGGGCTTAAGCTGATGTATGCCCTTTGCGATGTCAATTCGATGTACGCCAGTTGCGAGAAGGTCTTTGATCCGGCCATCCGTCAGCGCCCGGTTGTGGTTCTGACCAACAACGATGGCTGCATCTGTGCGGCCTGCGGTATCGCAAAAAAGATGGGGGTCGGCAAGAAATTTGTGCCCTATTTTCAGGTCCGCGATGAGCTGGAACAGGCCGGTGCGGTAATCCGAAGCTCCAATTATGAGCTGTATGCGGATATGTCACAGCGCTTTATGGACACCTGTACCGCCTTTGCGCCGCATAGCCATATTTACAGTATTGATGAGTGCTTCCTCTACTATGGCCATCACTATCAACCCGCTGAGGGCTGGCTGGAGCATGCGAAACAGATCCGGCGTACCGTATGGAAACATGTGCGCCTGCCTATCGGAGTCGGTATCGCCTCTACCCCTACCCTGGCGAAAGCCGCGAATCATGCCGCCAAGCGGATTCCGGGCTTTAACGGGGTTGCGGTTATCAGTGACGACAGGGTCAGAAAGCACGTGTTGTCACATATGGCAGTGACAGATGTCTGGGGCGTTGGCCGCCGGACAGGCAAGCGACTTAATGAACTCGGCATTGTCTCGGCATGGGATCTCTCCCGGGCCCCATCCGGCCTGATCCGCAAGCAGTTTAATATTCTGCTGGAGAATACGCTGCATGAGCTGAATGGCGTGGTTAAGCTCAGTTGGGATGAGGTCCGTTCACCGAAAAAGGAGATCTTCTCCACCCGTTCTTTCGGCCAGCGCGTCACTGACAGGGAGCAGCTCAGACAGGCGATTATTACCCATGTGGAGATCGCAGCCCGCAAACTACGCAAACAGCAGAGCCTGACAAAAAACATACTGGTCTTTGCGAGTAACTCCCCCCACGATGCGGTTCCCTACTATCGCCGCTCGCTGGTTCACTCTTTTCCTGCCTATACCGCGGATACCACCGTGCTGGCACACGCTGCCAGCCAGTTGCTGGCATGGATTTACCGTCCTGGGGTTCGCTTCTACAAATGCGGGGTCGGGCTGCTGAATATCAGCGCAGAAGCGAACTATCAACCAGACCTGTTTACCGGGCAGCCCGATAACCGCGCGCTGATGCAGTGTCTGGATAACATTAATGGCCGATATGGCCGGGATACAATCCATCTTGCAGGCCGGGGCATTCAGCAGCAATTTGCGATGAAACGGCAGTTTCTCTCTTCACAGTACACGACCCGCCTGAGTGATCTGCCGGTTATTCAGTGCTGAGCGGGAATAGCACAGCGGCAGGCGCTACAGCTTTTTACAGATAGGGCAAAATTAGGAATTTTTCTTATACAAGAACTGCGGTTTTAGCTGCTAATTTGAAGCAAATTCAGGATGAATACGGCAATTTGGTCAAAGCGGAAAACCAATGGAAACGAATAATAAAAAACGCTTCTCCTGCAGCGGATGCCTGGAAAGCCTGATCAGTTCAGAGATGACAGTGCAGGACTGGCAACAGGCCGGCCGCGACCTGTCCCACTGTGATTACTGCAAACAGAACCTGAAAACCAAACTCCCCGCCATGGCCGGCATGAAGCCGATTCCACTACAGGCACAGCCACGCTCCTGAGAAGAAGATTTACCGAAGAAGCACAGACTACACAATCCGGTTAAAAGCCGGGTGCTGCCACGGCGATATTCACCTGTTGTCAGGCAGACCATCCACTACACTTGCCCATTGCCTGAATGCGTTTTGCCTCAATAACATGTCGGATAAAGAATCTGAGATAAGAGTGGTAACTCAATGATTTAAAATAATTAAATTATTACCGAAAAGTGCCGGGCTTAATCCACCCGGTAACGATTAGGGAGCTTAAGCTTAAACACAATAGCCAGCGCCCGAAGGGTAAAGGCGACCAGAAAACCTCCGATCAGGTCGTAGCTGTAAGGCAGGTTCAACTGGCTTAGCAACAGGTAGGTCACGGAACCGGCCAGTGCAGTAGAGATGTAAAGTTCTTCATTCATCAGGGTCAGGTTACTGCCGCAAAGCACGTCTCGTGCGATCCCGCCAAAGCTTGCCGTCATAACGCCCATGCAGACCGCTATCAACGGCGTCACCCCGAAATTGATGCCGATCTCTGTACCGACAACGGCAAAGAGCGCCAGCCCGACGGCATCCATCCAGATCAGTGCCCGCGAGAGAGAAGCCAGCTTAGGGGCAATGAAATAGGTCGCCGCAGAAGCGATCAGGCAGATCAGAATCCAGATCGGTTCACGAATCCAGAAAACCGGAACCTTACCCAGCAGCACATCTCGCAGCGTGCCACCACCGAGGCCGGTTGCCGAGCCGATCAGCATAAAGCCGAGAATATCCATGCGCTGCCGAGCAGCATCCAGTGCGCCGGAAGCCGCGAAAACAGCCACCGCCGACAGGCCCATAATATTCACCAGCGCAGTAATATCAAACGACATAAGCATCCCATACCTAAACAAGCTGACCGCGTAAATTTGCGACGTGAACTGTATTTTAGTTGATGCGGGAGAACAACTCCCGAGGGATGAAAAGATAAAGACAGGGCAAGGAAAAGCGGGGCTTTTGGGCCCCGCGTAGCACAGACTGAGGGTTTACAGCACCTCCCCGCCATCAATCACCAGTGCCTGACCGGTCATAAACGAGGAGCGCGGCGACGCCAGATAGACGATCCCTTCGGCGATCTCCTCGGTACTGGCCCAGCGTCCCATCGGAATCTCGCTGCTGATGTAGGCTTCCAGTTGCTCTCGGCCGCCCATCTGCTGTTCAAACCCGGCATTAAACGGCGTATCGACAAAGCCCGGACAGAGCGCATTGAAGCGGACATTGTATTTAGCATAGTCCGCCGCCATCTGCTTGGTCATGGCGATCACCGCATGTTTGGTGGTGCAGTAGGCGATCATCTCCCGGTCATATTGCGCACCGGAGTTAGATGAGGTGATGATAATACTGCCACCACCCTGCTCACGCATATGCGGCACCGCCGCCTGCGCGAGTACAAAATGAGACCGGACATTCAACGCCCAGGAATCATCCATCTGCTGAGCAGATACCTGCTCCAGCGTACCCTCCACCTGAATCCCCGCATGGGAGTGGACAATATCGATCCGGCCATGATGACGGATAATATCGGCCATCAGGCTCTGAATAGCCGTATCATCGGTGGCGTCCAGCGCACGTGCATAGGCGGTGCCGCCCTGCTCACGGATCAGAGCGACCGTATGTTCAGCCAGCTCCAGGTTAATATCGGTCACGATCAGTGTCGCGCCCTCCCTGGCCAGAGCGATAGCACCCGCCTGGCCTATGCCGGAGCCCGCCCCTGTGATTAATGCGATTTGATTGTTAAGCAATTGATAACTCTCCTGTTATATCCATCCTGACTCATGCGGTTTTCTTATTATCACCCCGCAGCAGAAGCTGGGCGGCTATGAGCATGATCAGAGAAGCAGCCAGCACCATGGTGCCGATCGCGTTGATCTCCGGGGTCACGCCCCGACGGATCGATGAGAAAATATAGATCGGCAACGTGGTTTCAGAACCGGCCACAAAGAAGGCGATAATGAAATCATCGAAACTGAAGGTAAAACTGAGCAGAAAGCCCGCCAGAATGCCCGGAGCAATCAACGGCAACGTCACCTGACGCATGGTGCCCCAGGGAGTGGCATTAAGGTCGTAGGACGCTTCGATCAATGACCGGTCCATACCCTCGATACGTGCACGCACAATGATGATCACCAGTGACATGGTGAACAGCGTGTGTGCTGCGATCAGAGAACCGTACCCCATGCCCAGTTGGAAACCGCCCTCCGGTATCAGAGAAGCGAGCCATGGATTCACGAAATTGAACACGGTAACCAGCGCGATCAGGGTAGCAATACCGATCACGATGCCGGGCACCATCACCGCGATATAGATCATCGCGTCAAAGAAAATCCGCAGCCGCCCCTGCATGCCCCGGAGCGAAAGTGCCGCCATCGTGCCGAAAACCGACGACAGAATCGCCGAAATAAGCGCTGCGCTGACCGAAGTCTGCAGGGCATCCATCACAAACGGGTTGTTCAGGGCTTTGCTGTACCACTGTGTGGAAAAGCCGGTCATCTGTGTCGCATGCCGACCCGCATTAAAGCTGAAGATCACAATAATGCCGATCGGAATGTAGAGGAACAGATAGACCAGGATTGCATAAAGTCTCATAACCGGGCTCCTTACATTAATGCCACATCATCCTGACCCGCGCTGACCCGTCGGGTAAAACGCATATAGATGGTCACGGTGATTAACATGATGACAACCAGAGACACCGCCATTGCGGAGCCAAAGGCCCAGTTGCGCGATTGCAGGAACAGATCCACCAGCGCATTGCCCACAAAGAACACCTTACCGCCGCCAAGAATGGCCGGGATCAGGAACTCCCCCATCAGCAGGATAAACACCAGCATACAGCCGGTAGCAACGCCCGGAGCAGACAACGGCAAAGTAATCTGCAGGAAGGTCTTCCAGGGCGGGCAGCCCAGGTCAGACGAGGCTTCCAGTAAACGCTTATCCATCCGGTCGAGGCTGACGAAGATCGGGAAAACCATCAGCGGCAGATAGCCATAGATAATCCCTACCAGCACGGAGAACTGGGTATTGATCAGGCGGATATCATGGATACCCACCAGTTCCAGCAGCTCTGGGATACCGCGCCCGCCCATGATAAAAATCCAGGCATAGGAGCGGATAAGGATCGAGGTCCAGAACGGTACGATCACCAGTACCAGTAGCAGCGTTTTCCAGTTTCGCCCTACCCGCATAGCCAGAAAGTAGGCCAGCGGGTAAGCGATCAGCAGTGACGCCAGCGTGCCTACCGGTGCCAGAGTCAGGGTATTCTGAAACGCGGCCAGCCGGGAGGGCAGATTGGCGTATTGATCGAGGGTGAAAGCGGGGACATAGCCCCCGGCCCCTCCCCGTTCACCAAAGCTGAAGACGACGATCACCAGTAAAGGCAGCACCAGCATGGCGGCATACCAGAGTCCGGCCGGCGTCAGCAGCATCCAGTTTTTAGATTGAACAGTCATAATCTGGCTCTCTGGCAACCTCAGGCAGACTTAAAGCGTGCCAGCAACTCAGCGCGGCCCGGATCGGTGAGCGTAGCCGCCGCACTGAACTCCAGCGCATTGAGCAGCTCCGCCGCCGGATACAGGATAGGATCACTCAGCAGCGCCTCTGGCAGCATGGCGTTAACCCGGGCGTCCGAGACCGGATAACCGTGAGCCAGCACCTCTTTGCTGTTGACGTTGGGGTTAAGCAGATGGTTGATCAGGGCATAAGCCGCATCGCGGTGTTTCGCACCTTTGGGAATGGCATAGAAATCAGACCAGAGCTCTCCACCCTCTTTACCCAGTGCAAACCGGATCTCCGGCATATCGGTGTTAAGCTGTTTGCCATCACCGGTCCAGCACATGGTCAGCCAGGCATCGCCATTGCGCATCGGCGGCTGATAGTCTGAGGAGATCGCAAACAGATGCGGCTTGGCTTCGAGCAGCAGTTTCTCCGCGTCGGCAAGCTCTTTCTCATCCAGTGAGTTAAAGGAGTAGCCGAAGTATTTCAGCGCATTACCGATGGTGGTCAACTGGTAATCGTGAACCATGGTACGGCCGGAGAACTCCGCCATGGTGATATCCCAGAAATCCTTCCAGGTGGTCATAGGGCGATTGCCGGAATGCTCAGAGTTATAGGCGAAACCGGTTGTCCCCCAGTTTTTGGGAACCGCATAGAGCACACCGTCGACCATGCCTGCATCGGAGAAACGTTTGTCGAACGATGCCGGATCATAGTTTGGCAATCGGGACACATCCAGCGGCTCGATCAGACCGGCCTCAACATAAGTGGTGATGGTGTAGTTGGTGGGTACGAAAACATCCCAGCCGGAGCCTCCGGCCTGCAGTTTTGCCAGCATCTCCTCATTAGAGCCGAATACATTGACCTGCACATGGGCACCGGTCGCCGAGGTAAACTGATCAAAATTCGCCGGATCGTGGTAGTTCGGCCAGGTCGCCAGAATAACCCGGTCACCAATATCCATATCCCCCGCCATTGCACTGCCGGGGCGCACACCCAGCGCGGTACCCATCACGGCGGTCGCTACACCCAGCCCGGTCAGGCCGAGAAAGTCGCGGCGGCTGATGGAGCCATTCTGGTAACTGCGCAGATGTTTAATGAATTTTTTCTTTGAGATCGTATCCGTTACTTTAGACATTGCATCACCTTCTTATTTTTGTTCGACAATTAATGCGGCACCGGCGCGCCAGACGACATAAGCGGTCTCACCGGCAGCAAACTGCCCGAGAGACATCTCCACCTGTCTGGATGCCAGCACCAGAAACTCACCCAGCGAATCATGGCGAATGACATACTCGGTATGCTCACCCAGGAAACTACGATTCAGCACCACGCCCTGAAACAGGGTTGAATCTGCAGCCAGATCCTGTGGTGGATGTTTATGGATAGATACACTTTCCGGACGGACCGAGATCATGACCTCGCTGCCGTTTTCAGGGGGTTGGGTAAAGGAGCAGTAGGCATAGGCCCCATGCAGCTCAACTTTGGCCAGATCCCCGCGGGTATCGATCACCCGCCCCTCAAACAGATCAGATTTACCGACGAAGTCCGCCACATAGCGATTAACCGGGCGATCATAGAGCTCCTGTGGCGTACCAATCTGCTGGATCTTACCTCCCCCCATGACACAAATGCGGTCACTCATCGAGAGCGCCTCCTCCTGATCATGGGTAACCAGAATGAAGGTGATACCCAGCTCTCGTTGCAGCTTTTGCAGTTCAAACTGCATCTCGCTGCGTAACTTGGCATCAAGCGCCGCCATCGGCTCATCCAGCAACAGAATCTTGGGCTCATTCACCAGCGCGCGGGCCAGAGCAACCCGTTGCTGTTGACCACCGGACATCTCCCATATCCGGCGGTCGCCAAAATCTCCCAGACGCACTTTATCCAGTGCATCCTGTACTTTGGCGTTAATGGTTTCTTTATTCGGGCGGGGTTTTTGCTGGCGCAGGCCATAAGCGATGTTGTCGGCGACGGTCATATGCGGGAAGAGTGCGTAGTGCTGAAACACCATATTCACCGGTCGCCGGTATGCCGGGAGGTTACTGACATCGACGCCGTCCAGCATCACCTCCCCTTCACTGGGCATCTCGAACCCTGCGAGCATCCTTAATGCGGTGGTTTTACCGCAACCGGAAGGGCCGAGAAAAGAGAGAAACTCACCCTTTCGTATCTGCAGATTGAGGCAGTCGGCTGCCACGATCGAATCAAACCGCTTAGAGGTCTGGCGAAACTCCGCGATGGGACTCTCAACCGGGTTAAGCTGTTCTGTATATGTCATATTTTGGTAAATCTCCATTTTTTGTTGTTATTGGGTGGTACCACATGGATTAAATAAAATATAATTAATGACCAGATTGCTGTATATATCTCAAATTTAATATGCAAATAGCGGTATCAGAAAATGAACAATAGTGAATGGCATAAACAGCTTGCTGAAGTAGTGTCGAGCCTGGGAGAAGAAGATTTCCCCGCAAAGATGACTGCAGCGTTGCGTCAGATCACCCCTTTCGAGTTTTGCGTGATCTTTGCCTATCGTCAGGACGACACGCCGCTGTGCCTGTATAACGACTTCCCGACGGAGCAGAAACGCAGAATGCACGTGGAGGACTATCAGGCCGGGCCTTATCTGCTGGACCCTTTCTATCTGGCGACAGTGAAACCGATTGAGCCCGGCCTGTATCGCTTTAAAGAGGTAGCGCCAGATCGCTTTTTTCAGGGCGAGTATTACAAGAACTACTATCAGGCCACCCGGTTGGCAGAAGAGATTGGTCTGTTTGTCAGCGTGGGTGATATCTCGATCGTTACCTCACTGATGCGCAACGATAAGCCTTTCAGTACACCCCAGATGAAGAAATTGCAGGAGGTCGCTCCCCTGTTTCAGGCAGCAGTGATTCATCACTGGCAGGAGATCCATCAGCATTTTCCGGGTTCAGAAGCCGTTACCGCCACAGCGAACAGCAGGATTCAGCAGCTACTGCAGGAGAAAAACTACAGCCTGACTCCGCGCGAGGTCGAAGTCGTTGAATACACCCTGAAGGGCTATTCAGCAGAAGCGGCTGCACAGGTCATGGAGATCTCTACCGGCACCGTGCGAATCCATAAACGCAATATCTACTCAAAACTGCGGATTAATTCTCAGGGAGAACTGTTTTCCATTTTCTTTAATGCATTCACTGAAAATCAGTGATCCGGCACGTTAAAGACGCTGTGGGTTACCCCTGAGGGAGCCGCACTCCAACTTGGCATTCGGCATATCTCTGTTAGATTTTAAGGAGGCCAAGCTTGAGTGAGGAGAATAAGAATGAAAATTAACCCCTGGCAGAGCATCCGCTTTAAACTGTCGATCACCATGGTGATGCTGACCCTGTCGATGCTGTTTGTAGCGGGTTCCGGCAATCTGCTAATCAGTAACCTACGAACCGGGGTAGATACGTTTGGCAGCAATTACCTGCCAGCGATTTCCGCTATCCTCAACGCTGACCGGGATCTGTATCAGGCGCGTGAAGCAGAATTAAGCTTTCTGCTGGGCAACACCAGTGATGATATCCGCAAGGATTATGAAGACAACGCCCAGCAGGCGCTGGACCGGATGAACAAATATAAAGAGCTGATGGCAGATCATCCGGATGTCCTCAGTCAGTTACAGCAGTTCGACAACACCTTTAAAGACTGGAAGAGCAAAGCCGATCGGGTATTTGAGCTTTACAGCAGCAACCAGCGGGATGCCGCCATGACTCAGAGTCAGGGCGAAGCGCTGGCGGCGTTCCAGCGGTTACGTAATTTATACGACCTTGCCGGTGAATTTCTTGATCAACAGGCCGCTACCGATCGTGATCAGTTGGCCGAAGAGATCGCCTCCTTCTCCCTGACCATTACTGTGTTTATTCTGGTCGTGCTGGTCGTGGCCGGTTTTCTCACCTATATCAGCCCTAAAATGCTGGTTAACAGCATCAATCAACTCACCGGACGGGTGCAGGAGATCAGTCAGGGGGATGGCGACCTGACTCTGCGCATCAACTCCAGTCGGAAAGATGAGCTGGGCGCCCTGGGTGAAGCGTTCGATCAGTTTATCGAAAACCTTGAACAACTGATCAGTGCCACCCGGCGGCAGGCGGAACAACTGAATGAGGATTCCAACCTTCTGGAGGCTTCGGCCAACAGCAGCACCGATATTGTCCACCAGCAGAGCCACTCCACAGAGATGATCGCCGCCGCCGTGAACCAGTTCAGCACAGCGATCCGTCAGGTCGCCGAAAATGCCCAGCAGGCCGCCGGCTTTTCCGATAATACGGTAGCGATCTCCCACGATGGACAACGGGTGATTAATGACTCCGTGAACAAGATCATGCAGTTATCTGACTCGGTGAATCAGGCGCAATCGGTGATTCAGGATCTGGAGGTTGAATCCGATAACATCTCCACGGTGCTGGATGTTATTCGCGGTATTGCCGATCAGACCAACTTACTTGCGCTGAACGCAGCCATAGAAGCGGCCCGGGCCGGAGATCATGGTCGCGGCTTTGCCGTGGTGTCCGATGAGGTGCGCAGTCTGGCCAGTAAAACCCAGGATTCAACCGAAGAGATTCAGAAGATGATCGAGAAGCTGCAATCCGGGGTTAAACAAGCGGTTAACTGCATACAGGAAGGTACGGTACAGGTGACCGGCTCGGTTGAACTGGTCAACAGCACTCAGGATCTGCTGAATAATATCGAGCAATCCGCTGTGCAGCTTAATGATATGGCGATTCAGATTGCCACCGCGACTGAGGAACAGAGCCAGGTGACTGACGAGATCAATCAGAACCTGAACTCACTGAATGATCAGAATCAGCATGTGCAGGAGGTTTCCAGAGACACCCTCTCCACGGTGAATGATTTCCGCACTACCGTAAACAGCCTGTCCGGTCAGTTGAACCGGTTTAAAGTCGGCGCCTGATTAGCTCTGTCTGATCCGGAAGGGGCTGATGACAACCCCTTTTTTTGTTGCCGGCTGTGGCGACTGGCCCTGCCGGCAATATTGACTAGGCTTAGACGTACCTGAAACCAGCACGGAGTGCCGCCTGATGTCTGATCATCATACCTATAAGAAAATCGAAGTTGTCGGATCATCCACCACCGGAATTGAGGATGCGATTGAGAATGCCATCGCTGAATGTAATAAAACCATCGCCAATATGGACTGGTTTGAAGTAGTGGAAACCCGCGGGCATCTGAATCAGGGTAAGGTGGCCCATTATCAGGTGACACTCAAAGTGGGCTTTCGCATTGAAGGAAGCTGAACTACCCACCTGATCTGAAATACCCTTCCTGAACAGCGTTGGCAGTCCGTGGCTGTCAGCGCCGCTTTCTTGCTTTATATATTAACTACAACCCGTTGATTGCAAAGTGGTAATGAAGCTTTTTCAAGTTGATGATATTACCGCTGAATAATAAGGTTGCTGCTGTGTATTTGAACTATGTTTAGAGATGCGCCTCCCATTCCTGGAGGGTTTGCATTTCGACCTTAAGTCGCTCCCGCCAAACAGGACACTGCCATGGAACCGCGGATCTTCAGGTATATACTGAAACACAGCTTGAAGGATCAGATACAGGTTGTTTTCATTACACTGCTCTCCTTCCCTGTCCTGTATGCCACACTCGAACTGCCCAAGCTGATCATCAACGATGCCCTGAACACGGATAAAAAAACCGTTCAGATTTTGGAAATGAATCTGACAACCGAACAGCTACTGCTCAGCTACTGTGCGATCTACCTGCTGCTGATTATCACCTCGGGGCTGTTCAAAATGCGGATTAACACCCTGAAAGGGATCATCGGCGAGCGTCTGGTGCGCCGCCTGCGGTATGAACTGACTGACCGCATCCTGCGGTTCCCGCCAAAACAGTTTCAGCGCGTCAGTCAGGGCGAGCTGATCTCAACCATTACCGCCGAAGCAGAGCCTCTGGGAGGCTACATTGGAGACAGCCTCGCCCTGCCCCTGCTGCAGGGCGGTACTATGCTCACCATCCTCATCTTTATGTTTATGCAGAGCCCGGTGCTGGGGATCGCGTCGATTATGCTGATACCGTTGCAACTACTGATTATTCCCCGGCTGCAAAGGCATATTAATAACTTGAAGAAAGAGCGCGTTAAAGTTGTGCGGCATTTCTCCGAGCGAATCGGCGAAGCCGTGGATGGTGCCGTCGATATCCGTCTTAACGGTACCGAACTCTATCATCAGGCCGAATTCTCCTCGATTCTCGGGCGGCTGTTTCTGATCCGGCTCGACATATTCAAGCGTAAGTTCTTTATGAAGTTCATCAATAACTTCATTAACAGCCTGACACCCATTATGTTTTATTCAATCGGCGGGATTCTGGCGATACGCGGTGAAGTCAGTGTCGGCGCGCTGGTCGCTGCCATTGCTGCGCATAAAGATCTGACCACGCCCTGGCGTGAACTACTCAATTTTTACCAGATCTATCAGGATGCAAAAATCCGCTATGCGCAGATTATCGATCGCTTTCATATTGACGAGCTGGGGCCTGAGATCAGTGACGAACTGATCAGTTTTGACCATAACCAGCGCCTTGATGGCGATATAACGTTCAACCGGGTCTGGCTCTCCAATGATGCTGGCGAGCGCTTTCTCTATCTGCCCGATTTACGCATCCGCAAAGGCGGCACTGTCTCTGTACAGGCGGTGACCAGCGCCCAGAACCGTGCCATCGCCTTCGCGCTTTGTCATCTCCAGCCTGCCTCATCCGGCCAGATCACCCTGTCCGGAACGGATATTAACCAGTTACCGCGTACACTGGTGCATGCCCGTATCGGCTATGCCGGGCCGGATCCGTTTCTGTTTAATGAGAATGTTGCACAAAATATAAACTACGGTTTACGTCTGGTGCCGCCTACCCCGGAAGAGAACGAAGCCCGCCTGCTGGAGCTCGAAGAATCACGCGCTTCCGGTAACAGCGAACACCCCTTTGCCGGGAGCTGGAGTGATCTTTCTGTAGTGGGTTATCAGTCCTGGCCGGAGATGCGGCCCTGGTTTGAGTCCTGTATCTACGCGCTGGGTTCAGGTAACACTCTCTATCATCTGGGCCTGCAGGAAAAGTTTAACCCCGCCACCATGCCGGAAGATTTCAGCCCGCAGTTTCTGGCCGTTCGCCGCCGGGTGCATGAAGAGCTGCTGCCTAAGACCGGTTATGAGCAGTTTTATGGCTTTCATCGACATCAGTTCTGCCCGGCACTGATGATGATTGAGAACCTGACTTTTGCGGTTGTCAGCGATGTGGAGCAGACCCTGCCTGTGCTTGCCGCGCATCCTAAAATGAGGGAGTTTCTTGCCGAAACCGAGTTGCTGAGTATCGCTCTGGAAGGTGGTCAGATGCTGGCCCGGGATATCTATCGTGAGCTGGTCGGACTGGATAGTTATGAAGCTCTGCCTGACAACCTGACCCGTTTTGATACACCCCGTATCCGTGAGGCCCTGATGTGCCATTACCGCCCCGGGATTGAACAGACTGAAGCAGAATGCGACGAGGCACTAGTACTGGAGCTGTTTCTGCGGAGCTGTTTTGCCAGCACCATTGCCACGCTGATTAATGAAGAACATCAGAAGCAGATCGTTAAAGCGCGGGGGCTGATTGCCGGTAGTTACTGGCAGGATCTGAGAGAGTTATTGCAGCCGCTGGATTATGAGCAGATCAATCCCAACCTTAATTTACTGCAGAACATCCTGTTTGGCGTACTGGTTGATGCGGAGTCAGAACGGCATAAATGGCTGCAGGAGCGGATCGAGCAGATCATGATTGAGGAGGAGGCACGCTCACTGGTGCTGATTGTCTTCAGCATGTCCGCTGTCGGTATCCGCGGTGCCCGCCTGCCGCTGGCGGCCCGGCAGCGGGTTCAACTGGCCCGTGGGCTGATTAAGAAACCCGACATTCTGATACTGCATGATGCTCTTTCAGCCATCGAAGAACCGGAACAGGAAGCGATTCTCAAAAACATTCGCCGCTTACTGCCGAACTGCACGCTGATCCATATGAGTACCCACCATCTGGACTGGCATGAATTCGATCAGCGCTTTCTGATCCGTAAGGATCGGATGGAAGAACTTCTGCCCGAGCTGGAAGAGACCGCGTCCTGAGGGTCAGCGGCCGAAATAGTGATCGATAAGTTCCGGCAGGTGATCAAAGATATCGAGTTCAAACTGCTCAAGATCTTTATCGAAGTGCTCAAAGTAGCGGGCTGCGAGCTCGCGGTTTAGGGCGCGGCCGTTGATGGCAAAATCCATCTCCGGCAGTTGTTTATTGTGCCGGGGCTCGACCTGCCATTTAATGAAATGAGGAGATGCCGCACGCAGCTCAGTGGCCGCCATCACGCAGAACTTATCCGCATGACTGATCCCTTCCGGGCCCAGACAACCGGGTTCAATACGGAAGATCACCGTGATCTTTTTTTCCTCAGGCAGCATTAAAGTCCCTTAATTCAGATGGTTATTACGTTCCTATGACAAGGATACTGTATTTTTCGGCTCGCGCTGATCAATACTTTAGTCGCTTTTTGGGCAAACCTGCGACTCATTCTTGTCGCCACTCTGGCTCAAGTGGTGATTCACGATCAGGGAAGCACTTTGCAATAATGTTGACCACATTGCAAAACGTAGTGACACCGGGCATGTCTCATCACTTGAGTCCCTCAGGTTATTCGGAACACGAACAGGATTTGTTCGCAGGTGCTGTTACACAAATATCGCCACAACGTATTTTGCTTTATAATCCGCGCTTTTGATCATTGCCTGAGGGGCACTATGAAATTTACAGCCTTGGACCTGAATCCTGCGATCCAGCAAGCACTGGATGACAGTGGTTACACTGACATGACGCCTATCCAGAAACAGGCCATAGTCCCCGCCCGCCGCGGCAAAGATCTGCTGGCCAATGCCCAGACCGGAACTGGCAAGACCGCCGCGTTTGCCCTGCCGATCCTGCAGAAACTGAGTGACTCCCCACGGGCACTGGCAGAGACCGAAGTCCGGGCATTGATCCTGACGCCGACTCGCGAGCTGGCACAACAGCTTGCGGAGACGATTGGCCGCTATAACCAGCATCTGGGGCTGCGCATTCTCTCAGTTTACGGTGGTACCACACTGGAAACTCAGAAGAAAAAGCTGCGTCAGGGTGCTGATATTCTGATTGCGACACCGGGCCGTCTGCTCGAACATATCGTGGCCTGCAATGTCAGCCTCGGTCATACCGAATTCGTGGTGCTCGACGAAGCGGATCGTATGCTGGATATGGGCTTTCTTTCAGACGTCAGCAAGGTTCTCGACAGTACACCTAAGTCACGTCAGACCATGCTGTTCTCAGCCACCCTGTCCGAAGCCGTACACAAGCTGTCGAATAAGATTCTGACCCGTCCGGAAAAAATCAAAGCTGCCCGGCAGAACTCAATCGCCGACACCATTGAGCACGTGGTCTATCCGGTTGAGGAGCAACGTAAAGCCGATCTGTTTGCCGAACTGCTCGAAGAGGAAAACTGGTTTCAGGTGCTGGTGTTTACCAGCACCAAGGCTCAGGCCAATGAGCTGATGCTGGATCTGAAATATGACGGTATCGAAGCCGTGATCTGCCATGGCGACAAGAGTCAGGGTGCCCGTCGCCGCGCAGTGGCCGATTTCAAGGCCGGTAAAATTCAGGTGCTGGTTGCCACCGAGGTGGCCGCCCGGGGTCTCGATATTCAGGGTCTTGAACACGTTGTGAACTACAATCTGCCCTATCTTGCCGAAGATTACGTGCACCGGGTCGGTCGCGCAGGACGTGCTGGCATGCAGGGTAAGGCGATCTCTTTTGTCAGCCGTGAAGAGGAACAGGCACTGACCAGTATCGAACGCCTGATCGGCACGCCGATCCGACGCATCTTCCGCCGCGGTTACGAAGTCGGTGATCGTGACGGCTTACGTAAGCGCATTCATAAGAAAGGGCCGAAACGGCATAAGAACAAAGCCACCCGTACCCAGATTATTGGTAAGAAAGCGGCGAAGAAAAAGTAGGCCTGTCTGGTACAGATAAATCTGACAACAAAAAAGAGCTAGCGGATCACCGGTAGCTCTTTTTTTATCCGATTCAGTGGTTAACCGTAATCGTAGTTTTCCTGGCTGCGGCGTTTGTTGGCGCGTTGTGCCGCATAGTTATCGCCTTCGGGTTTTCTGCGTTTGTTTTTTGTTTTTGTTTTATGACGGAGTGGCTGTTCACCGGGAATGTAGTCGTCATCATCGAAACTATCCTGACGGTAATCCAGATCACCCAATCGAAGTTTGCTGCTCATTGCCTTATCCTGATTTATTACATTACTTCCCGTTGCGGGGCATGTATGAAACTGTGAACCAGTCGTACAGGCAAAGCGCTAACAGACTTGATTCACGGGTTCGTAAATAAAACTCAATTTTTATGACAGAGTGGTTAATCCGTCATGACAATCAACAATATAGACTCCTGTTTGCGCCTGCGCCCTCCTCTGTTTGTGGCATAAACCCTAGAGCAGATCGGGGAAAGGCTGAATCAGTACCCGATCCCCGGCCTCAAGGGCCGCTTTATCATCACCAATCTCTATCAGGCAGTTCGCAGCGGTCATCGAGGTCAAAATACCTGACCCCTGGGAACCGGTGGTCCTTACCTGTAACTGCCCCTGTTCATCAATCCGGTATATCCCCCGGCTGTAGTCTGTGCGCCCGGCACGGGAGCGTATCGCCTCCTCGGCAACGGCACTGACCCGCACGGGCTGCCAATCCCCTGAGCCCATCATTTTACGCAGGGCGGGCTGCACAAACTGGCTGAAAGTAACCATAACGGCTACCGGATTACCCGGCAGGCCGAAGAACGGTGTGCGGTTCAGCAACTGGCCAAAGGCCAGGGGGCGTCCCGGACGCATGGCAATACGCCAGAAATTAATTTCACCCACCTGCTCCAGCGCACTCTTAATATAGTCCGCATTGCCCATAGATACACCACCTGAGGAGATGACTGCATCCGCCTGTCCGGCGGCTGCGCTCAGAGCTGTTTCCATGGCCGGTTGCGAATCTTCGATAATACCCAGATCGATCACTTCACATCCCAGACGCTGAAGCATACCCTGCAGGGTAAAACGGTTGGTGTCATAGATGCAGTTTTCTGTCAGGGGCTGACCCTGCGCTACCACCTCATCACCGGTGGAGAAGATCGCCACCCGCAACCGGCGATATACCGCCACTTCGGTATGGCCAAGGGAAGCGATCAGGCCCAGCTCCTGAGGACGCAATCGACTGCCCTGCGACAGCGCCAGACTACCCGCAGCAATGTCCTCACCAGCCTGACGTACATGCTGACCCGGCTGCACCGGGCCTGTGAAGCTCAGACTGTTGCCTTCGCGCTGACAGACCTCTTTGATCAGAATCGTGTCAGCGCCCTGAGGCAGGGGTGCACCGGTCATAATCTCGACGGCTTCACCGGCCTGTAATATTCCGTTGAACGCACTGCCTGCGTAAGCTGAGCCGACAATATGCAGTGGCTGTTGCGGATTCAAACCTGCAGCGCATACGGCATAGCCATCCATCGCGGAATTAGTCTGTTGTGGCACATTGATCGGAGAGATCAGGTCCTCTGCCAGTACCCGGTCAAGCGCTGCAGGCAGCGCCAGACGCTCTGTATCGGTAATGGCCATAACCTGCGACAGAATCCGCTGAATACTCTCGTCGACCGGCAGCATGCGCTGCGGGTTGGCTGCGGGGTCAAAACAACTTAGCACTTCGGACATGCAAACGCCTATTTTTTCAGATATGCCTTGATAAATTCGATTATCGCCGGGATGTCGTTAAGGTCCAGTGCTGGCAGGTCCCGGCTCAGCGGTACCGGCTCATCACTGGCTACGGCCATGATATTCGAATCTTCCGGGTGAATTAAAGGCCTGCCGAGTGCCGGACGGTGCAGCTCAATCTTAGGGATAGGCTCTTTCTTAAATCCTTCGATAAGGACCAGATCAAGCAGTGAGTGATCCAGCCGGCTGAGCATGTGGTTTAGTGAGGGGCGATCCCCCTGATCCTGCTCAACCATCAACGCCCAGCGTTTACCGGAACAGATCAGCATCTGTTCTGCGCCCGCTTTGCGAATTTCATAGCTGTCTTTGCCCGGATGATCGATATCAAATTGATGATGTGCATGTTTGATCACACCGACACGAATCCCCTCTGCTTTCAGGGCCGGAATCAGTTGCTTGAGCAGTGTGGTTTTACCGGTACCACTCCAGGCGGCAAAGCCGAGCAGTTTCGGCATCTGCTGCAGTTCAGCCAGATCATCCCGATGATTCACATTAATAAACGCTTCAGGCTGATCGGAATAATCAACTTCTGTCAGACGATGAATGCCGTACCAGCGGTCAATCTTGCGCTCACCCTCGGCCAGTGTTGCCTGCAGGCTGGGCAGCAGATCCCGGCGAATCAGCGCGACTACTGGCTGCAGGCGATTGCCGTCATGTGCTACGGCAATCTCGGCCTCATCGCGCTGCGCCTGATGCAGCATTCTTTCCGCCAGATCCCGTGGCAGATGCGGGCAGTCACAGGGTACAAACAGTACCCAGTCAGACTGGGCGTGATGTAATCCGGTTGCGATACCCATCAACGGGCCCTGAAAATCCCCTTCCAGATCGCTGACCACCGGCATACCCAGTGTGCCGTAGGCATCAAGGCTACGGTTGGCATTGATCATCAGCCGATCGACCTGGGGCTGGATAATATCGATCACATGCCGGATCAGCGGTTTACCGTTGAGTTCCATCCAGCCTTTGTCGATACCGCCCATACGACGGGCCATGCCTCCGGCCAGAATAACAGCGCTGATCTGCGCAGGTGAACTATGCATATAGCGGAGTCTCATTCAGTTGTTGCGATTCAGTCAGCTCGCCATCAGCCAGTAACAGGCTGCGCTGGCAGAGCCGGGTAACCGGGTTTGACTGGTGGCTCGAGACCATAATCGCGGTGCCATTATCCAGAAGATCCCCGACCAGAGCCGCCACATTATTAACCGAGTGACGGTCAAGGTTTGCGGTTGGCTCATCAAGAAACAGCAACCCCGGCTGCAGCACCCAGGCACGGGCCAGCGCCAGTCGCTGCTTTTCTCCGCCGGACAGACTGTGCGCGGCCTGATCACGAAGCTGTTTCAGCTCGGCCCAGTCCAGTGCCCGTTCTACCCAATGGCGGATCTCCCGCCCCGGGCAGCCCCGTAGCTTCAGGCCATAGGCCAGATTATCGGCCACTGTACCGGAAAAAATATAAGGTGTCTGGTGCAGATACACGACCTTGGGGTGTAAACGCCTGAGCCAGCGCTGGTTACTGTCAGGTGTTATAGCAACTTTACCACTGCAGGGCTTATCCAAACCCGCCAGAATTTTCATCAAAGTGGTCTTTCCGACACCATTATCACCGTTGAGGTGAACACTCTCCCCCTGGCGCAGGGTCAGTTGCTCAATCGCAAACAGTTGCCGCTGACCAAAACGCTTGGTCAGATTACGCGCACTCAGTTCCAGATTCATCACTTAACTCCAGTGCCCCACAGGACAGTTCTATACCAGATTTCCCTTACCCCGCACGGAGGCCAGGATAAAGTTTAAAAACAGGGCCAGCAGCAGCAATACCAGACCCAGAGCGATCCCCTGAGCGAACATACCTTTGCTAGTCTCCAGTGCGATAGCAGTGGGGATATTACGGGTGTAACTCATAATGTTTCCGCCCACCATCATTGAACAACCCACCTCTGAGATAACCCGGCCAAACGCCGCGACTATCGCAGCCAGCAGCGCAAAACGCGCCTCGCGCATCAGGGTTACCGCTGCCATGAGCCCGCTGGCGCCTAAGGTTCTGGCGGTTTCCCAGGCGCGCCGGTCAATCGCCTGAAATGCGGAATGGCTCATACATACCAGTAACGGAAACGCCAGCATCATCTGACCGATGACCATGGCTGGCTGGGTAAACAGCAGATGCAGCTCACCAAACGGCCCGCTACGGGACAAAAGAAGGTAGAGGGTCAGGCCGACGACTACCGTCGGCACAGCCATCAGTGCATTAAAAACAGCGATGACCGCCGTCCTGCCCCGGAATTCGCACAGGGCAAGGAAAAAGCCCACCAGAATAGCGGGCACAGTAGCCGCAGTAATCGCAATCAGCGAGACGCGGAAGGAGACACCAATGATGTCCCACAGATCCGCGTCCAGACTGAACAGCAACTGCAGTGCTACCAGTGTTGTTTCAAGCAGATTATCTTGCATTACTACAGCTACTGTTCCGCTCAGTTATTCGCTACTGCTGGCTGAGCAGAGCCATGGAACAGGGCTTTGCCTTTGATCCGGAAATCATTAATCATCTGCTGACCTTCAGCGGAAACGAACCAGTCAGAAAGCTGTTTGCCGCCATTAACGTTAAGGCCGTTATGGTTAGCCGGGTTTACCTGAATGATCTGGTAAGGGTTGAATAGGCGCTTATCGCCCTGAACCAGCAATTTAAGACGCAGACGGTCTTCATAGGCCAGCCATGTACCGCGGTCTGTCAGGGTGTAACCATTCAGCTCATCCGCGATCTGCAGCACTTTACCCATGCCCTGCCCGACTTCTTTATAGTTAGCAAACTCACTGCCCCGGGAGGTTGCAGCCCAGAGAGAACGCTCTTTTTTATGGGTGCCTGAGTCATCACCACGGGAGATGAAATTAGCATCGGCTTCAGCAATGGCAGCCAGCGCTTCTGATACATCTCCTTTGCCTGCGATGTTAGCAGGATCAGATTCCGGGCCGACTACAACGAAATCGTTATACATCACGCTTTTCGGGTTAACGCCGTACCCCTCAGTGACGAATTTTTTCTCTGCTTTGGGTGCGTGTGTCATCACCACATCAACATCACCTGCCTGACCCATGCGCAGCGCTTTACCCGTGCCCACCGCAATTACCTGTACCTTGGCATTGTGCTTTTTCTCAAACACAGGCAGCAGTTTATCCAGCAGCCCGGAGTTATAAGTGCTGGTGGTGGTTGCCAGGCGAATGATCTGCTCTTCCGCGGCATGGGTTACACTGCTGGTTGCCAGTACGGCTGTTGAGAGCGCTGCGGCGATCCACTTTTTCATGTTCAATTCCTTTTTCTGATGTTATGCACAGTGACAGCCCTGTCCGGTAGACTTGCCGGGCACCAGGCCGCTATGAAACGCTATATCAGCAATAAGAGTGCCAAACTGCCTTTTCTGCCCATTTATGGTGCAAACATTCTATAATCCCCTGCTTTTTTATGGGGCATAACCCGGCAGCAGAGAGATGACTGGGTCGCAATGAAACAATAGTCGTATCTCGCAATCCTCAATCGTGGGTCATAATGTCCTTGCGCAACCCGGAGCAGGACATTTTGTCTCAGCTGTACCGATTATTTTGCCCGGGCCTTCTTTACTGGTTATTTCTATAGATTAGGACGGATATGAATTCACCCGCAGGTGTCAGCAATATACCCGCAGCTTCAGTGCTTATCGTCGATGATGAACCCGGCATGCGAAGCTTTCTGCAAAAAGCGATGAGCAAACGCTTCGCTCTGGTGGAAACGGCAGAGAGTGTTGAAGAGGCAGAAGAGCTGCGTAAGCGCTGTCATTTCGATCTGCTGATTGTTGATATCAAGCTGCCGGGGCGTTCCGGGATGGAGTGGCATGAAGCACTGGAAGATTGCAATCGCCGCAGCGACCTGATCTTTATGACCGCCTATGCGGATCTGGAAACAGCCATACAGGCGCTGCGGGTGGGTGCCTCTGATTTTATCCTGAAACCGTTCCGCCTCGAGCAGATGATGAATGCAGTTGATCGCTGCCTTGAGAGACGCTCGATTGAACGCACTAACTTTGTGCTGCGCCGAGAAGTGGAAAACGCCTTCCCCACCACCGATATGATCGGCAGCAGCCCGGCTATACAGCAGGTGCTCGATGTTATCCATCGGGTTGCCAGTACGCCTTCTGCGGTGCTGATTGAGGGCGAAACCGGAACCGGCAAAGAGCTTGCAGCACGTATGCTGCATCAACTGAGCAACCGCAGTGGCCCTTTTGTGCCGGTTAACTGTGGCGCCATCTCCCCGGATCTGCTGGAAGCCGAACTGTTTGGCCATACGAAAGGGGCTTTTACCGGTGCCAACCGGTCCCGCGAGGGCCTGTTCAATTTTGCTGCCGGTGGCACGCTGTTCCTCGATGAAGTGGGTGAGATTCCGCTGCTGATGCAGGCTAAGTTGTTGCGCGCACTCGAACTAAAAGCAGTACGCCCGGTAGGCAGTGAACAGGAAGTGAGCGTGGATGTCCGCATTATCGCAGCGACCAACCGGAACCTTAAAGAGGAGGTTGCCGCCGGCCGCTTCCGCGAAGATCTCTACTATCGGCTCAATGTCCTCAGCATTACCCTGCCCCCCTTGCGGGATCGCAGAGAGGACCTGCCCGATCTGATTCATCATTTTTCAGTCAAACTCTCCCGTGAGCTGGGCCTCACCCCTATTCCCTTCAGCCATGATGATCTGAAGGCGATGCAGGCCTACAGTTGGGCCGGTAATATTCGCGAACTGAAAAACCTGATTGAACGCTGCATTCTGCTGGGCAAACTGCCAGCGGATTATTTCCGTGAACAGGATGATTCCGGGCCGAAAGCCTGTGGCAGTTTTGCCGGCTGGAGTCTGGAAGAGGTAGAGAAGCATCATATCCTCCTGACGCTGGAGCAACATCAGGGTAATAAATCCTCCTCTGCCCGGGAGCTGGGGGTTTCGCGTAAGACACTGGATCGGAAACTCGCCGCCTGGTCGCAGCAGGAACAAGCTGAGCCGCTTGAATCGTAAAGGACGGAAGATGCGTAACTCACTGCGCCATAAGCTGTTATTGCTGACGCTGTTGCCGCTGTTACTGACAGCCATGGGCTTTGCCCTGATGGCGGCCTACTGGACCACCAGTTATACCGACAGACAACTTTATATGAAGGTCAGTGCCGACCTGTCGGTGGCCAGTGGTACGCTGGACTTTATGCAGCAGGAGCAGGAAAGCATTCTTGTTCAGTTGAGTAACAGCTATGAGTTTCGTACCAATCTTAAGCAGAATAACCAGATTGCCCTGCAATCCCAGTTGCATGAGGTAAAGCTCAGTCGCAATTTTGATTTCCTGCGCTTCATCCCTGCGAATGAGTTGCAGCATCTGGAAGAACCCTCGCTGACAAAGCTCACCGAACGCCTGCTGCAACAGGAGAATCTGCACGGTATTACCGTGCTTCCTGCAACTGAACTGAATCAGATACAGATGGGGCTTGGCGATCGAGGCCGCATCCACCTGATTGATACACCCCATGCCATCCCGACTAAACGGCAGGTCGAGGAGCGCTCCATGGTGCTGCGTGCACTGGTACCGGTCAGCAACGATTTTGATGAGCTCATCGGGGTTCTGGACTCCGGCATGATTCTCAACAACACCACCAGTGCGGTCGACAGAATCCGTGATCTGGTATACGGCGACGGCACCCTGCCCGAAGACGGTATCGGGACGGTGACCCTGTTCCTGGATGACGTTCGCATCAGTACGAATGTGCCGCAGAATCTGGAAAGCGGACACGCGGGTGGTCAGCTTTCGCTGAAGGAGCGTGCCATTGGTACCCGTGTTTCCGCCGAAGTGCGCAAAGAAGTGCTGATTAAAGGTGAAACCTGGATCGATCGCGCCTTCGTGGTCAACGACTGGTATATCTCTGCTTACAAGCCGCTGCTCGATTTTAATAATAAAAAAGCCGGAATGATCTATGCAGGTTTTACTGAGGCCCCCTTCACTAAGATCTACTATAAGACGCTGATTGAATCGGGGACGTTTATCGCCCTGATTATGCTGGTATCTGCGGTACTGATCTATAAGCACACCAACCTGCTGCTGCGTCCGCTGCACAAAATTCACTCCGTTGTGACATCGGTGCGCAACGGTGAAAACCACCCGCGCATTGGCCGTCTCGACAGTGCTGATGAGCTGGTAGAACTGGCAGAACAGTTCGATATTATGCTGGACCTTCTGGAGCAGCGAGAGCTTGAAATCCGACAGGCTAACGATCAGCTCGAAGCTCAGGTTGAACAGCGTACCCTGTCACTCAGGCGCCGCACAGACGCCTTGAAAGAACATATTAGATTATTAAAAAACACACGTAAGCAGTTGTTAGACAAAGAAAAACTGGCCGTGCTTGGTGAGCTCACCGCAGGCATTGCGCATGAGATAAATAATCCTGCTGCGGTTATTCTCGGTAACATGGATCTGCTCGTTGCTGAACTTGGTGAGGCCGTGGCCCCCGCGCAGGCTGAGGTTGATATGGTGATTCAGCAGGTCTACCGCATCCGCTCGCTGATCAATAACCTGCTGCAGTACAGTCGTCCCGGCCACTATGTCGATAGCTATGAGTCCCTTCAGGTGGAGCGGATCATTAATGACACCCTGCTGCTGGTCTCTCATGCACTGGAAAAGCAACAGGTTGAGGTCGTCAAATCGTTCACGGCCGATTGCCCGGTTGAGGTCAATGTGCAACAGGTCCAGCAGGTGCTGGTTAACCTGATTCTTAATGCCAGCCACGCACTGGAAGGCCCCGGCAGGGTTTACCTCAGCACCCGTAACTGGACTGAAGGTGAAACGACGATCGGCGCTGTTATTGAAGTGCGCGACCATGGCAAGGGAATCAGCCCTGAGCATATGAAAAAGATCTTTGACCCCTTCTTCACCACCAAGAAAAGTGGCACCGGGCTGGGGCTTTCTGTCAGCTACGGCATTATCCGCCGCCACGGCGGAGATATTCAGGTCAGCTCTGAACCCGGTCAGGGTAGCTGCTTCAGTGTATTCCTGCGATCCGAAGCCGAGGCAACGACCCGTGACGGAAGTCTGGGCGGCATTCTTGATGGTCTGGCGCAGGCAGAGCGCACCAATCGCCGGGCGGTGAGTAGCTAGCCCGGATCAGCACTCCATATCAGACGGCCGCAGTTACTTAGGTCATACCCCTGCAGTTGCTGGGCCAGACTCAACCCTTCACTGCTCTGGAAAAACTCAAACAACTGCTGCAGTAAACGCCGGAAATACACATTGCGCGGCACAACCAGATCAAAGCTCTCATCGCAGACCGGGATAAAGCCGAGACCAAACTCTCTGGCTGCACTTAAGGTGCCCGGGCCGATATCAGCCTCCCCCTTGGCAATCAGCGACGCAACTTCCCGCTCAGAAAACGCTGTGCTGCCAACGGTGAGCCGATCCAGCGGGAACGCCTGCGACGCCAGCCATTCGTTCAGGAAGCGCTGTGATCCGGCACCTTCCTGCCGGACAACCCAGCGGGTGCTGTAATCCAGCGCCTGATCCGGGTCATTCAGTCGTGGCAGATCCATATTGCGAACAATCAGCCCCTGACTCCGCCGGAACAGGTGTACCAGAATCCACTGTCGCGACTGACTGAATTGCTGCAATAATGCCGGATGGCGCACTTCACTCTCCTCCGCCCGGCCCCAGTGAATCGCACAGGCATCCGCATGCCCCTGTGCCAGCAGCTCAAGGCCGAGTTTAGTACCGGTGACTGTGTAGCTGAACAGTGCCTGTGTGCGCAACTGCTGAGTGAGGCGATTAGCCGCCGCCTGCAATAAGGGATCGTCACTGCCGGCAAGCAGTAAACGGTCTGCCATCATGCCGTTATGGCAGCTCTCCAGTAACCAGCGATCCACCAGTGATTTCGGAAACAGCCATTTACCGGTGAGCTTGGTTGCCGGAATCTCGCCTTCGGCTGCCATGGCATAGACTTTCTTTTCATTCAGATGAAGGTACTCAGCCAACTGGCGTACATTCATAAATGCCTGAGGCATCTCGCTCATCGCTTATTCCCTCCACTGGATTTAAGCTTTGGCTCTGGTCGGGCATCCAGCAACAAGCGGTCAGCACCGCTGAATTGCAGGAAATGCCTGCCTTTAGCGCGGGCCAGCATGGTAATCCCCAGCTCTCTGGCAAGCGCCAGCCCCATCTGAGTTACTCCGGAGCGCGACAGCAGGACAGGAATCCCCATCTGGGCGACCTTAATAACCATCTCCGATGTTAACCGCCCGGTGGTATAAAACACTTTGTTCTCGGCACTGATACCCTCCAGCCACATTCTTCCTGCCAGCGTATCAACCGCGTTATGCCGGCCCACATCTTCAACAAAGGCAACCACCTGATCTCCTTCACAGATGGCGCAACCATGCACGGCGCCGGCATTTTTATAGGTCTCATTGTGACGGTTCAGATTCTCCAGCAACGCATAGATCGTACTCTGGCGTATGCTCACCTCCGGCAGCCGCACTTCGGCCAGTTTGTCCATCAGGTTGCCAAACATCGTTCCCTGACCGCAGCCACTGGTTACCGTGCGTTGCTGCAGTTTTTCCTCGAGTCCTTCAGGTTCACGATGGGTGACCACTGCGGCTGCTTCGACCTCCCAGTCCACCTGAATGGCCCTCACCTCAGACAGGCAGCGAACAAAGTCCTGATTACGCAAATAGCCCAGTACCAGCGCTTCAGGATCGCCACCTAAAGTCATCAGGGTGACGATCTCCCGTTTATTCAGGTAGATGGTAAGTGGCCTTTCGCAGGCGATCTGGACCTGTCGCTCCTCTCCCTGCTCATCCGTGACACTGACAGAGTAAGTCAGATCGGTTGCGGCGGCGCTGAGAATCAGATCAGTGGTGTTGCTGTTCATGTGGACCTCGAAACGGTTTAGGGTCGAACCTGTTATCTCAGTCACAGCAAAAACCGTTCCGGTTTGCTGCCGGTGCCCATTCAACACCTGAGCGGATACGGCTTTCACCTGATTTATCCCGAAACAGGATCAGGCTGCTCATTTTCTGGTGGGTCAAAATGTCCCATATCGCATTTCTACTGATTCCTTTTGCCCTAACCGGTATCCGAAAACAGTGCTTATTCCCTGCTACTACGTGCTTTCCCATGTATGGCCCGGCCTTTGCAGAAGCCAGCGTTAACCTCTATCCAACGATTCACACGGCGGAGATAAATAGATGAACCAAGCGAGAACGTCTGAGTGCTGGCCACTTCAGGTAGCCCTGTCGGCAGAGACCGTTGAGGTTGCCGGCTGGGAGAGTAAGCGATGGAAGATAAGCGAGCTGCTGCCGGTACAGGATCAGACTGCAGGATATACCCCGCTGCAGCTCGAACTGCATCGGGATGAACGATCAGCCTATCGATTTAATCTGGATTCAGTTCGCCCTCACCTGTTTGTACTTTGCAGCGAAGACGAAGCAGAAGAACAACTGACACCCGTGCATATCACTGCCAGTCAGGATGATGCCGCTTCCTTTATGGATGGAGAGCACCAGTTACTGGAAACCCCGATGCCTGAAGCGATTCAGTGCTGGATCGACACCTATCTTGGCATCCATGGTGAGCTGATCGAGTCAGGCAAGAAAAAGAAAAAAGGAAAAGGACGCAGCAGTGAGCGATAAGCCTTCATTCTTTAACCGCTGGTCTCAACGCAAAGCCGAGAGCCGAAACGACCCGATACCGGATGAGGCCCTCTCAGCCGAAGATATTCCGCAAGCCCCGGAAGAAGAAGGGGTACCCGCTGCTGAGACTGAGCCCGAGCTGACCGATGCGGATATGCCCGCCCTTGAAACACTGGATTCTGAATCGGACTTCGCCCAGTTCTTTTCACCCGGGGTCAGCCAGGAGCTTCGCAATCTGGCCCTGCGCAAACTGTTTCTTCTGCCTGAGTTTAATCTGCGTGACGGTCTCAACGACTATGACGATGACTTCAGCAAAATGCCGGAACTGACTCAGGCGGTAATCGATAAGTTACGTAGCTGGGTCAATGAGGAAGTCGAAGAAGCAGAGCAGCAGGTTAAAAAGGAATTAATGCAAGAGAGTGATGAGGAGGTTGCAGAAAGCGCAGCCGCTACCACCAGCCCCGAAGAGGAGGATGATCTGGGCGATGCAGATCTTGAAGGTTAAGCGCTAAATCAACAGCTTAGCTTCGGTATCGAAATGACACAGCAGGCAAACCGCTGACGAGACAGAATGACTCAGTCAGCATCGAAGCCATACAAAACGGCAGATCTACCTCCCTTTACAGGTAGTTTGATCCCGCACTTTATGGTTCCAGGTTTGCTTTATATAAAAACTAATAACGATCGGCTCCTGAGCAGAGCAGGTCGGGGCTGCAGGAGTTTGAGGCGACGTCAGAGCGCCGCTGCTGCAGTAAGGTGAGGTAGAGAATGACAAATGAGCACAGCCTGAATGCCCGGGCGCGTCAGCAGGCACTTGAGAAAGTGATGCTGCCACACAACCTGGCACCGGCCACAGTTACCTACAGTACATACGGACATCTTCTGATTTGCGGAGCAGAGGATCAGATCCGTCTGGCAGCCGCCCGTATTCGAGGCATGGCCAGTATTACCCTGCTCGTAACCGAGAAGATCAGCACCCGGGATGAAAGCCAGCTTGAAGCCGCACTGGCCGCAGTGCCGGACCTGCGTCTGTATCGCGCGGCAATCAGCAGCAGTAAAGGGTTTCTTGGTCAGTTTCAGATCAGCGTAGAACATCAGGGGCAGCAGGAAAATCTGGCTAAGATTGCCCAGAACCGGGTTCATTTTGATCTGATTCTGAATCTTGCTGAAGAGAGCCTGTTTGCTGCTGAACTGGCGCCTGCCGGTTACTTTAATGCCCGACCTGACAGTGCAGAACTCCAGGCACTGATCTCTGCACTGCCGGATTACATCGGCGAGTTCGAGAAGCCACGCTATTTCCAGATCAATAACGACATCTGTGCTCACAGCAGCCGTGGCCAGACCGGCTGCAGCCGCTGTCTGGATGTGTGTCCTGCTGACGCAATCCGTTCGATCGATCAGTTGATCAGCATCGAACCGCACCTGTGTCATGGTGCAGGTGGGTGCGCAACCGCCTGCCCTACCGGTGCAATCAGTTACGCCCTGCCGCAACCGGTCAGAATGCACGATTACCTGCAGCGTCTGATTGATGCTTACCTGCAGGCCGGCGGTGCAGAGCCTGTGATTCTGTTCCACGATCATGAACAGGGTCTGGAACAACTCAACACGGTCCGAACGGAACTGGCAGATAATGTCATTCCGGTACAGCTTGAAGAACTTGCGGCTGCAGGTCAGGAAACCTGGCTCTGTTGCCTCGCTGCCGGCGCGACCCGTGTCCTCCTGCTGGATACACCGGCGCTGCCTGAATCGATGCGCGCATTACTGCAAAGAGAACTAAAAGTCACCGGAATTATGTTGCAGGGGCTGGGCTATTCAGCTCAGCAGGTGAGCCTGCTATCAAGCACGGAATTGCTGCAACAACCCGCTCTGCAAAACATTCCGTTAATGCCGCAGGGACGTATTGAGGAAACTAACAAACGTGCGGCACTGTTTGCCGCTCTGGATCAGTTAATCGACCAGAATGGTATCGCTGATCAGGATTTCATTCCCCTGCCGGCGGGCTCTCCTTTTGGTCAGGTCAACGTAGATCATGCTAAATGCACCTTGTGCCTGTCCTGTGTAGCTGTCTGCCCCACCCAGGCCCTGACCGCTGGTGGAGAAAAGCCGGCCCTTAATTTTACCGAGCAGAGCTGTGTGCAGTGCGGCATGTGTGAATCCAGTTGCCCGGAACAGGCGATCAACCTGACCCCACGTCTCTCGCTGTTGCCTGAACGCAGTCAGTCTGTAGAGATTCACGCCGAAGAAGCGTTTGAGTGTATCCGTTGCAGCAAACCTTTTGCACCACGCAGCACCGTTGAAAAGATGCTCAGCAAACTCAGTGGCCACCGCATGTTTCAGGGTGATGCCATTAATCGACTGAAAATGTGTGAAGACTGCCGGGTCGGCGATATTTATACCGACCTTGCGGCTAACCCCGAAAAACAACTGGAACTCTGATGGAGCCTGGACAGATGAATATGATCACCGCTGCCCCTGCTCTGCAGGAAACCGACGAACTACGCGCAGATATTTATGCCCTGCTGGCAAGCCTCCTGCGTCAGGCGCCCGCTGAAGAGATGCTTCAATGGCTCGAATCGCTGGCCCCTGATCAGGATGAAGATACCCCCATGGCCCGTGCCTGGAGCACGCTGGCACTGAGCGCACGCTACAGCAACCCGGCTCAGAATGAAGATGAGTATCAGAACCTGTTTATTGGGGTCGGGCGCGGCGAATTAATGCCCTTTGCCTGCTGGTACCTGACCGGATCCCTGATGGAGAAACCACTGGTACTGCTGCGTGAAGACCTGAAACTGCTTGGCTTTGAACGCCAGGACAATGTTAAAGAGCCGGAAGATCACATCGCCGCACTGTGTGAGGTAATGAGCATGCTGATCAGCACTGGCCGTAGCTATGAAACCCAGCATCAGTTCTGGCAGGCCCACCTGCAGAGCTGGGCGAAACGATTTTTTACGGATTTGCAGAATGCCAAGGGAGCCGTGTTCTACACCGCTGTAGGCCTGCTTGGCGAGGCGTTTCTGCAACAGGAGGATAACTGGTACCTGCAGCTATCCCCTGCCGCACGTGAGGGCGGACAACAATAACAACAGGGCAGTAATCCAGACTGTGTGAGCAGTCGAGTTGATGCGGAGAAAAACAATGAGCCAGGAAAAAAAGCCTGATACAGGTCGCCGCGGCTTTCTGAAAAAACTGGGCATGGCAGGTACCGCTGCCGGTGCTGTGGCTGTAGCAGGCACAGTGCAGGCAAAAGTCACCACCGCCGAATCCGGTGAAAAACAGGAAGGTTCCGGTTACAAAGAAACCGAACATGTACGTAGTTTCTACGAAACGTTACGTAACTGACAGCCGCAGTGAGGTAAGGACATGAAACTAACCAAGAAATCCGATCAGCCTGCGGCGCCGTCACAAGCAGCCGGCCTGGGGCTGAGTCGCCGACGTTTCCTGAAGAACTCCGGGGTCGCCGCGGGTGGTGTTGCAACTGCCGGCATGATGGCACCGGGCATGATGCAGCAGGCTGAAGCCGCGACTGTATCCAGCAGCGCACCGACCGACGTCAAACGTACTATCTGCTCTCACTGCTCTGTCGGCTGCGGCGTGTATGCCGAAGTACAGAACGGTGTCTGGACCGGTCAGGAACCCGCTTTTGATCACCCGTTTAATGCCGGTTCACACTGTGCCAAAGGTGCAGCGTTGCGTGAACATGGTCATGGCGACCGTCGCCTGAAATACCCGATGAAACTGGTTGATGGCAAATGGAAAAAACTTTCCTGGGAAGAAGCGATCAACGAAGTTGGCGATAAAATGCTTCAGGTACGCCAGGAATCCGGCCCTGATTCTGTTTACTGGCTGGGATCTGCGAAATTCAGCAACGAACAGGCGTACCTGTTCCGTAAATATGCGGCCATGTGGGGTACCAACAATGTTGACCACCAGGCGCGTATCTGTCACTCCACCACGGTAGCCGGGGTTGCAAACACCTGGGGTTACGGTGCGATGACCAACTCCTTTAACGATATCCACTTTGCCAAATCGATCATTTTGATCGGTTCCAACCCGGCAGAAGCACACCCGGTATCGTTGCAGCACATTTTCCGCGCCAAAGAGCGTAATAAAGCGCACATTATCTGCGTTGATCCTCGCTTTACCCGTACTGCGGCCCACTCCAACGAGTATATCCGCATCCGCCCGGGTTCTGACGTAGCGTTTATCTGGGGTCTGCTGTGGCATATCTTCGAAAACGGCTGGGAAGATAAAGAGTTTATCCGCCAGCGCGTTTATGGCATGGATGAGGTGCGCGAAGAAGTTAAGAAATGGACACCGGCTGAGGTTGAAGACGTTACCGGGGTTAAAGAATCTCAGATGCGTCGTGCCGCCAAAGAGCTGGCTGAGAACCGTCCGGGTACTGTTATCTGGTGTATGGGGGGTACCCAGCACACCACCGGTAACAATAATACCCGTGCATACTGCATCCTGATGCTGGCGCTGGGTAACATGGGTGTCTCCGGGGGTGGTACCAACATCTTCCGTGGTCACGATAACGTACAGGGCGCAACCGATCTGGGTGTACTCTCGCATACCCTGCCCGGCTACTATGGCCTTTCCGATGGTGCCTGGAAGCACTGGTCTAAAGTCTGGGATGTCGACTTCGACTGGATCCAGAGCCGCTTTGACCAGAATGTGTACCGTAAGCTGAAGCCGATCAACAACAAAGGTATCCCGGTTTCACGCTGGATCGACGGTATTCTGGAAGACAAGAAACTGATGGATCAGCAGGATAACCTGCGGGTCATGGTCTGCTGGGGACATGCAGTAAACTCCCAGACCCGAGGGCCAGAGATGAAACAGGCGATCGAGAAGCTCGATACGCTGGTGATTATCGACCCTTACCCGACTCATGCGGCAGTTATGTCTGACCGCAAAGACGGTGTTTACCTGCTGCCGGCCTGTACTCAGTTCGAGACCTACGGTTCCGTTACGGCGTCTAACCGCTCTATTCAGTGGCGTGATCAGGTTATTGAGCCACTGTTCGAGTCGAAGCCCGACCACGAGATCATGTATCTGCTGTCGAAAAAACTCGGCTTCGATAAGCAACTGTTCAAAAATATTGCAATCAAGAACGAGCAGCCGGTGGTTGAAGATATCACCCGCGAGTTCAACAAAGGCATGTGGACCATTGGTTACACCGGCCAGAGCCCTGAGCGCCTCAAGTTGCACCAGAAAAACTGGCACACCTTTAACTACGACACCCTTGAGGGTGAAGGCGGCCCAGCCAGCGGTGAATACTACGGTATGCCTTGGCCTTGCTGGGGTACAGCCGAACAGGGTCACCCGGGTACGCCTATTCTCTACGATACCAGCAAAACCGTTGCTGAAGGTGGCCTCACCTTCCGCGCCCGGTTTGGTGTAGAGCGCGATGGCGTCAGCCTGCTGGCCGACGGTTCCTTCTCGAAAGGCTCCGATATCCGTGATGGCTATCCCGAGTTCAGCGATAAGCTGCTGAAGAAACTGGGATGGTGGGATGACCTGACCGCTGAAGAGAAACAACTGGCTGAAGGCAAAAACTGGAAAACCGACCTCTCCGGCGGTATCCAGCGCGTTGCCATTGCTCACGGATGTGCGCCGTTCGGTAACGCTAAAGCCCGTGCCGTGGTCTGGACCTTCCCGGATCAGGTGCCGCTGCACCGTGAACCTTTGTACACGCCACGCCGTGATCTGGTGAGCAAGTACCCGACCTGGAACGATTCCGAGTCCATGTACCGTCTGCCGACCATGTACAAGTCGATTCAGGACAAAGATCTCTCCCAGGAGTATCCGATCATTCTGACTTCCGGCCGACTGGTGGAATACGAGGGTGGCGGTGAAGAGACCCGTTCTAATCCATGGCTGGCCGAACTTCAGCAGGAGATGTTTGTTGAGGTTAACCCGGTGGATGCGAACAACCTCGGCTTTAAAGATGGCGAGGATGTCTGGGTCGAAGGTGCTGAAGGCGGCAAGGTGCTGGTTAAGGCACTGGTCACCCGTCGTGTCGATGAAGGCGTGGTGTTTATGCCATTCCACTTCGGCGGTAAGTACCAGGGTAAAGATCTGACCGATAAGTACCCGGAAGGTGCAGCACCTTACGTGGTGGGTGAAGCGGCGAATACCGCGACCACCTATGGTTATGACCCAGTCACTCAGATGCAGGAAACTAAGGTCACCCTGTGTCGCATTCAGAAAGCAACGGCTTAAGGAGGTAACAGACCATGGCTAGAATGAAATTTCTCTGTGACTCCAAGCGCTGTATTGAGTGCAATGGCTGCGTCACAGCCTGTAAAAACGAAAACGAAGTAGAATGGGGTGTAAACCGCCGCCGTGTTGTAACCATCAACGATGGCGAACCGGGTGAAACCTCTATTTCGGTCGCCTGTATGCACTGCTCCGATGCGCCGTGCATGGCGGTCTGCCCGACCGACTGCTTCTATCAGACTGACGATGGCATCGTCCTGCATAACAAGGATCTCTGTATCGGTTGCGGTTACTGCCTGTACGCCTGCCCGTTTGGCGCACCGCAGTTCCCGAGCGATGCAGCCTTCGGTGAGCGCGGCAAGATGGACAAATGTACCTTCTGCGCCGGCGGCCCTGAAGAGGACAACAGCCCTGCTGAGAAAGCGAAATACGGTGCCAACCGTATCGCTGAAGGCAAGCTGCCGATGTGTGCTGAGATGTGCGCTACCAAAGCCCTGCTGGCGGGTGACGCTGATCAGGTTTCTGACATCTTCCGTGAGCGTGTGATCTATCGTGGTCACAAGGATGGCGCATGGTCGATGAACGAAGAAGACCTGGCCTACGATGCCTCAGCAAAAGTCTGATAACCAACCTATGCCGGATGGTTTCCATCCGGCTTGCACGATTTAAGGAGACTTTATGCTCCGTATTATATTGCCATCTCACTTGTTACTGTTGCTGGGCCTGCTGTTTGCAGCTCAGGTACAGGCAACACCTTCCGACGCTAAAGTCGCGGGGTTTGCCGGTGCAGAGTACTGGCAGGTGGTTCAGCAGGGTGAAACCGGCCGTACCCAGGCACAGGGTAACGAAGCCGGCCAGCTGATTAACGTCAAGGGCGAGGAATGGCGTCACTGGCGTAATCAGTGGATCACGCCAGCCGGGCTGTATGCCATCGGCGGTACACTCGGGGTTCTGCTGATCTTCTACCTGCTGGTCGGGCAGAAGAAACTCGATCATCCGCGTTCCGGTCAGTTGATCGAGCGCTGGAAACGTCTCGATCGCGCCAATCACTGGACGGTTGCGGTACTGTTTATCATCCTCGCACTCTCCGGTCTGAGCCTGCTCTACGGCAAGTTCTTCCTCAAAGCAGCGATGGGTGATTCGCTCTGGGCGAGCTACATCATGTTCTGCAAACTGGCGCATAACTACCTTGGGCCGCTGTTTGTGCTGGGCCTGCTGTTTATGATCGTGCGCTGGATCAAGCATAACTTTTTCAACCGCAATGATCTGATCTGGTTCCTGAAAGGCGGCGGCATCATCGGTAAAGCCCACCCCAGTGCGGGCTATATGAACGGTGGTGAAAAAGTCTGGTTCTGGTTACTCACAATCGTAGGTCTTGTCGTTTGCGGCAGCGGTCTGGTACTGGATTTCCAGAACTTTGGCCAGATCCGCGAAACGATGCAGATCGCTAACCTGTTGCATGCTGCCGGGTCATTGATCCTGATGGCAGCGTCCCTTGGCCATATCTATATCGGCACCATCGGTACTGAAGGTGCGCTGGAGGGAATGAAAACCGGTTATGTCGATGAGACCTGGGCTAAACAGCACCATGATCTCTGGTATGAAGAGGTTAAACGTAATTCTGATAGCTGACGAATGTGCTGCCTGAGCCTGTTCAGGCAGCATGTCACCGAACTATCACCGTAAAGATCTTCACCATAACGTTTGTAGTTACCCCAAGAGCCTGCGTCGCGGCTATAACGACTCTCCCTGGCAGAGCTGTTCTGAGTCTGTGCGCAAGTACCTTACAAACGTGCTTCTTTTGCCGGCCATTATTGGCCGGCTTTTTTTGACTTTCTGCTGACCACTTTATACCTTTTAATAAACACTCAGTAATCAAACAGGAACCGGCCTGTGCAGAATCGTTTATACAGCCTTCTCTTTACCGTACTGCTGCTTTTTCTGAGCGTTCAGAGCAGAGCCGAACACCCTATCCGACTGGCAGTCCCCGACTTCCCTCCCCTGACCTACTATGCTGATGGCCAGTTCAGGGGCGTGGGCATTGAGCAACTGGAAAGTGCGCTGCAGGCACTTCGACAGCCCTATGTATTTTCACTGGTTCCAAACTATGGACGGGCTGTTCAGGAAGTACGCAAGGGACACTATGATGGCTTTTTCCTGGCATCTGAAAACCGCGAGCGCAACCAGATTGCCGTGTTATCAGACCCGGTGCTGATCAACCGCTGGTCATGGTTCCTGCGAAGTGATGCGCCTCTGTTACCCGACGACATGGCATTCAAATCACAGGCGGGCATTGCGACCCATCTCAATACCAACACCCATCGCTGGCTGCTGGAACATGACTACCGTGTAACCTACACACCGGGCGATGTTGATGACCTTTTAAAACCCCTGATACGGGGCCGGGTGAATGCGGTATTTCTTGCTGAGCATGTTTTTCTTGATAGCTGCCGGCGCCTCGGCATCGATCCGCAACGATTTTTACAGATAGTCGAAAAACCAATGCCCATGGGGGCTTATATTTCAAAACGCTATCTGGCGGATCATCCTCAGTTTATGCAGCAGCTCAACGAACAGTTACGTCGTCAAACTTCCGGGACGGCAGTGTACGATTAACACCGCCCGCAAGGCCACACGGTTTGTCCATTTCGTGCTCATTTGCTGCCCTCACTGCTCTGTGCGCTGACAGTCAGTGACCAATCAGAGCTGATCCACATCCAGTTGCGTGGAAAATTTATTTCTGCGCAGTGAGATCAGTGACCTGAACTTACGCAGATTCGGGTCACTCGCCAGTTCGCGCCGGGCAAAAGACTCGTAGGCCTCCATATCCCGCACCACAATCACCAGTACAAAATCGATCTCACCGGTGACCTGATAGCATTGAGTCACTTCGGCAGCCTGCTGCATCTTACGCATAAAGTTATCGTGAACATCGATGGAGTCACGCCCCATCTCAACCTCAACAATAATATTCAGGGACTGACCAATCATGCGTGGGTTGATCAGCGACACATCGGCCATGATCACCCCTTCCTCGCGCAATTTTCGTACCCGACGCAGACAAGCCGGTGGAGAGAGGCCCACCTCTTCTGCCAGTTTCTGATTACTGATCCGGTTATCCTGCTGCAGGCATCGGAGGATATGCCGGTCGATGCGGTCAATCTCGTATTTCATAATATTTCGTTAGTAAGGCTGATTGCTTAATTAGATTAAATTTATCATCTAAAAATTAAACTTTCAGAAAATCCTGCTTTGATAAACGAAATAATATTTCAATCAGTTGAAATAGAATTGATCCTCTTTCCACTCCGGAAGTCAGCCCGATGCTTAATCCCGTTACACCGCAACAGTTTTTCCGTGAAACCCTGCCATCACTTGGCCGGGAGATTTACGATGTCTGCTTTTTGCTGTTTAAGCTGACCATTCCCATTGTGATTGCGGTAAAACTGCTTGAAGAAGCCGGAATGATTCCCTATATCAGCGCCCTGTTCGAGCCGCTGATGCAACTGGTTGGCCTGCCGGACAGCATGGGGCTGGTCTGGACCACAACCATGCTGACCAATATCTATGCTGGCATGGTGATCTTCTTCCAGAGTGCGCCACAGGAGAACCTGACTGTCGCACAGGTTACGGTACTCAGCAGCATGATGCTGATGGCTCACAGTTTGCCACTGGAGCTGCGTGTCACCCAGCGGGCCGGTGTCCGCCTGCTGTTTGCACTGCTGCTGCGGATGCTGGCAGCGCTTGCGCTGGGGGCGTTGCTCAGCTTTATCTATCGCTGGGGCGGCTGGTTGCAGCAACCGGTGGAACTGGTCTGGCAGCCGGCATCGGCAGATCCTGATCTGTGGCAATGGAGCCTCAACCAGTTGCAGAGCTTTGCCATGATCATTGTGATCGTCAGCGCCCTGCTCAGCCTGTTACGTCTGCTGCGCTGGCTGCATATAGAACGGCTGATGATATGGCTGCTACAGCCCCTGCTGTGTTTAATGGGGATCAGTCGGCAGGCAACCTCACTGGCGATCATCGGTGTCACGCTGGGCCTGTCGTTTGGCGGAGGTCTGTTGATCCGCGAGGCTGAAAGCGGCCGGGTCAGTCCTAAAGACTGCTTTTCCGCTCTCTGTCTGCTCAGCCTGTGTCACAGCATCATTGAAGATACCCTGCTGGTACTGACCATGGGAGCTGATCTGTCCGGGGTACTCTGGGCCCGGCTCTTCTTCAGTCTGGTGGTGATCTGTCTGATCACCCGGCTGGTACAACTCGCCCACCCTGATTTTCAGCGTCGGTTTCTGTTTCGTGATGTTTCCCGCCCGGAAGCAGCACCTGCCAAGGAGGTTTAAGTGACCGATCTGCAATCACAAAGCGAACACACCAAAGGGGTTTATTATGCGCTGGCGGCATTCCTCATGTGGGGTCTGGTACCGGTCTATTTTAAATCGGTTGCGCATATCTCACCGGTTGAGGTCATTGTACACCGGGTGATCTGGTCTGCAGTATTTCTGCTTCTGTTTATCTGCCTGACCCGGCGACTGGGTGATCTGATCGCACTGTTTCAGCGGCCCAGTGTGCTTTACGGGCTGGCCCTCTCTGCGGCCGTTATTTCGGTTAACTGGCTGGTCTTTATCTGGGCTGTCAGCCAGAACATGATCGTTGAGGCAACCTTAGGTTATTTTATTAACCCATTGATAAGTATGATTTTTGGAATGGTATTCTTTGCAGAAAGGTTGCGGATGATGCAGTGGATGGCGATTGCGCTGGCTGCTGTCGGCGTCCTGATGCAGGTGATCCTGCTGGGGCACCTGCCCTGGGTTGCTCTGGTGCTGGCTACCAGTTTTGCGATCTATGGCGCCCTGCGTAAAAAGATTCCGGTCGATTCCATCACCGGTCTGCTGATGGAAACCCTGTGGCTGACGCCCATCGCCCTGAGTTACATGGGCTGGCTCTACAGTCAGGATCAGTTGCAGATCATTTCGGCGTCGGCAGAGACGGTCTATCTGCTGATGTGCGCGGGGATAGTCACCAGCCTGCCGTTGATGGCTTTTGCAGCGGGTGCACGCCGCCTGAGCCTGACCCTGATCGGCCTGCTGCAGTATATCGGCCCGAGTATCGCCTTCCTGCTGGCGGTGTTCTATTACGATGAGCCTATGGATTCACAGCGGCTGCTGACCTTTGTTCTGATCTGGACCGCGCTGGCTATCTTCAGCGCCGAAAGTATTCTGTTCCAGCGCCGTAAACGCCACCCGCGTATTCCTTTAGCACAGGAGGCCTGACCAGCCGGGAGAGAGCCGTCTTTCAGCCGCTCTGAAATTACTGCTTTCTCCTACTATTTTTCCACTGCAAAGCACAGTAAAGTTCAGCCCGGTAACTTTGTTTAAACGGTTTGCAGATGAACACACAATCCCTTCAGGACAGTTTCTTTAAGCTACGCAGTAACCGCGCTTTCGAGCTATTCGTGGTTGCTGTCATTATCTTTTCCGCGCTGGTCATCGGCGCTAAAACTTACGATATCCCGCCCCAGGTTCTGACCCTGATCGCCTGGCTGGATACCGGCATCACTCTGTTCTTTCTTGTTGAGATCAGTATCCGGTTTCTTGGCGAGCCGAATAAAAAAGATTTCTTCAAAAACCCCTGGAACCTGTTCGACAGCCTGATAGTGATTGTCAGCCTGATCCCGATTGAGGACAGCGAGATGGCGTTGATCGGCCGGCTGATCCGTATCTTTCGTGTGCTGCGAATGGTATCGATCATCCCTGAGCTGCGCATGCTGCTTAACTCGCTGATCAAGGCACTGCCCCAGCTCGGTTACGTCATCCTGCTGATGTTTATCATTTTTTATATCTACGCGGCGATCGGCGCCTCGTTCTTTGCCAGTATCAATGAAAACCTCTGGGGTGATATCTCCATCGCCATGCTCACCCTATTCCGGGTGATGACCTTTGAGGACTGGACCGATGTCATGTACGAAACCATGGCAGTCTACCCGTTTAGCTGGATCTTCTACCTCACCTTTATCTTTCTTACCACGTTCGCCTTCCTCAATATGGTGATCGGCATCGTGGTAAATGTGATGGAAAGCGAACATGCGCAGGAGGAGAAAGAGCGCGCTATTGCCGAAGGTGAACTGACTCTGGAAGATCTGTCACAGCAGATCAATGAACTGAAGCAGATGCTGAAAGACAAAAACGGCTAAGTTGAACCGCTGACCGGGCAAAGCCTGCGCCCGGTCATCTTATTTGGGCTGGTAAGCGCAGTGATTTGGTTTCGGCCCGATCTGCGGGTGATTGCGACAGGTTTCCGGACGCTGCAGGTAGATCTGGCAGAGACGGCTGCGCTGATCCAGATAGATACAATCATCGTTGGCGTAACGAGCCAGCGTATAGATCTCGGTTTTGTGATTAAAGTGGCCGACAATCCCCTCCTTCATCAACCGCTTTGCCAGCTTCTTGGCGGGCTCATCGGCCTCGAATTCATCCACCACGCCCATCCGCACCAGATCAGAGAAACGCACCTCTACCGGCAGGCTGCAACAGGTTCCGCGACAGCTCTGGCACAAATTTCGGTTGTACTTGACCCATGTTTTCAGGTCGTCCACATTGGCAGCAGCAATTCTTCGGTTCATTTTCAGGCAGGTGATACTGGTATTGGGGGCGCGATCATAGCAAAATTCCCGCTAACCTGTGAACCTCTCAGCCAAGGCTACCTACCCTGTGATATCTGAGCACCCGGATTTCCATACGATCTTTTCTGACCCGCCACGCTGGCGCCTGATTAACGAACCGCTGGCTGACAGTGCAGAAGCTGCACTACTGCGCGACAGTCTGCTTTTACGTGAAGTGGCTGAGGGCAAACGTGGGGCCACTGCACGGCTCTGGGAAGCGCCGCAATCGCTGATCGTCACCCGAAAAGAAACGCGCTTTCCCCGTTTCGAAGAGGCCTGTCAGCGGTTAGCAGCCGAAGACTGGCCAGTGAATATTCGCGACAGCGGGGGCACCAGTGTTCCCCTGCAACCCGGCATCCTTAATTTCAGCCTGATCTTTCCCCAAACCGAAGCCTCACAATACAACCTTGACCAGATCTACCTGGCACTCTGCGAGCCGATCCGTGGCGCGCTCAGTCAACTGGGCCTGCAGGCAGATTACGGAGAAACACCCGGCTCCTACTGTGATGGTCGCTATAACCTGAATGTTGACGGCCTGAAGGTCACAGGTACTGCGCAGCGCTATCGCATCTCACCACCCAATCAGCGCGGCGTGCGTCAGGGTGTACTGGCCCAGGCCATGCTTATGGTCGAAGCAGATGCAGAAGCAGGTACCGCTCAGGTTAACCGCTTCTACCGTCTGGCCGGCAATGAACGTCAGTTTAATCCGGCTGTGGCGACCAGCCTGACCCGTCTGCTACCCAGCGCCAGCAAACCCTCCGGCATGTTAACCCTGCGCCTGCGGCAGTTAATCGCGAGCGAATTTCAGCAGCTGGTCCAGACCGCTTCGTCATAAAAGCGTAATCAAGACCGGGTATTCTGCACACACTGTTCAGGGACAAGAACACAGGGAACGGCGACGGACTGCCATATCCCCCTGATTTTCTACTGTTTTTCTACGCAGTTCCTGCTTTAATAAACTGAACAATAACAACAAAAGTTCAGTAGTCTATGCATCAGTCTAAGCCCTACTCTCAAGCCGACCTGAAACGAGTCATCAATGAGCTGGCGACCACGCTGGCCGATCGCATCCATCTTTCACAGGCTGTCCGTGAACAACACGGTCAGGGCGAAGACAGTTACGGCTGTATGCCGCCGGACGCCGTTATCTATCCTTTCAGTACAGAAGAGGTCGCGCAGATCGCCAGCCTGTGTAACCGCTATAAAATTCCACTCATTGCTTACGGAGCGGGATCCTCGGTTGAGGGCCACCTGCTTGCTTTACAGGGTGGCATCTGTCTGGATCTGAGCGAGATGGATCAGGTACTGGAGATCAACGCGGCAGACATGGATTGCCGGGTACAGGCTGGTGTGAGCCGCGAAGCACTGAATAAAGCGCTTCGTTATGACGGGCTTTTCTTTCCGGTTGATCCGGGTGCCAATGCCAGCCTTGGCGGGATGGCATCCACCCGCGCCAGCGGTACCAATGCCGTGCGCTACGGAACCATGCGCGATGCGGTCATTGGCCTGACGATAGTGACCGCCAGCGGCGAGATTATCCGCACAGGCGGCCGTGCCCGAAAAAGTGCGGCCGGATATGATCTCACTGCTATGTTTGTCGGCGCTGAAGGTACACTGGGGATCATTACCGAGGTACAGCTTCGCTTGCATCCTGTACCTGAGCAGATCCGTGCTGCAGTCTGTAGTTTCGAAACCCTCGCAGACGCCGTTGATTCCGTTATTAACGCACGACAGATGGCGCTGCCTCTGGCCCGCATAGAGCTGCTCAATGGCTTGCAGATGCAGGCCTGCATTGATTACTCAAAACTAGAGGGATTCTCTGCAAGCCCGACTCTGTTTATGGAGTTCCATGGCGAGCAGACCAGTCTCGATACGCAGATCACCACTATGCAGGATATCTGTAACGAGTTTGGTGGCAGCGCTTTTCAGTGGGCGGATTCAACAGAGCAACGCAATGCGCTGTGGAGCGCACGCCATAATGCGTATCATGCGGCCCACCAACTGCTGCCCGGCGGCAAGGTGCTGACAACCGATGTCTGCGTGCCAGTTTCTGAACTGGCGCACTGCATTTTGCAGGCTGAGCAGGATGCCGCCGAAACAGGGCTCGCCTGCCCGATCGTCGGCCATGTGGGTGACGGTAACTTCCACATGCTGATTGTTTTCGATCCGAAGCAGCCCGACCAGTCGGAACAGGCCCGCAGCCTGTCCCGGAAGATTGTTGCCAATGCTTTACGCTATGAAGGCACCTGCACCGGTGAACATGGTATCGGCGTGGGCAAAAAAGCCTACCTGCTGGAAGAGCACGGCCCCGCTGTGGCATTGATGAGACAACTGAAGCAGGCGCTCGATCCGAACCAGATTATGAACCCGGGTAAAATATTCGATCTGTAACCCACTCAGGTACAATGGACTAGACTCATAAGCAGGATCTCAACATCCTGCTAAACATAAGCAAGGAGAGCCCTGGTGAACTACCGTGGTATGCAAAATTCACTGATCATTGGCGTTGCGGCCTCTGCTCTGGCGGCCTGCAGTTTGCAGACACCCCGCCAGATTCACGGTGATGTGTATCTGATTGATACAGAACTGGCCCAGCTCTGCAGCCCCAGTGCCTGCTACAGCCTCAACCTGATTCAGCCATCATGGAATGAGCAGGATATTGCCAGACAGTTTGGCCTGCCGATGCAGAACTATAGCTGGAATGCCTCAGAACTTACCGCGATTCTGCTCAGCCCGCCGGATAACTCCTATCAGGTTGAACAGCTCAGCGACCATGAGTTTATTATTCCCCGCACCCTGGCAACAGAAACCACCTATCACCTCCTGCGTCAGGAAGATTTTTTCCTCTACTGGACCACCCCCGGAGAGTCCTGAAAAAGCGTAACAACAAGCTGCAAAGACCCTTCTGCACAGATCGCAGAAACACTGACTCGCCGGCACGTGACTTAACACTTTGGGCAAATAAAAAAGCGGCCCCAGAGGGGCCGCAATAAACGCAAGAAGCTACATCAAATAGCTTAGAGAGTGGAGTCTGCAGTGTCCTGCTGCAAACTCCTGACAGGCTTCGTTTAGAAGAAGCCCAGAGGATTAGCGCTGTAGCTAACCAGCATGTTTTTAGTCTGCTGGTAATGCTCAAGCATCATCTTGTGAGTTTCACGGCCAACACCGGACTTCTTGTAACCACCGAATGCAGCGTGTGCCGGGTACAGGTGGTAGCAGTTCATCCATACACGACCGGCCTGGATGCCACGACCCATGCGGTATGCAGTGTTAGTGTCACGAGTCCATACACCCGCGCCCAGACCGAACTCAGTATCGTTAGCGATAGCCAGAGCTTCAGCTTCATCTTTAAAGGTTGTTACCGATACAACAGGACCGAAGATCTCTTCCTGGAAGACACGCATGTCGTTGGTGCCCTTGATCAGAGTCGGCTTGATGTAGTAACCGTTGCCGAACTCGCCTTCAAGCTGCTCAACACCGCCACCCATCAGGATCTCAGCACCTTCTTCACGGCCGATGTCCATGTAACCCAGAATCTTGTCGAACTGTTCCTGAGAAGCCTGTGCACCTACCATGGTTTCTGTATCCAGCGGGTTGCCACGCTTGATCTGTGCAGCACGCTCAATCACTTTAGCGATGAAGGCATCAGCGATATCTTCCTGAACCAGCAAACGGGAAGGACAAGTACATACTTCACCCTGGTTGAAGTAAGCCAGAACCGCACCTTCAACTGCTTTGCTTACGAACTCATCTTCCTGATCCATTACGTCGCTGAAGTAAACGTTTGGAGACTTACCGCCCAGCTCAGTAGTAGAAGGAATGATGTTCTCAGCAGCACACTTCATGATGTGTGAGCCAACTGGTGTAGAACCGGTGAAAGCGATCTTGGCAATACGGGTGTTGCTTGCCAGTGCCTGACCTGCTTCTGCACCGAAACCGTTAACTACGTTCAGTACACCTGCAGGCAGCAGGTCGCCGATGCACTCCATCAGTACCAGAATAGATACCGGAGTCTGCTCAGCAGGCTTAAGAACAATACAGTTACCAGCAGCCAGTGCAGGCGCCAGTTTCCACGCTGCCATCAGCAGTGGGAAGTTCCAGGGGATAATCTGACCCACGACACCCAGTGGCTCGTGGAAGTGGTAAGCAACGGTAGTTTCATCGATATCACCGATGGTACCTTCCTGAGCACGGATACAACCTGCGAAGTAACGGAAGTGATCTGCAGAAAGAGGCACATCGGCAGCCAGCGTTTCACGTACCGCTTTACCGTTATCCCAGGTTTCGGCTACAGCCAGTTTCTCAAGGTTCTCTTCGATGCGGTCTGCAATTTTCAGCAGCAGGTTAGAACGCTCAGTAACAGAAGTTTTGCCCCAGGCATCTTTGGCCGCGTGTGCAGCATCCAGCGCCAGTTCAATATCTTCCGCAGTAGAGCGAGGAATTTCACATACCGGCTCACCGGTAACAGGCGTATGGTTAGTGAAGTACTGGCCTTTTACCGGCTCTTTCCACTCACCATTGATAAAGTTGCCATAACGTTCTTTAAAGGAAACGACGGAACCTTCTGTTCCTGGCTTAGCGTAAATCATCTTCTGTATGCCTCTTGTTTTTATGTACTGTCGGTAAGCTGACAGTTCCGTTTCTTTACAGATTCATATTAGCTACCCACAGAGAAATACAGGTATCATTCCTTGGCATCGAAAAATTACTCATTTGGTAGTAATTAGGGCGGCCCCCGTCCGTCTCAGGCCCCATGAAACGGGCATATTGGTCTAAAGTAAAAAGTCATAAAAATGTCATTAATTTCTACTTCCCAGGTCTAATTGCGAGCGTTCGCACAAGCTTGCAACATTGGCAGGATATAAAATGGAACATCAGCCTCAGTTGCCCTTTATCTGCAACTGACCGGTCGGCGTGATACTACAGGGGAAACGGCATGACTAAAGCTTACGAAGTAACCAGTTGGCAGGAGTTTCTTACTCTGGTCGAATCCGAATCTCTTCGCGGCTGGGCTTTTCGTGGTCAGGCCGACGCCGACTGGAATCTTGAGAGCTCACTCACCCGTAGACTGAAACAGTTTGTCACCAACCGCCCCTGGGCAGAGCAGGAAGACCGCGCAATCCGGGTTTTCCGCCGCAAAGCTCACTATTTCCTCAACGATACCAGCGTACTGAAAGATGACTTCCGCTGTCTGGCTCTGATGCAGCACCATGGCGCACCGACCCGCTTACTGGACTTTACCAAATCGCCTTATGTTGCCAGTTACTTCGCCCTTCACTCCTGTACCGCCCCTGCGGCTGTCTGGGCGGTTAATACGCCGGCGTTATGGCACGAGGCCACCCCACCGGAAGCGCCTCAGCTTACGCGTGAGGCGATTGACCCGCGTGACAGTAATAATCTGCACCGCTATTTCCTCTCCAATGAATATCCCGTGGTCTGGCCGGGCGAACCCTGGTCGATGGACCGCCGTATCGTTGCCCAGGCAGGCACGTTTATGCTGCCGGGCCGGATAGATGAATCAGTTGAGACGCTGCTCAATAACTACGATTACGATGGCGACATTCTGGCCAAGATCATTATCCCACCTGAGATCCGCCGCGAGGCGATGGAAGCGCTGTACCGTATGAACATCACCCACGCCACCCTGTTCCCGGATCTGGATGGTCTGGCCCGCTCGATATCTTACGAACTGGAGGTAAGCTGGGTAGGTACCTCCGGACCGCCACAGAAAACGTAGTGAAAGCGTTGCCAGGCGGGTAAACTAGCCTCTTTTACCATGCAGGCACCGATCCATGTATTCCGATACCCCACAGGTTGAGTCAATTCAGGCCTGGAACTCCCCTCTGTTTGTCAGCAGTAACCCCGATCATGAGTTCCTTAAAGAGGATCTGCTGAACTATATCTACCGTTACCAGCAGACCCAGCAGCAGGCGATTGCGAGCGAGGTTGCGGTTAATGCCAAGCACCAGCTCTTCGAAAGCAAGCTCTGCTTTCTGGAAGCAGAGGAGCCTGCGGTGATGGAGTTACGACGGATGCTGGAGGAGCTGCTTTCGGCTGTTGCAACCGAAGTTAATGCACCCTACTGGCCTGAAGGTGCTGAGGGGGATGCGCAGATTATCGAGTCCTGGTTTCATGTGACCCACAACGGTGGTTACCATGATATTCACTCGCACCCGAACTGCTCATGGTGCGGGATCTACTATCTGGACCCCGGCGAGTGTGAACTGGGTTCACGTAACGGTGTTAACCGGTTTTATGATCCTCGCAATAATGCCGATCATTATGGCGACCCGGGTACGGCTTACCTTTCACAGCAGGGGTATTGGGATTTTGAGCCCGTAGAAGGCCAGATCGTAATCTTCCCTTCCTACCTGAAACACTCAGCACTGCCTTATTTTGGCGCTAAAGACCGGGTTGTTGTCGCGTTTAACGCTGTCATTGATCTGGTTTAAAACGCGTTCCCGGTCAGGTAGTTTCCATAGCGCGCCATAGGCTCGCCCTGCGGAATTACCTGCACCGTCAGGTGCAATACGCTACGCTATTGCACCCTACATAAACCTGCGCCAACCCTGATTATACTTCTTTGCGGTGAGACACCTCTCCTACAGGGGCCGAACCGGGCCGAGAGATAATAGCGGCAAGGCCCTACACCCGGAACGAAAAAAGCCAGCTTAGCGCTGGCTTTTGATTGCTGGGACAGGCTGAGTGGCCGCAGCCACCCAGTCGCAGGCAATGTCGTTTACTTAGGCAGTTTGAAAGTCCAGACGGTGCCACCCTGGTTCAGGTGCTTAACACGCTTGGCCACTTCACCACCCCACAGAGGTACCGCACCACCCCAGCCAGATACAACTGACAGGTACTGCTCACCGTTCTGCTCCCAGGTAATCGGAGAACCAACGATACCGGAACCGGTGTTGAATTCGTATTCAACTTCACCTGTTTTGGCGTTCAGGCCTTTCAGGTAACCCTCAGGTGTACCGAAGAATACCAGATTACCTTTGGTCGCCAGTACACCGCCCCACAGTGGCGCGTAGTTGTTGTGACGCCATACTTCTTTACCTGTTTTAGGATCCATTGCACGCAGAACACCGATGTACTCGTCGTTCATTGGCTTGATGGTAAATCCAGCACCCAGGTAAGCTGCGCCTTTTTTGTACGCAGTAGGTTCGTTCCAGATATCCATCGCCCATTCGTTAGACGGTACGTAGAACAGCTCAGTATCCTGGCTGTAAGCGACTGGCATCCAGTTCTTACCACCCAGGAAGGATGGGATCGCTACAACGGCTTTACCTTTCTTGCCATCTTTGGAGTCAGCAGGGTTACCCGGACGGAATGCTTCGTCGTAGATTGGACGACCGGTTTTCGGATCCAGGCCTTTAGCCCAGGTGATTTTGTCTACAAACGGGAAGCCACGGATGAAATCACCGTTTTCACGGTTCAGGACGTACATGAAGCCGTTACGGTCAGCCGTTGCTGCCGCTTTAACGGTTTTGCCGTTTTCCTTATAGTCGAAGGAGATCAGCTCGTTTACACCGTCGTAATCCCAGCCATCGTGTGGCGTAGTCTGGAAGTGCCATACGATCTTACCGGTGTCCGGATCGATTGCCAGACGAGAGGAGGAGAACAGGTTATCGCCAGGACGCAGGTGAGAGTTCCATGGCGCCGGGTTACCAGTACCGAAGAACAGCAGGTCTACGTCAGGATCGTAAGTACCGCCCAGCCAGGTTGCAGCACCACCGGATTTCCACAGATCGCCTGGCCATGTTTTGCCTGCTTCACCACCGGAAATACCGTTTTCCATTTTCTTGCCATCTTTCCAGATGTAACCCATGTGACCTTCAACGGTCGGACGGCTCCAGGCCAGCTTACCGGTTTTCGCATCGTAGGCTTCAACTTTACCAACGATACCAAACTCACCACCGGATACACCGGTGATTACTTTACCTTTAGCAATCAGAGGTGCAGCCGTGATGGAGTAACCGGCTTTGTAATCTTCAACTTTTTTCTTCCACTTAACCTTACCGGTTTTAGCGTCCAGCGCTACCAGTTTAGCGTCCAGTGTACCGAAGATAACCAGGTCATCATACAGCGCAACACCACGGTTGATAACGTCACAGCAAGGCATGATGCCGTCTGGCAGACGTGCGTTGTATTCCCACAGTTCTTCACCGGTGTTGGTGTCAATGGCGAATACACGGGAGTAAGAAGCCGTTACATACATAACGCCATCTTTAACGACAGGCTGTGATTCCTGGCCACGCTGTTTTTCACCACCGAAAGAGAACGCCCAGACCGGACGCATATCTTTTACAGTGCTGGTGTTGATCTTGTCCATCGGGCTGTAACGCTGACCACGTGGGCCCATACCGTTGGTAACAACATCCTCAACAGTCATCTGGTCGTTCAGGATGTCCTGATCGGTAACACCAGCCTGTACAGTGCCTGCGACAGACATCGCAGCAACCAAGGCAGACAGTGCGAATTTTTTCATTGTGCGCTCCTCTACGGATTTTTTTATTGGCTTTAGCAGAGAGCCGGGAATTTTTCCCGAATCATGCAGGCAATTGTTTTGCTTATGGGGTTTTTCAACAATTCAACAGCGGGAGTAGTTTTCTCATCACTTGGTAGTAATACCAGCCACACAATTTGGAGATACCCCGCTGAAAGCGCCGTGGTTACTGGTATCTGAAGGAAAGCGCTTAACCCTTCTTTACACAGATTTACACCCCCTTGTCTTTAAGCGGAGATAAGGCCAGAGGATAATCAGGGAATTACATATCAAGGAGACAACAATGCCTGCATTTACCCGCCTGCCCCGCCTTACCATCGGCTTTCACTGGATTATCGCGATCCTGATGATCGCTAATCTGATCTTTGGCATGATCGTCGAGGAGATGGAGCGCTCCGCCATGAAAGGTACCCTGATGGGCCTGCATAAATCAGTGGGCATTCTGGTACTGACTCTGGCCGTCTTCAGATTACTTTACACCCTCAAACAGGGATTACCCGCCCCACTCAGCCCAACCCCCGACTGGCAGTTAAAAGCCGCCAAACTGACCCATACCTTCCTGCTGGCAGCGACAATTTTCATTCCGTTTTCCGGCATGTTAATGAGCTACGCAGGAGGTCGACCGATTGAGATGTTTGGCCTTGAGCTGATCGGCGCAAGTGGCTACCAGATTGAGTGGTTAAAATCGCTGGCTGGAGCTGTTCATGGTGGCGGCGCCAACCTCCTGATCTTTGCCCTTGCCCTGCATATAGCGGGAGCCTTCAAACACAGCCTGATCGACAGGGATGGGACATTGCAGCGCATGCTGGGACGTTCCTGATAAGCCTGCCTGAACCGGGCTCTGCCCCGGTTCAGAATGCTTTTTCCTCATACTTTGCATAGAGATGCGCCACCGTACGAATAAACTCCATACGGCTTAATGCAACAGAGGCAAACTCTTCCGGTATCGGCAACCTGATGACCTCGGTCATGGAGAGGCCCTGTTCAGCCGACTCCGTCAGGATCTGATCCAGCCAGCGCAGATAATCACGCATCTGTCGATAGGCCTGCTGATCCTGCACGACCGGGCCATGCCCCGGTACAAGGTATCTGAACTCAATCTCACTGAGCTGATCGAGTTCAGTCAGCCAGACCTGCAACCCGGGAGTATGCGGGGTAGTCAGTGCGCGCTGGTAGAACACCATATCAGATGCAAACAAGACCCCACTGGTTTCATCCAGCAACACCAGATCAGCACCGGTATGACCCCTAAACGCCAGCAACCTGAGTCGATGTCCACCCACCTCAAGCACGCCCGGTTCTATCTGTTCCTGCGGCAGCTCAACCTCGGTTGAGCGCATCCAGTCACCGATCATACGGTACATGTTCTCTGCTAACCCATCGCCCTGCGCTGCAATCTGCTCCCCGGTACCTTTCAGGGCAACGATGCGACTGTCTGCGAATGCCTGATTTCCGAGAAAATGATCGGGATGATGGTGGGTATTGAACACATAACGGATCGGCTGATCAGTTTTAGACTCGATGAAGCGCCTCATCGCCTGACCGTATTTCAGTGACGGACCGGTATCAATTACCAGCACTCCGTCTGTTGTGATAATAAAACCGGTATTAACAATATTGCCGCCATTACGCCGGGTAAAGTCTTCGGTCTTCCCCTGCAGCACCCAGGTGCCGGGTACTACTTCACGGGCATCCATCTCATATTGCAGTGGCGCGGCAACTGCGGTCAGTGGTAACACACAGCCAATAAGCAGCGCTTTGAAGATTCCTTTCATACTCACCTCCTACAGCGCCTGCTCGAATTCATTACCGCCGTTATCACGCATCCAGATAGTGTGCCGGCGGCTGCTGTCACGTACATCCAGCGTGATGACCGGGTTTTCGCTGACCGGCTGAGATAACTCCATCCGGGCAAGATCTTCACCCTGCTCACCACGAACCACCAGTTGCTGAATATAAAACTCAGGGATCGCATCGACTAACCCTGTGTCCATTGGGTGGATCACTTTAAACTTATAACGACCACCCTGGTTGCGGGAGAAAAACCGGCTCTTCATCTCGCCAAGATGACTTTCCCAGTAGGGGTTCGCCGCGGCAGCGCTGGGTGTGGTACAGCCACCTCCGGCAGCATCGAGATAACCACCGCCAATACGCCAGATTCCCTCTTTGGTCAGTACTGCGGCGCGAACCGCAGTACCCTGCTGAACTTTGATGCGAAGAGAAACACGCGGAACCACGCGGGGATGCGGGTAATAGGTGAATATGTGTTGAATGGGATTGAGATCTGCCCAGACCACAATGCGCTGAATATTACCCGCCAATGCTTCGGCATCGATACTGACGGGCACCTGGGTGGGGTCTTCTGCAAAATCCGGGACACTGACTTTTACCCGGGGATCAAACTCATAGGCCTGATCCCCGATATAGCGTTGTCGCATGTAGTCCCATAGCGGCGAGTTGAGCGGATCGGGCTGCCCGGCCATAGCCGCACCCGGCAGCAGAGTACTCAACAGGTAGGCAGCAACCGTTTTTCTGATCATCTTCATCCCTCTTATTGTTATTTTCGGGGACTACGTAGCAGGTACGCAGCAGGTCCTATTGCTGACTGACCTCCTGGTAAAACCCGGGAAGTTCGTAGCGCAAACCATATTGATTGTAGATCTTTTCCATCTCACCCGAACGAACCATACCGGCAACAATGTCATCCACGGCATAGCCGAGTTGACGATAGGTATGCTTGATAGCCATGCCGATATCCCACTTCTGTTTACCCATAGTCGGGTAGCCGTTCGAAGCCAGTTTAAAGTTCGGGTCTTTGCTTCTTGCCACCAACCAGTCAACTTCAGCGCGCATCGCCATTACCGCATCAACCTTACCCTTTTCCATTGCGGCAAAGGCTTCACGGGCATTTGTGTAATGGTGAGTTTTATCCCGCATCCGCCCGCCAAACGCAGAGGTCAGATAAAAATCGGGCAGACTGTCAATCTCAACTCCGATCGGGTGGTACTGGAAAACGGCCAGTGTTGATACGTCATCCATTTTCCGGCCGTCATAAACCACCTGCCAGCTCTCGCGCTGATAGGGACCGAACATGACCACCATATCGTTGATTACAGCACCGGTAGAATCCTGCATGTAGCTGTATTCACGGTCATAGGGTACGCGCATCATGACATCTGCGATATTTTTAAGCGCCAGCGGGTTCTCCTCATTCTTATCGAGGTAATGCCCTTTCCAGACGTTGTTACGCAGATCATCTTCCAGATTTTCGTCGGGTGTAATCCAGTGCGGCTGAAACTCCACACCCAGTCCCGTGGCGATGCGTTTGGCAATTTCTACATCCACACCGACGGGCTTGCCCTCTTCCAGATAGGAGTAAGGGGGAAAATCTTTATAAAAACCTATTTTGATATAGCCGCTGGCAATTACGTCATCGTAATAACGCGCTTGCGCCAGGCTGCTGAGCAGGCTGGCGCAAGTAAACAGAGCGACATTAAGAAGCGACTGTTTATTCTTGAACATAGCGAGTTTCCAGCCAAGCACGGATTGCCCACAGTGCTTCCTGACTGAGATGCTCCGCCATTTTCGGCATGTAAACACGGCCATCACGTACCGCACCATTCACAACGCGGTACTGATACCACTCATCACCTTCGATACCTGGTTCCAGATAACGCAGGTCCGGAGCAATACCACCGGAGATGGCATCCAGACCATGGCAGCGGGCACAGTTCTGTGTATAAGCAGACTCACCGATCTTAACCGCAAGATCACGGTTCTCGTAGTCTTCATTGTATGGGTTCTGATCCAGCCACTCTTCACCCAGAGGAGACAGGCCAGCAATGTCCACATTCTGTGGAGTCACATCACCATGCGCCAGAACCTGGCCGGAAACAGCAACCGTCAGCATACCTGCGGCAGTCAAACTCATAAGTTTCTTATTGATAGACATCTTTATTCACCACTTAGTTTTTATACTGTTCACGCGCCCGAAGGAAACTCATGTAATGATCGGGTCAATCTCTGCCAAGTCAGAGCACTGCGTGGAATCTCTACTTTACTGAAGCCACCCACTTCAGCAGGGATGCCTATATGATATTGCCAGTGCAAAAATCCTCAGAATTGTACTTTGGATTTCAAAAACTACTCCCTTGGTAGGAGATCGCTCACATATTGCGACCTAAGTAGCCCTTTCTGCGGCAACGCGCAGTACCAAGGCACTAATCCTCACTGATTACTACGGGCAATTTCCCTAATACCTGCGGGTTTATTTCATTTATATCCGGGATACGCACCCGTAAATGCGGGGTGAACTGCCGTTGTCCGAGAGCCTGTTTCAAACTGAGAATTAATCAGCGATACCGCAAACGTGTGTATCACCATCTGAAGCAATAACAGGGTGTTCTAAATGACAAAAACAATAATCAGCGGGCTCAAGCCCCTTTGTGCAGCAATCAGTCTGGGTCTGATTGCTGGGTCTGTAACCGCCAAACCGGTTACCTGGGAAGATATTAAAAATGACGCCAACACGCCCGAAGATGTCCTCGGCTACGGTATCGGCCCTAAGGCCCAGCGCTGGAGTAACCTTACAGAGATTAATGACAAAACCATCGATAAGCTGGTACCTGCCTGGTCTTTCTCTTTTGGCGGCGAGAAACAACGCGGCCAGGAAACACAGGCACTGGTGCATGATGGCGTGGTCTATGTTACCGGTTCCTACTCACGCCTGTTTGCACTGGACGCTAAAAGCGGCGAAAAACTTTGGGAGTACGCTTATCGCCTGCCGGATGATATTCGCCCCTGCTGTGACGTAGTCAACCGTGGCGCAGCGATCTTCGGTGATCTGGTTTACTTTGGCACACTGGATGCAGCCATTGTCGCGCTGGATAAGAAAACCGGTAAGGTGAAATGGAAGAAGAAATTCGCCGATCACACGGAAGGTTACACCATGACCGGCGCACCAACGATCATCAAAGATCAGAAAACCGGCCGTGTACTGCTGATTCACGGCTCATCTGGTGATGAATTCGGTGTTATCGGTAAACTGTTTGCGCGTGACCCTAATACCGGTGAAGAGGTTTGGATGCGCCCGTTCGTTGAGGGTCACTATGGCCGCCTGAACGGCGAGAAGAGCACCCCGACCGGCGATCCGAAAGCGCCGTCATGGCCGGATGATCCAAACTCTCCTACTGGCAAAGTTGAAGCCTGGAGCCACGGTGGCGGTGCACCCTGGCAGTCCGCCAGCTTTGACGTTGAAAACAACATGATCATTGTGGGTGCCGGCAACCCAGCTCCATGGAACGGCTGGGCCCGCACCTCGCCTGACGGCAACCCTGCCGACTATGACAGCCTCTATACCTCAGGTCAGGTGGCCGTCGACCCTTCTACCGGCGAAGTGCAGTGGTTCTATCAGCATACGCCGAATGATGCCTGGGACTTCTCAGGCAACAACGAACTGGTGCTGTTCGAATATCAGGATGGCGGTAAAACGGTCAAAGCCACAGGTCATGCCGACCGTAATGGCTTCTTCTATGTTGTCGACCGTAAGAACGGTGATTTTATTCGCGGCTTCCCGTTTGTAGACAACATCACCTGGGCGACCCATATCGATCCGAAAACCGGTCGCCCTGTCGAGGTGGAAGGCCAGCGCCCACCCAAACCTGAACCGGGCGAGAAACGCGGAAAATCCGTTGAAGTATCACCTCCGTTCCTCGGTGGTAAAAACTGGAACCCAATGGCTTACAGCCAGGACACCGGACTGTTCTATCTCGGCGCTAACCACTGGAAAGAGGATTACTGGACCGAAGAGGTGCACTACAAAAAAGGGGCTGCCTATCTCGGTCAGGGATTCCGTATCCGTAAAATGTATGACGACCATGTCGGCATTCTGCGTGCGGTTGATCCGGTGAAGGGTGAAATTGTCTGGTCACACAAAGAGAAACTGCCACTCTGGGCAGGCGTGCTGGCCACTAAAGGCAACCTGATCTTCACCGGTACCGGTGATGGCTTCATTAAAGCTTTTAATGCCAAAAACGGTAAAGAGCTGTGGAAGTTCCAGACCGGATCCGGCATTGTCTCCTCGCCAATCACCTGGGAACAGGATGGCCAGCAGTACATTGGGATCGCCAGCGGTTATGGCGGTGCAGTACCACTTTGGGGCGGCGATATGGCTGACCTGACTAAACCGGTCACACAGGGCGGCTCTTTCTGGGTCTTCAAACTGCCAAAACACTAACCGACCTTCCCTGCCCGCCCGGCTTTAAACCGGGTGGGACTCTTCGGAGAAAAGCTTATGCGTACACCTCTTACTTTAGCCCTGTTGCTGGCCGTGCAACCGGTCACAGCCGATGATCTCATGATCAACGGCTGCCAGCTCAAGGCTGCCACTCAGTGCCCCGGCGCTGATCTGTCCGGTGCCGACCTCAGGCATCTGGATCTCAGCGGCGCAAATTTTCAGGGTGCTAATCTGCAAGGCGCCGATCTGCGTCATACGCTGCTGAAAAACACCAATCTTGAAAAAGCCAATCTGAGTCAGGCTAATATGGCCCGTGCTGATCTGCGGCATGCATCGGTACGTGGTGCGAAATTGCACAAGACCAATCTTGAAGCAATTCATGGCTGGGCCCTGTTTGCCCAGGGTGCAGACTTCAAACAGGCGAACCTGAGGGGCGCTAATCTGGAATTCGCCCGTTTCAGCGGTGCCAAATTACGTCAGGCAGATATGCAGGCTGCGAACCTCGAGATGGCCTGGATGATCAAGGCAGATCTGAGCGGAGCTAACCTGCGCAATGCGAATGTTCAGGAAGCTAAACTCAATGCCGCCTCACTGGAGAATGCTGACTTCAGCGGCGTGCGCCGGCATTTCGCTACTTTTCAGGCGACCTACATGGAGGGCTGTAAAGGGTGTCCGTTTGACTGGGCCCGGCAGTAATAACCCTTGCGAATTGCAGCTTGAGCAGGAGGTGTGGTCAGTCCCAGCCTCCCCGGCCGCGCCTGAAACTCTTAGCCTGACGCTCACTGAACCTATTGCCGTCCCATTCCATGACGCTGATGCGTAGCTGCTGACGATCCCCTTCGATGATATTAAAACTGTTCGCCTGCCCCTTCACCAACCGGTTGGATATACTGGTCCCCGCATGCGAGATGATCACCCCCTCCTGTATTTTGAAAAATGGCAGATGTATGTGCCCTCCCAGTATCAGATCCACACCGGCGGCGTTAAGCGCCGGCAGCGCCTCTTCATAACCCCCGATAAGCTGACGCCGGAGACTGAGGGTGGGCAACCAGAACGGATGATGCGCAACCATGATGCGCAGGTCGGTTTCTGCAGCGGTAGCCGCCTGCCGGGCAACCATCTCTGTCTGATCCTGATTAATACGCCCTCTTGACCAGTCCAGATACCAGCCGAATCGTCGGGCGGAATTCACGCCCATTACCCGCAATCCCGGCAAACGGGTATCCGGTTCCAGTTCGGGGTTGATATAGCGGCGCCACTTACGCCAGGGATAAAACAACCGCTCTGCAAGATGATAAGCGGTAATGTCGTGATTACCGGGGATGACCAGACTGGGCCAGATCAACCCGGCCAGAAACCTTTGCGCTTTCCGGTATTCTTTGTGGGTCGCCCTCTGGGTGAGATCGCCACTGATCACCACCAGATCCGGATCAAGCTCTCCCAGAGTATCAAGTAACCCCGCCATAACCTCTTTGTTATGCCGGCCAAAATGTAAATCTGAAATATGTGCAAGACGGCTCACTTCTGCTCTCCGGGACAAAGCAGCATGACCGATTGAGGCCTGATCCGATACTCAAGAGGGGGCGCCTCCTGACTCAGCTCACCATCACACATCACCGAGACCACCTTACGGTACTTTTTAAATCGGATGGCAACCTGAGTGGCCTCAAAACTGAGCAGGTCTTTATCGCCAAACCAGTCCCGGCTAAACAATCGCAGCACCATACGTGGCAGCGTCCAGAGCGAACGGTCGCGCACCGCATAGACACCAAGTACGCCACAATTGAGCTGGTTACGTCTGGGGATCAGACCACCCGAATCCGATAATCGATTATTACTGATGGAGATCGACCGGGTCTTCAACCGATGACAACGGCCATCCTGAACCAATTCAACCTCCATTGCCGGAAACTTGACTACAAAACGTAACAGGTAGAAGCACATCAAGGGCCAGCGAGACCAGGCACGATGTTGCCGCAGGGCTTCCCGCAGAGCGGTGAGGCGGGTCGACATACCAATATTCGACAGGCAGAGATAAGGCTTATCATTCATAAAGGCCATATCAATCAGAACCGGTCTGGCATTGACCAGTTGTTCTGCGGCCTCTGTGAGTTCCAGCGACATGCCCGCATCTCTTGCCAGCAGATTCATGGTACCAAGCGGCAGGATACCCAGTGGAATCTGCTCGCCTTCGAGCTGGCCGGCAATGCTGATCACGGTACCGTCGCCTCCCGCAACCCAGACCTGATCAACGGCCAGACGTTTGAGATGTTTTACTAAATTGACAGTCTTAAGTGCTGTCAACGGCAGGAAGCTTAACTGAATGGAAGCAGCGGACTGCTGCACCAGCTCGGTAAAAAACGGTTCAATGTTCTCAACACTGTTTTCGATAAAATAGCCCGAATTCGGGTTATAAATCAGCAGAACCGAACCGGTCATTGCAGCACCCCCTCAACGTAAGCCAGCCGGAATACGCACGAACAACGTCTTGAGCCGGCTTTAACAGCGTCCCGGCCCCGCCGGGAAACTACGGTTTACTGTGGAGTATATACCATCCCCCCTTCCGGTAACTGAGATGGCAACTCAGATGGCTACTGAATCTGGCCACCCACTTTGACCAACCCGGCCTCAATTGCCAGATGCACCAGTTCGGCGGTGGAAGCTATGTTCAGCTTGCTCTTGAGAATAGCGGTGTAATTGGAGACGGTTTTATTACTGATACAGAGCTGTTCGGAAATCTCTTTAGCGCTGTTGCCTTCGGCCAGCATCACGAAAATTTCAAACTCCCGCTGCGTCATATCATTCAGCCGCTTATCTTTCTGCGCCGGCCGGGATACCGCCAGCCGCATCGCCAGCTCGTGCTCCACATAAAGCTGACCGGCAGCAACCTTGTTGACCGCCTCAATCAAGATATCGGGTGTGCAGCTTTTGGTGATATAACCCCGCGCCCCGGCGTCCAGCGCCTGTGTTACAACGGGAATCTCATCATACATACTGAAAAACAGAATTTTCATCTGCGGATGCCGCTGCAGAATGCGCCGGGCGGTTTCAATGCCGCTGATGCCCTGCATATTGATATCCATGATCACCACATCAGGCAGTTCATTCTGACACTGGCTGCAGGCCTGATCACCGCTGCCGGCTTCCAGTACCGTGCAGGGCGCAAACATCGCAGAGAGCAGACTGGCGTAGCCCTGTCGTACCACTGCATGATCATCAGCAATCAGAATTTTCATAACACTTCCTCTTTAATGGGCATCTTCAACAGCACAACACTTCCCTGCCGGGGGTCACAACTGAAGCTCAGTTCACCTTGCATACAACGGGCCCGCTCCTGCATCGAACGCAGCCCGAATCCCGGCCCATTGCTGGCAATGCCCGCCTGACCGTTATCACTGATCCGGAGCTGTAACCGCTCCTCTGTAACCGTCAGCCGGATATCCACGCTGTCAGCGGCTGCATGCTGAGCTACATTGCTCAGGGATTCCTGTAAAATTCGATAGATATGAGTATGGGTCTCATCATCAAACGTAGGCAGAAACTCCGGTAAATTGAGCTCCACAGCAACCATCGGATGAATCTGGCGCCAGTTATCAACCTGGGTTCTGATGGCATCGAGCAGGCCAAGCTGCTCAAGAATCACCGGATGCAGCTCACGGATCAAACGACGGAAACTGTTCTGCATCGCATCACAATTCGCCGCGATCTGCTGGCCTACTGATGCCACCAGCTCAGGAACATGAGCACTTTGCTTGATTAGATACGCCTGGGCGCGGATGCCTGTCAGGTACTGACCAAGGTCATCATGCAGCTCGCGGGCAAGGTGAGCGCGCTCACTCTCCTGTATTCTCATCAATTCATGGGTGAGCACTTTATTTTCCTTTTCCGCCTCGCCGACTGCCTCAGCCATAGCATTAAAATGCTCAGATAAGTCATTGATCTCTTTTATAGAATACTTTTCAAGACGGGCCGTGTAGCGACCTTTTTCGATCGCATTGAGCGCGCTCAGGAAATCCGCTACGGGTTTCACACCCTGCCGAACACCAAGGGTAATGGCCAATGTAGAGAGCACCACACTGAGGCCGAATAACATTAAAATGTCCTGAACGGATTCCCAGACCTCTGCCAGCTCGTGACTGGGGTCCGCCTGAATTTTGAGGGCGCGCCCATCATCCAGATAACGGTAATAAACTTTGTCCTGCAGGGCTTCGAGCCCCGGAATCAGCTCTGCAAACCAGGCAGGCACTTCATCGGAGATCGCTTGTGCAACAGGCTCTTCAACCGCGGTAGGATCGATAATCTGCAGACGCACATGACGCACCTCGCCACGCAATACGGTACGCAACAGATGAGGATCATTGGCCGCACTGCTGAGAAGCTGATGACTGAAACTGATACCTGCCGTCACTTCCCGGCTGATATCTTTGTTTGCTTGCTGCAGCATCCCCTTCAGGGTAATAACCAGTACCAGGGTAAAAACCGCTGCCACAAGCAGATTTAATCGAAGAACCGCGTTCATTTGCCTACCTGTAATCTTGGCGCAATTTGCCAGAATCTAAGTATGCAAATGCCGGGGCAAAGGGCTGAACCCGACGTTGGATCTATTCAGACTACGACTTCAGTACCGGATTGCACCCGAGCCGGAGGCAAAAACAGCTCAGGGAGCGAATTTAACGACCCCGGCCTCCACAGCCAGATGCACCAGTTCAGCGCTGGAACTGATGCCCAGCTTGCTCTTGATGGTGGTCACATAGTTGGACACAGTTTTGATATTCAGGTCGAGGGTATCGGAGATCACCTGATTGCTCTGACCGCGGGCGAGCATCACAAACACTTCGAACTCACGCTGGGTCAGATCACGTAGCTTGCCGTCAGTGACGTTCTGGTTATTCAGCGCCAGCTTCATCACCAGATCATATTCGATAAAGATCTCACCTTTGGCGATACGACTGACCGCTTCCAGCAGAATCTGAGGCGAACCTGATTTGGTAATATACCCCATGGCGCCGGCATCCAGCGCCTGCTTCACCATCAGTGCTTCATCGTACATGCTGAAAAACATGATCTTTGCATCACGATCCTGCTCAAGAATACGGGTCGCCGCTTCGATGCCACTGATACCCGGCAGGTTGATATCCATAATCACCAGATCCGGCTTTTGCGCCGCATACTGTTCCAGCGCCTCCTCGCCGCTCGATGCCTCAACAATTTCGCAGGGTTCGAGGACGGTGGGCAGCACACTGGCATAGCCCTGACGGACGACAGAATGATCATCGGTGATAAGAATTTTCATCGGCTCTCTCAGGCAGGAATCAAGAGCTCCAATCCTACCACCGAACCGGGAAATTGTTTACCAAATTGAAGACTCATTCACTTAGCCCGCGTTCACAAAAAAACCGGTCAGCAGTGATGCTCAGACCGGTTTTATGATCAGATCGCAGAGAGGCTGACTACTTGATGTTAAACACCCCTTCCATGCCCTTCTCTTCCAGACCTTCGGCGTAGAACTCAAATTTACCCGGCTTGATCGGCACGAAGTAAATCTCGGCTTCGCCTTCCTGTTCAAACTCCAGCTCATTCAGGCTGGTTGCTTTAATCTCCATATCCCCAGCTTCGATTTTGCGCAGGAAAATCGTGCTGAAAAAATCCGGCGCTTTCAGGGCGTATTCTGTCTGACCGCTGGAAATAATTTTCAATTTGTAAGACTTACCGGTCTCCAGATTGTACTCGGTCTGGGAAAGCAGGTAGCGGTTGTCTTCGGTCCCCAGTACCAGATCAGGCAGTTTAGTCGGGCGGCGGGTCAGATCTCCTTCAGCCACTGCCACTGTGCTGCTGACAGCAATCAGAGAAGCCAGACCACAGGTCGCAAGAGATTTCATAAAATTCATAATAATCACCACTGATATTTTCGTCGGTTGTTTTTATGTGCTTTATGCTAAAGGCCATGTTGGGTAAAAGAATGCTACTTCAGAACTATTTGATTTGGACTTTCTTCATATTCCTGCGTCACGAAATCCCACCTATGCTGGGCATAAATCACAATAACGATTACAGACATTCCTATGCCTACTTTGCCAACAAAACTCAGTACCAGCGTCCTGCTCACGGGTCTGGCCCTTTCCGGCAGCGTCAGCGCCAATCTTGAGATCAGCATCAACTATCTTCAGCAGGAGGTAGATTCAGGCCCGGTTCTCTCCAATATTCTGCCTGAACCCGAAGACTCAGGTCTGCGCGGTGCCGAACTGGGTATCAAGGACAGCAACACCACCGGCCGTTTCCTCAAGCAGAAATACCTGCTGAACAGTATCAGCAGCGATCAGGCCGACGAACTGGTGAAACAGGCAACTGAACTGTATCAGTCCGGTCAGCGCTTTTTCGTGATTAACAGCCGCGCGGATACCCTGCAGAAGATTACTGCTGCACTGGGCCCTGAGGCGCTGATTTTCAATGCCGGCTCTGCGGATGACCGTTTGCGAAAGGAATCCTGCGACAGCCGGGTGCTGCACACCCTGCCAAGCCGTGCAATGTTAAACGATGCACTTGCTCAGTGGCTGAAAGCCAAACGTCTGAGCAAGGTACTGATCATTACCGGCCCGACCGACGAAGATAAAGCTTACTCCGCCGCCTTTAAACGTGCAGCCAAGCGTTTCGGCATCAAAACCGTGGCGGAAAAAGAGTGGTCATTTGATACCGACCTGCGACGCACCGCGCAGAAAGAGCTTCCCCTGTTCACTCAGGGCAAAGAATACGATGTTGTCTTTGTGGCTGATGAACGCGGTGACTTCGGTGAATATGTGCTCTACAACACCTGGCTCCCGCGCCCGGTTGTGGGTACTCAGGGCCTCTCCCCGGTTGCCTGGCACCGGGTTGTTGAGCAGTGGGGCGCGGCACAACTGCAAAGCCGTTTCGACAAGCTGACCGGACGCTGGATGACCAGCAAAGATTACGCAGCCTGGGCCGGCGTGCGTTCGGTGGCAGAGGCGGTCACCCGTACCGGCAAAGCGGACAGCACCACAGTCTCTGGTTACATCCATTCTGATCAGTTTGAACTGGCAGGCTTTAAGGGCCGCAAGCTCAATTATCGGGAATGGAACGGCCAGCTACGTCAACCGATTCCATTAGTACACCCCCGTTCACTGGTATCTCAGTCTCCGCAGGAGGGTTTCCTCCATCCGAGCAATGAACTGGATACTCTGGGGTTCGACAAATCTGAAGTTAAGTGCAGCAAATAATAAGGTTAAGGAGCTGTTATGAAATTTAAAAATTTACTCAAACCGGTGGCTGCGGCGATGGTACTCGCCTCCCCGGTTGCGATGGCCGAGCTGGCTTATGTTTCCAATGAGAAAGACGATACGATTTCGGTGATCGACCTGAACACCATGGAAGTCACCGATACCATCGAGGTGGGCGAGCGACCACGCGGCATTCTGTTCTCTAAAGATCACAAGAAACTGTATATTTGCGCTTCAGATTCGGACACCGTTCAGGTGATGGATCTGGCAACCAAAACCATCATTAAAGAGCTGCCCTCCGGCGAAGACCCTGAACAGTTCGCCCTGCACCCAAACGACCGTCACCTGTATATCTCTAATGAGGATGATGCGCTGGTGACCATTGTTGATACCGAGACCAGTGAAGTACTGGCCCAGATCGACGTAGGTGTAGAGCCTGAAGGCATGGCGGTCAGCCCTGACGGAAAAATCGCTGTAAATACCAGTGAAACCACCAATATGGTTCACTGGATCGATACCTCTACCTATGAACTGGTCGATAACACACTGGTTGATCAGCGTCCTCGTCACGTAGAATTCAGCAAAGACAGCAAGATCCTCTGGGCCAGCTCAGAGATCGGTGGCACGGTATCGGTTATCGATGTGGCAACCCGGCAGATCTTTAAGAAACTGAATTTCGAGATTAAAGGCGTGCACCCGGATAAGATTCAGCCGGTAGGCATCCGCCTGACCGACGATGGTCGCTATGCTTTTGTTGCACTGGGCCCGTCTAACCATGTTGCCGTGGTCAATGCGCAGACCTATGAGGTTGAGGATTACATTCTGGTGGGCCGCCGGGTGTGGCATATGGACTTCAATCAGGATCAGAGCATGCTCCTGACAACCAACGGCATCAGTGGCGACGTTTCGGTCATCGATATCAGCAAAATGAAGGCCGTTAAAAGTATTAAAGTGGGCCGCTACCCCTGGGGTGTGCGTGTAACGCCCTGATTAGCCCACACCTGAGTTAACAGGCCCGGCTGCCAGCTTCGTTTTAATACGAAATGGCAGCGCGGGCCTTTATCGGTTTAAGAGTAGCCATGAGTATCCGAGTAGAATCACTGAGTTTCAGTTATGGGCCACGTCAGGCCCTCAGCGATATCAGCTTCGAACTGAGTCCGGGCAGCTTCAATGCCCTGCTTGGCCCTAACGGTGCAGGCAAGTCGACCCTGTTCTCGCTGATCACCCGCCTGAATGCACTGCAGAGTGGCGATATCAGCATCGATAATCTGAGTATCCGCAAGCAACCTGCCGGACTGATGCGGCGTATTGGTGTTGTATTCCAGCAATCCACACTGGATCTGGATCTGACGGTTCGGCAGAACCTGCTTTATCACGCCTCTCTGCATGGCATCGATACCCGCACAGCCGAACAGAAGATTGACGCTGAGCTCAACCGCATGCAAATGACGGAACGGGCCAACGACAAAGTCCGTAAACTTAACGGCGGTCATCGGCGCCGGGTTGAGATCGCACGCGCCCTGTTGCATGAACCGGAGATACTGCTGCTCGATGAGCCCACCGTGGGCCTTGATCCCCAGACCCGGCGCAGCCTCAATCAGTACGTGCGCGGGTTGTGCCTGTCGCAGAACCTGACCGTGCTCTGGGCTACCCATTTGATGGAGGAGGTGCAGCCCGATGATCCGGTGATACTGCTGCATCAAGGTCGCATTCTTATCTGTGATCAGGCCCAGGCGATGCTGAACAGCAGCGGTGCAGATAATCTGACAGACGCATTCCACCAACTGACCGGTATACAGGAGGCCTCATGAGCGCTTTAGGTTACTGGCACTGTTTCCGTGGCATTCTGGTACGCGAGTTTCTGCGCTTTGTGCAGCAACGCTCGCGTTTTCTCAGTGCGCTGGTGCGCCCCCTGCTCTGGCTGATCGTGTTCGCTGCCGGTTTTCGCGCAGCGCTGGGGATCGCGATCATTCAGCCTTATGACACCTACATCACCTACGAAACTTATATCGCACCGGGCCTGTGCTGCATGATTCTGCTGTTCAACGGCATGCAGAGCAGCCTGTCGATGGTGTATGACCGGGAGATGGGCAGTATGCGTGTATTACTGATGAGCCCGCTGCCAAGGCCCTACCTGCTGTGCTGTAAGATGGTAGCCACGGCGTTGATCTCGCTGACACAGGTTTATGCCTTCCTCCTGATCGCCCTGCTGGTTGATGTGGAACCGCCCCTGATGGGTTATCTGCATGTGTTACCCGCCTTACTGCTGGTAGCTTTGCTGCTGAGTTCGCTGGGCCTGTTCCTGTCCACCCGAATCCGCCAACTGGAGAACTTTGCCGGGGTGATGAACTTTGTCATCTTCCCGATGTTCTTCCTATCCTCAGCGCTCTACCCGTTGTGGAAGATGCAGGAAGCCAGTGACTGGCTCTACTGGATCTGTCAGGTAAATCCCTTCACTCATGCAGTGGAACTGGTTCGCTTTGCACTCTATTCCCGGCTTAATCCTGAAGCGCTCGGAATTACCGCAGGCACCACACTGTTTTTCACACTGATGGCCGTCACCGGGTTTAATCCACAAAAATCCGGCCGCTGATCTTCACAGACCGGGCTGGAGCTTCTTGAGCCGGTAAAGGCTGAGCAGCCCCAGCACCGGCCCCGGAAACAACAACAGCATAATCCACTCCACTGCCAGCGATTCGAGTAGCATCGCGCTGATCTGCACCGCAACAATGGTAATACTGAAACCGACGGCATTAATCATGGTTAATGCACTCCCGACCACCGCTTTGGGTGCAGTCCGGGCAGAAAGTGCAGAAAACTGGGGTGAATCGGTTACCACCGCGATTCCCCATATCGTCCAGAACAGCAGCATCAAACCGAGTGACCACTGCATCGCCAGAGGTGACAGCAGACAACACAGGCCTGAGATAAGCAGCATCAGGCTGGCTACTTGACGACTGCCGATTCGTTGCGAGGCATAACCCCCCAGCACACAACCCAAACCACCGATCGCGATGATATAGAACGACCAGAACGGCGTGTTGATCTCAACGCCGTGATAGCTCTGCCAGGCATTCAGCCAGTAAGGCACCAGCGCCCAGACCGCATACAGCTCCCACATATGGCCAAAGTAGCCACCGGCCGATGCACGCAGAGGTTTGTGCCGGGCAGCCTGCCACAAATCCCTCAGTTTAAGTGCACCGCCTTTATGTAAGGCCGGGCCATCGGGAACAAAGATCAGCACCAGAAGCCCGCCAAGGACCGCACAGGCGCTACACAGATAGATAACCGGCTGCCAGCCGGTAAACGGCAGCGCCGAGAAAAAGTGTGCCGAAGAGGTACCCACTGCCAGCGCGCCAACCAGATAGCCGAGCGCACGGCCTAAGCCCTCCGGATACCAGCCGGTGGCAATCTTCATACCCACCGGGTAAACACCAGCCAGCAGCATCCCGCCCAGAAAACGCAACCAGAGCACCTCCTCCAGACGACTGGCCCAGAAGACGATCAGCAGGTTAAACAGGGCTGTGCCACAGGCACAGAGACAAAACAGTACCCGGGGTGAAAGCCGATCTGCCAGCGCCAACAGAGAGAACAAAAGTGCCCCCAGAATAAATCCAAACTGCACAGCATTGGTCAGCGGTGCCACAGCGCTGTCGGGCAGGCCCCACTGCTGTTGCAGAATCGGCAGAATGGCGTTGCCGGCAAACCAGGTAGAGGAACCCAGCAGTTGCGCAAGGACGATACAGGGTAATATATAAAACGGCCTTGCGCTCATCCTACTTCCTTATAATTCAGCCAGTTACAATAGTTAAATCACCTTTTTCCTGAGCAGCGATTCTAACCCGGTTCGGTCGGTTTGCTCCACCCTGCTATCGAGCACAATCCTCCCGGGTGATCCGGTCATGACAATAATCCGGTCCGCCAGTGCAAGCGCTTCATCAATCTGATGGGTGACGTAGATTAATGACCGAGCCGGATCATCGACGATCAGCTTACGAATCAGTGCCAGCATCTCATCGGCCGTATTCAGATCGAGCGACGCCAGTGGTTCATCCATCAGCACCAGTTCCGGCTGAATAAGCAGACAGCGAACCAGCGCAACCCGCCGCGCCATCCCGAGGGATATCTGGGTCGGATAGTAGCCGGTGTACTCAGCCAGCCCAACCTGCTGCAACAGCGATATAACCTTATCAGGGTCCGGTTCAACCAGTAACAGATTCTGCATCACCGTGCGCCAGGGAAGCAGACGCGGTTCCTGAAACAGATAGCCGGTATCCGGCGAACCCGCCTGCCAGGCGGGCGCACGTCCGAGACCGGCCAACTGATTCAGCAGTGTGCTTTTGCCGCAACCTGACGGGCCGAGAATACAGATCGTTTCGCCCGGCGCGACGGTAAAACCGATTCTGTCGAGAATGAGTCGCCCACCACCCTGCACGGGCTGGACCTGACAGTTAAACATGACTCACCTCCTGCCAGCGCGTAGCCTTACGATCCAGCGGCTGCAGAATAAACCATTCAATGAGCTGTACGATCAGGATAAAAGCAAAACTGTAGGCCAGAATCGTGGCCACATCGAACAGTTGAAATGCCAGATGAAGCTGGAAGCCGACCCCATCGGAGCGGCCCAGCAGTTCGACTACGAGCACAATTTTCCAGATCAGCGCCAGCCCACCGCGGGTCGCCACCATCACGTAAGGGAATAACTGTGGCCACCACACTTCCGTCAGCTTCTGACAGAAGGTAAAACGGTAAAGCCGGGCCATCTCCTCCAGCTTTGGATCAAACATCCTGCCACCTTCACGAAGCGCCACGGCTACGTTAGGCAGCTTATTGATAATCACGGCACTGACCGCAGCCACCTCTACCAGCCCGAACCAGATATATAAAAGAATAATCACCACCAGTGCCGGGATATTCAGAAGTATGATCAGCAGTGGATCAAGCAGGCGGTTAACACTGGCAAAGCGCCCCATCAGCACACCCAGTATGCCACCCAGAATCATGGCAAAGCAGAAACTGACGCCGACCCGCTCCAGTGTGACCCAGAGATTATGCAGCAGCCTGCCCTGCTGCCATTCAACCTGTATTGCCGTCATCACCTGCCCCGGCCCCGGCAATAAGGGATCCGCTACAAACCAGGCGGCCAGCCACCAGAACAGCAGCAGTACCAGTATAGCCAGCCACTGATCTCTGAGACGCTGGGCGTGCGTGCCAGATTGACTCATGGCTGCAGCACCAGGAACAGCTCAGGCGCCAGTTGATCGCCCCTTGGTTGCTGACGCAACTGATCGATTATCCGATAGAAGCGCGCCGCATCTGCGATCTGATCCGCGCTTATTGGCGCAGGTATCCCCTGACGATAACCGCTGACCAGCGCCTGAAAAATCGATTCTGAGCCGGCTTTCATTAAGGGTCGCAGGGTTTGCCAGTAACGCATATCAGCGTTCAACTGTTGCTTTGCTCCGGTCACCGCCCGGCTGAATGCTGCGATCAGCTCAGGGTGTTGTTCAGCATAAGTGGCCGGGAACAGGTAGCCGAGCATCGGCACCTGGCTCTTCAGGCCGAGCGACTGCATTAACTGCTCAAGGCTGATCAACACCTCGTAGCCCTCAGCCTGCAGACGGGCACCGTAGTGCCAGAAGGTCACCAGCAGATCAACCCGCCCCTTTTTCAGTGACTGGCTGAGCAACGGTGGCGCTCCAAACTGTATCTCTGCTTCCTGACGCAGGTTAATTCCCTGTTTAGACGCAGCAGCCTGCAGCAACACCCAGCCTTTATTCATCGGTCCGCCCGCTACCCCAATGCGTTTGCCACGCAGATCACGGATAGAAGTGATATTGCTACCTTTGGCCTTAACCAGATCGCCTATCTGACTGGAAAAAGGTAGGAAGCGCATGCCCGAACCCTGAGCATGTCGTTCGCTTGCCCAGAGCCAGTCCGAAACAATGGTATCAGCGCTGCCGCTGGTCAGTGCCAGGCTGGCGGCAGCAAGCGATGCCACGGGTGTAATCTCCAGCTTAAAACCATTCTGCAGATCCAGTTGCTGCCGGCTGATGTGCTGAAGTTCCCAGTTAACCGTACCTGTAGCCAGCACAGCCGCGCGGATAACCGGTGTGTCCGATGCCGCTGAAGTCGATGTTATGGTTGAAAAAAAACATAGCCAAAACAGATAGATAAACCTAATATTCATGCAAGGAGTGGCCCGGGGTCAGATGGAATACAAAACCTTCACCCAACATAAGCGCTGCTGGCTGTGTGTCAAAATAGTACTTTCGTACCTGTTGTTTTGGCTGATGGTAGAATTTAGGCACACACTTTCGCACGGTGTAATAGAAGCTCAATAATCGTTGCAGGATTCTCGCTATTTTAAACCTGATATTCTGTACCATTATCGCGCTGTTTCTGCTTGGCCATGCACCCTGCAGCATGGCCGCTACAGCAGAAGAGATGGATGATTTAGAGCTTTATACTTACGATGGCTATCGCCTTTATCGGTACCGAAGCCCGACACCTGCCTCTTCTGATTATGCAGAAACCCTGAGCACAGCCCAGGTTGTTGATATGCTCAGGGCTGAGCGCCCGCCCTTGCTGATTGATGTACAGCCACTGACCTGGAACCGGGTCTTTATTCAGCAGGAGCCACGCCGCCATATCCCCGGTAGTGTGTGGTTGCCCAATGTGGGTCGCGGCGAATTGGACGAAGATTGGGAGCATTACTTCAGCTCCCATCTGGAAAGGCTGACTGAAGGTAATCGACAGCGCGAGATCATTATCTACTGTCGTGCCGATTGCTGGATGTCATGGAATGCCGTAAAGCGGGCCTCAGGGTGGGGCTATAACCGACTTTACTGGTACAGGGACGGTTCTGATGGCTGGATTGAGAACGACCAGAAGACGGTACAGGCAGAGCCTCTGCCGTTTTCAGAAACTCAGGATGAGTGAATGCGCCGAGAGCATAAAAATAAATAGAAATGACTGGAGATATTGTTGTGTACAAGATCCTGATTGCGGACGATCATCCACTCTTTCGCGAAGCAATAATCAATGTAATTGAAAACAGCTTCAGCGGATGTCAGACCCTGGAAACGGATGATCTCGACAGCGCCCTGGAGATCGCCCAGAATGAAGATGAGCTGGATCTGATCCTGCTTGATCTGAATATGCCGGGCATGAACGGTCTCAACGGTCTGATCACACTGCGTAATGATCTCCCTACCGTACCGGTGGTGATCGTATCAGCCGAAGAGGACAAACAGATTGTCCTGCAGGCCATCACCTACGGTGCCGTTGGCTTTATCACCAAATCTTCCCCACGCGATCAGATGGCTGACGCGCTGCAGCAGATTCTGGCCGGTAATGTATATCTGCCATCCGACATTATCCGCTCCAGCCAACCGGAAAACCGCCGTACCCAGCGGAATGATGACAACCAGATTCCACCGGAACTGCTCTCCTCCCTGACCCGGCGTCAGTTGCTGGTACTGGAGCGCATGTCCAAGGGCGAATCGAATAAACAGATCGCGTACAACCTGAACATCGCCGAAACTACGGTAAAAGCACACGTCTCCGCCATTCTGCGCAAGCTGGGCGTACATAACCGGATACAGGCAGTGCTTTCAGCAGGCAATATCGATTTTAACGAATACCTTAAGCGCTGATCCCCAGATCGTTGTTCCGTTATCGCGCTTAACGGTTGTAAAGCAAAGCCCCTCGTTGAGGGGCTTTTTTATCGCCTCCCGGGCTTTACGTGACACGATGATGCTTAATGACAGAGGTCTTTTCTATCAGACCCTGCCCGAACAGCGCTCGGGTATGCGCCATTTGCATATGCGCTGTTAATGCCTCCTGATTTACAAACCGCTCCCAAAGGACAAAGCGCCTTCCATCTCCCTCCTCGCGGAAAAACCGGAATTCAATACAGCCCGCCTCATCATTACTCAAACGCTCAAACTCCGGTAGAGCTTCTGCCAGGATGTCCGCACAACCTTCTTTAGCATCGATAATTGCTGTCATTTCAATCAGTTCAGACATGATTTTCCTCATATACACAATCGCGTAACGCAACGAAGTCAGCGTTATATGCCTGACCTGACAAATCAGTCGTATCAAGCTTTGTAAATGGAAGATCGCTGGTTACGACTATCTTCATGATGTTTCCTTCCTGTGAGATAAATACCCATGAGGCAGAAACAGAAAACCCACCGTTTGGGTGGGTTCAGCTAACACTACTAACGAAATATCACCATTATTGAGAAATGATAATAATGCGCTGATTTGTTACCGGTTTTGCTTTCAAAAGCCTGCCCTGCGGTATGCAGCAAGGGCTGTTAAAGCCACACGTACTGAGCCCCTGTACACGCCTAACCTGCACTGTTGAGCAGGTGAATCATCGTGGTTTTCAGTTTCAGCGGCTTAACCGGCTTATTCACCAGAATAAACCCAAGATCACGCATCTCCTGATTCAGCTCTTTGCTGTAGTTAGCGGTGATCATCAGCACCGGCAGATCAACCTCGACTCTTGAAGTGACCATGCGGGCCGCATCGACTCCATTTTCACCATTATCCAGATGGTAATCGGCAATCAGCAGCTCAACAGGGTCCTCTTCGAAGTCGACCTGCTCAGCCAGATCTTCAAACGACAGCGCTGTAGTAACGCGGCAACCCCAGCCGGAAAGCAGTGTGTCCATTCCCTGACAGATCGACTCATCGTTATCGATCAGCCAGATATTGGCGCCGTTTAACCGCTCGGTTAACATCGGCAGATTGGGGCCAAGATGCTCCTGTGGCATCAGTGAAGCTGCACGCGGTACTTTTACGGCAAACACTGAGCCTTGCCCCTCTTTCGATTCAACCCGGATCTCGTGCCCCAGCACCCGGGATATTTTATCGACAATGGCGAGCCCCAGCCCGAGTCCTTTTTCACTGCCGGGCTGCTCCGGCTCCAGACGCTTAAACTCCTGAAAGATCTCCTGCAGTTTGTTTTCTGGAATACCCGGCCCGGTGTCATGTACTTCGATCCACAGATCATCGCCACTACGCCGGCAACCGAGCAGGATGCGCCCCTGCCGGGTATAACGGATCGCATTGGTCAGGAAATTACGCAGGATTCGCGCCAGCAGTTGCGAATCTGACCGCACGGCTGCGCGGCAGGAGACAGAGCGGAATACCAGCCCTTCTGCATTAGCCAACTGACCAAACTCCGCAGACAGCGTAGTGAGCAGGTCTTCGATGCGAAAACTGATCACATCAGCGGTGACGACCCCGGCATCCAGCTTGGATATATCCACCAGCGTACGCAGCAGCGATTCCACATCGTCGAGCGAGTTTGAAACAGACTGGGCAAGGGAGCAGTTTTTCGGGTCCTGTATCTGTTCCGAGAGCGCACCGGAAAACAGCCTGGCTGCATTCAGCGGCTGCAACAGATCATGGCTGACTGCGGCCAGAAATTTAGTTTTCGAGAGGTTGGCCTGCTCCGCTTCCAGCTTGGCTTCGCGGAGCCGTTCCTCCACTTCAACACGCTCTGAGATTTCAGAACGTAGCTGATCGTTCAGCTCAGTCAGTTCAGAGGTACGCTCTTCGACACGTTGTTCCAGTAACTGGTGGGACAGCTCAAGCGCTTCAGCGGAGCGACGGCGCTCAGTTATGTCGCGGATCATAACGAAGAAACCGTCCGGGTGGCCATCTTTGTCGATATTGGCGACATAGGATTTGAGCATATACCGCGCTTCACCCCGGGCATTACGCTGCCAGGCCTCAAAGGTGACGTTTTCGCCTGAGAGCGCGCGCTCTACATAGGGGCGCAGCTCTTCATACTGTTCCGGCGTATAGACCGCAAACAGGTTATTGCCGTTGAGTACTCCATCCTCTTTACCAAACCATTCGTTATAAACTTTATTGGTAAACCGGAAGTTCAGATCCTGATCAAGGAAGGCGATCAGCGCCGGTACGTTATCGGTGATCAGCCTGATCCACTGCTCGCTCTGTCGCAGAGATTCTGCGTAACGATGACGCTCGGTAATATCGGTATAGGTATTAACAAATCCACCCTGAGGCATCGGATGGGTACGCACCTCAATGACCTGGCCATGGATCCCCCGCTGCTCAGAGGCCAAAACCTCACCCTGCTGGGCTGCGGTCAGAGCATGTTGCAGAATCGAATGATTATCCAGCATCAGGGCAGCAAATGGCGGGTAGGATTCGACCTGCGACGCTTCGACCCCTGTCAGGTCCAGAAAGCGGTCATTCCACAACTCAACTCGCCCTTCCGGGGTGACCAGCACCACCCCCTGCGAAAGGTTATCGACGGTGTTCTGCAGGAGTTTTGTTTTCAGTGCCAGTGCATGTTCACGATCAGCCATCTCGCGTTCTTTGAGCGCGGTGATATCGGTGTAGAGGATAACCAGACCGCCGTCCTGAGTCGGGCGCTCCGACATCTGAACCCAGCGGCCATCACGCAAACGGAAAACCTTACTCCCCACTTCGGCACCGGTGGCCGGGTACTCTTCATCGATCAGCCCGCTCTCGCGGGCCAGACGGCTGATATCCTGAATGGTGATGCCGGTGCGGATGGTCAGACCGGTTGAAGCCCAGACAGCACTGAACTTGCTGTTAAAGAGAACAATTTTACGGTTCTCATCAAACAGCACAAACGCATCGGAGATACTTTCAATGGCATCGACTAAACGCTGATTGGCCAGTGCAGCCTGATTGTTCGCCAGCGTCAGCGCACGATGGCTGACCTTGAGTTCGGAGAGCACGCGATTAAGTGCTTCAGTACGTTCACGTACCTGTTCCGCCAGGATCACCGAGTGCTCAAAAGCCGCGTAAGCATTCGCGCCCTGACCACCACCGGCCTCGACCCTCTCGACCAGCACCTTGTTGATCTTCTTTAATTTGCGGTTCTGCTCTTCGAGCTCAGCGACACGTTGCTGCAGGCTCTGTTCAGCCATTCAGATTTCTCCCAATGGCGACCCCGGTAAAGGTCTGATTGATATGCATCCCTTCCATGTGTTCGCCGTAGGTATTGAAGCCTATCACTTTGTTATTGCGCAGCAGTTCTGAAACCGACTGAGAATAGCCCAATAACTCACATTCAAGACGCCGCAGGAAACAGTCACAACCGATGATCAATTGGGGTTCGCCGATCTTCTCCTGAATGATATCGAGCTTTTTAATCAGGTCTGAGGCGAGATCCCCCGGTGCCATTGCCGTCATAACGATACCGCTCTCCACTGCACAGTAGAACTTCATGCTCATATCGTCATCGACTTTCTGAATAGAACGGACGAAATATTCATCACCGAGTTTGACCGCAATGGGGTTAAGCGCGAACACCTCGTGATTAAGTTTTTCGACCGGCACGCCGATCGCCCGTGCATACTCCATCGCGGCGGGCTCTGCATTGAGCTCAAATACCTGTCGGCTTTCCGGATCGGCCGAGGTGACCACCAGTTTTTCTGATTTCGGCTGCATATGGTGGCTGCTGAATACTTCGAAGTCATACAGGGTATTGACCAGCATCACCACGGCCGCCCCGGTATGGAACGCACCGTCATAATAGACGTGGGTTTTTGCCAGATGGATATCATCACCGGCCGAACCACCAAAACTGGGGATACTTCCCAGTGCAGCATTCAGAGCGACCAGAATCCGCTCCTCCTGAATCGACAGGCCATCGAGCAGGGTCAGGGCGAAAGTGTTGCCTTTAATCGGCGCGATCTCGTGCTGACGGCAACCATCGATCAGTTGCTCAACCAACTGCTGGGCATCGGTCAAACTGAAACTGTCCAGGCTTTCGATTGAGGCTGCCTCAATCGCAAAACCCGCCGCCTTAAAGCCGATCGCGGTTATACACCCCTGTCCGTAGCCCTGCGGGGTGATCTCACCGGCCGTGGTACAGCCAACGACTTCGGTATGAGGAAACGCCGAATTCATGGCTTCTGCCAACTGGTCGAGGGGGTATTCTGCTGAGCAGAAAAAGATGATGAAACTGATATCCGGAGAGGTCAGTTGGCGTTGCAGCTCGGCAGCGGCAATAGCCGGATCTGAGCTGTAAGATGCAGCGGTGGTAAATGCGGTTTCCTGAGTCAAAATGGCATCCTCGGAACGTGGTCTGATCCATTCTAGGACCTGAGAACCAATACCAAAATACTACTTGCGACCCTTTTTAACCAAATCAAAATATTGCTGTAACACAATGTTTTTAAATGATTAAAATTTCACAAAAATGTAATTATCTACTTAAGAAGTAGACCGCTGTTTTTACAGCAGATGGGTCAGCAGCGCACGCAATTTACCCGGCTTGACCGGTTTATTCAGCACCGGCAAGCCCATCTCCCGGAACTGTTGCCGACATTCCGTACTGCGATCGGCGGTCAGCATCACGGCCGGTATATCCAGCCCGAAATGTTTACGCAGCCCCTGAATCGCATCGGTACCCAGCTTATCGTAATCCAGATGATAGTCCGCCAGTATAACCTCAGGCACCAGTGACTCATCAGCACAGCAACGTATCGCTTCATCCAGCGAATCGGCAATCAGAACCCGGCAACCCCACTGACTCAGCAGCGCTTCCATACTGACCAGAATGTTGTCTTCATTATCGATCACCATCACAACCAGACCGTTAAGCTGATCTATTGCGGGTAACTCGAAGCCCGACACCTGAGGGCTCAGCAGCGGCTGATCCACAATCGGTACCTCAACCGAAAACATGGAACCACGGCCATCCACCGAACTCACCTGCAGCCGGTGACCGAGCATGTTAGCGATACGCTCAACTATGGCTAACCCGAGCCCGACGCCCTGCCGGTCTTTGGCGGTTGCGTTATGTAACTGCTGGAACTCTTTGAATACTTCCTGCTGCTTGTCCTTTGGTATGCCGGCACCGGTATCCCATATCTGAATGCTCAGCATATCGCCGCGCCGACGGCAGCCGATCAGCACCCGGCCGGTTTCGGTATAACGGATCGCATTACTGAGGAAGTTACGGATAATTCTCAGAAGCAGCCGGGAATCACTGCGTACAACAGCCGAACTGTATTGAGCACGAAGCTCCAGGTCTTTATCTTCCGCCACCGGAGTAAATTCACCGACCATAGAGCGCAGTAGCTGGCTGATACGAAATTCGCTGATATCCGGCTTCACCGCGTTCTGATCCAGCTTAGAGATGTCCAGCAGATCGGTCAGCAGATCCTCGGCGTTCTCAAGTGCCAGATGGATCCGCTCAACCAGATGGGCATCCTGCTCCTTCAGCTCACGCTCGCGAAGAGCAGCAATCAGCAACCGGGCCGCATTCATCGGCTGCAGGAGGTCATGGCTTGCTGCGGCCAGATACTTATCTTTACTCTGATTCGCCGCCTCTGCGGCTTCTTTGGCGACTTTTAACTCTTTCTGAATCTGCTCTCGCTCGGTGATCTCCTGCCAGAGCTTATCATTCAGGGAAACCAGCTCCTGAGTACGGGCTGATACCCGCTCTTCAAGTTCTTCGTTGAGGCGCTTGAGCTTGTCCTGGGTTTTCTTTCGTTCGGTAATGTCCTGAACAAACGCTTCGATGGTGGGCTTGCCGCTTTCCGCATCTTTCAGCAGCGCGTTAATCGAGACCTGTACACACTCACCGTCACCACGCAGAAACAGGGTTTCAAAGCCAAAGACTTTACCGTACTGAGCCAGACTGTAACGGAACTCACCGTAGGCATCTGCGCAGCAGAACAGCAGGGAATCCAGCTGCTCGACCCGCTCGATAAATTCATTCTCTGAGTGATAACCGCATATCGCAACAATGGCCGGATTGGCCCGCGTAATACCACCGTCAAGCTGGGCCTGAAAGATGCCGTGCTGAGCGTTTTCGAACAGCCATTTATAGCGGTTACGTTCCGCTTCAAGCTCATCCAGCTTAGTGACCAGCTCCGGGTAGTAACTCTTCCGGGTAGAGAGGTTGCCCAGACCAATCAGACTGGTCAGGGCGCTATCCGGATTATCAGAGTGCTTCTTCATAAACCGCTTCTACATCACGCTTATTCGATTTGCGGGGGTTGGTCAGTATGCAGGGGTCCAGAATGGCATGATCGGAGAGCACCGGAATATCCGAGATATTCACCCCGCTCTCTGCCAGTTTCTGGCTCAGGCCTACCTGACGTTTAAGGTCGATCACACGATCCATCAGTGCTTTGCGTATCTGCTGATTATTCAGACCGCGGGTATCCAGCCCCAGCGTGGTCGCAATCACCTTAAAACGTTCTTCAGCTTCCGGGTAGTTAAAGTCGATCACATGCTCAAGCAGCATGGCGTTACAGAGACCGTGTGGCAGATCAAGATACCCACCCAGACTGTGAGACATGGCATGCACTGCCCCGAGAATCGCATTAGAGAACGCAAGGCCCGCTTTCATCGAACCCAGCATCACCTGTTCACGGAGCTGCAGATCATGGGGGTCGTTCACCAGATCCACAATGTTTTCATTAATCAGGCGCATGGCATCCAGCGCATTCATGTCGGTCAGTGGGCCTGCGCCGGTTGAAACAAACGCTTCAATCGCGTGGACCATAGCGTCAATGCCGGTACAGGCGCTGAGGAAAGGATCAACGGTGAGTGTGGTTTCGGGATCGATCAGCGCGACATCCGGAACCACTGCCTTACTGACAATAGAGAACTTAACCCGCTCAACCGGATCCGTAATAATGGCAAACTGGGACACATCTGCTGATGTGCCTGCCGTAGTCGGGATAAAGATCAGCGGCGGAATCGGCAGACTGATGGTGTCGATCCCTTCGTAATCCAGAATATGCTTACCGTTGGCACTGACGATACCGATCCCTTTTGCGCAGTCCATCGGGCTGCCGCCCCCAACCGCGACGATCAGGTTACAATTATGTTCCTGATAGATCTGGGCACCTTTCATCACCTCTTCGGTGCGAGGATTAGGTGACACACCGGTAAAGGTGACATGCTCAATTTCATCTTCCGCCAACAGATCGGAGACATCCTGAAGCCAACCGGCTGCAACAACCCCCGGGTCAGAGACCAGTAATACTTTGCGCGCGCCGAAAGTTTTGGCGTAGTTGGCAACCGACTTTCTTGCACCTGCACCGAAAATAATTTCAGGTGACACAAACTTGCGCAGGTTAGAAATGTCATTACTCATCAGATCTACTCGTTTGGCGTCAGTCACAGATCCAGACGCCTCGGTTTCTTTTTATCGTCAATAGATTCAGGAGTTTACCCTAAAGGCCGGGGTTTCCCAAAGTCATACCTATGTAATAAATAACCTGCACGCTCTGCCCTGCGCAACAGAATTTTGTGCATGCGCTCAAAAATAGTGCACTTCGGTAGCAGAGACTGCCGACACCCAAAGTCTTCGTTCCACCCACGTCAGAACGCCTACACCCTGAGACAACGGGGATGAACGCCTTCGTAGCGCTCCCCCTCCCGCACAATTTCCAGCGTCTGAATAACGAGCAGTCTAACAAGACCAAGGAACAGCATGCTCAGTGCCATTGCCGGATATTGCCCTGCCCGGCGCTCCAACATAATCGGCTCATCGATACACAAACCTTAATTCCGAACTTCGGGGGCGATATGAAAAATAACAAAGCCAAACTGTTGGCAGTAGCAGTTGCAATGGGAATCAGCACTCAGGCGAGCGCTGCAATTGAGCTGTATAACCAGGATGGCACGACTTTCTCTGCTGACGGTCACTTCAATGCTTTCTACGTACACACTGATAACGACGCAAACAATGAAGAACAGAGCCGTGTTCGCATGGGCTTCCTGCCTAACTACATTGGCTTCAACGTAGGCAAAGAAGTAGACGGCCTGAAACTGGGTGGTCGCTCCTCTTTCTGGGTTACTATCAATGATGGTAACAACGAAGCAACTGACACAGCGATCGACGTTCGACAGTTCTACGGCACCATCGATGCTGACTTCGGTCAGGTCCTGTTCGGTAAAGATTTCGGTCTGTACGCACGTTCAAACATCTTCTCTGATGAACTGCTGCTGGGTACTGGCCTGCCAACCATCAATAACGACGAAGTAACACTGGGTAACATCTCTATCGGCTACCCATACGCTCAGCCACGTGCTCAGATCACTTACCGTACACCGGTCAACAACGGTTTCCAGCTTGCTGTAGGTATCATCGACCCGCAGAGTGGTGAAACAACTCAGGCTAACACCGACAACAGCGCTCGCTTTGAAGGTGAGCTGACTTACGCGACTGATTTTGATGGCGGCAAGTTCAACGCATGGATCGGTGGTGCAGTAGGCGAAAATGATGCGGCTGACGTTGACAGCAGCGGTGTTGCTTACGGTGCTCGCGTATCTGTTGGTGGTTTCCAGTTCACCGCTTCCGGCTTCGATCAGGAAGGTATCTCTACTGTCTTTGCCGGTAACAACCTGGCAACTGAAGCAGACAGCGATGGCTACCTGATTCAGGCAGCTTACCAGGCAGGTGATCACCGTTTCATTCTCTCCCACGGCGAGACAGACACTGACACAACTTCAGACGAAATGCAGTCTATCGCGTACTTCTACAACGTTAACAGCAACCTGAAACTGATTGCTGAATACGATATCGCTGACTCTCAAACGCTGGGTCAGGATACTAAGCAGTTCGCCATTGGTGCTGCTCTGAGCTGGTAATCAGCCCTTAGCACACCCGGCCGCCGCTCTGACTCCCCCCTTCACAGAGCCGCGGCCTTTTTGTTTTTCACGCTTCCCACCTGCCCCTGCGATCACGTTAATCGCTGTCATTATTGCCTCTTAAAGGCCTCTCTACACAGAGAGCTAACATGCTATATTCTTACCTTTACCCAGTACCACAGGTCCATTTCTGCTTAGGGACGAAGCAATGCTAAAAAGCAAATACAGACATTTTTTTGAACTGGTGCTACAGGGCTTTTTCGGTATTCTGCCGATTGTCATCGTCGCCATGATCGCCTTCTGGCTCTACGACAAAGTGGATATTGTTGTTAACGGCGCCCTTTCACTGGTGGGCTTTCAGCCAGAAAAGAACCACTTCCTCTGGTTTTCGCTGGTGCTGTTCCTGCTGGTCGTCATGCTCTACTTTGTTGGCCACCTGATGGAAACCCGTCTGGCCAGCTTCACTGAACGTGTTTTTGCGAAGATTCCCGGATATTCCACTATCAAGGATATTATCGGCATCTTTAACTCTTCCAAAGAGGGAGAAAACAAGGTGCTGGTCGTGGCGATACGCGGCTTTGCCAGTCAGGGCTACAATATTGGCCTGATGTACTCTCAGACCGAATCAATCATCAGAGATCACTATACGGTTACCCTGTCTCAAACCCCGATCCCCAACGGCGGTTATATGTTTGAAGTGCACAAAGACAATATCTTTGTGATTGAGGAAGCCTCCTTTGACCACAACCTGCAGTACCTCCTGTCGATGGGTGTAAAGAGCATTAAGGATGTGGTCGGCGTGGAATCCCGGGAGATCGATGCATTTACCAGTCTTCACACCTGGCTGGAACAGAACAATCAGACAAAAAAAAGCCTGCATCAGCAGGCAAAGTACGACGGTTAGAGCTCTTAGACAGATAACTCAAAGCCAGAGAGTGGATGTGAAGAACTCGCTGCTCTTCAATACCTGTATTATCCCGTGCTGACTGAGTTTATGCTGCTCTGCAACAGAACGATTTTGACTAATACTTTGGTCTGCCGCCTTAAGATATCTTCCCTACGACGAGGCAACTAACACCTCCTCCCGACTGCAGAAGGCCTGATCTGGCACTGATAAAACGCCAGCTCCTTCTGCAGCACTTCAATCATATTTTCAGCCCGTCTGAAGCCGTGGGCCTCATCTGCAAAATAGTGCGCCTCTACAGGAACCCCACGCTGCTGCAGAGCACTGACCATGGCCCGGGTCTGATCCGCCAGTACCACCCGGTCCTGCTCACCCTGAAAGAAGATCACCGGCGCTGAGATTTGCGCTACTTTATTTAACGGCGCAAAACGCTCATATCGTGCTGCATCCTGTTCCGGGTGACCGATCAGCCAATGCAGATACCGGGACTCAAATTTATGCGTCCCCTGATTCAGCAGCAGTGGATCTGTTACCCCATAAAGGCTTGCCCCCGCCGCAAAGCAATCCAGCGCACACAACGCATTCAGGGCGGTATAACCGCCCGAACTGTTACCACGTATAAAAACTGCCTTTGGATCGATCCGGTGATCGGCAATCAGGACCGATAGCGCCTGTGAAATATCTTCGGTTTCAAGCTGCCCCCAACGCTGATGTAACTGTTGACGATACGCCCGCCCATAGTTGCTGCTGCCACGATAGTTAAGATCCAGCACGGCAAAGCCTCGCTGGGTCCAGTATTGCAATTTCATATTCAGGATCGGATAACTGGCCGCTGTAGGCCCGCCATGAAGAAAGATCACCAGAGGAAACAACTCATGCGGCTGCGGTTGGATGACCTTATTCGCAGGTGCGTATAAATAGCCATAACAACGCTGATCGCCTGCACCGAAACTCAGCGCCTGCGGTTTGGAACAGTCCTGATTAGCCAGCGGCTGCTCACCTCCGCAGATGAGTTGAAAACCACCCTGCATGAGATCAATACGGGCAATACCGGGCAGACGATCCGGCGCGGCAACCACAGCAACGGCAAAATCATCATGCACCGCAAGCGAACGAAAACAGGTGTACTCTGCATCCAGCGGACGTCCGTCCAGACACAGCAGACCGGTTTCATGCTGGTGAGTGATGGAAACCACTCCCGCATCACTGAAACCGTAATGGCTCAGCCCTGACTGCCAGGGTGCAGAGATCATATCGGCACAGTCAGTCAGAACCGGTACCAGCGTGCCTGACTGCCAGCGATAGAGGTTCCACCACCCCTCGCGATCCGTCATGACATGCAGCAAGCCATTTGTATCAAATCGCGGCTGAGACAGCGCCTCCTCGCGATCATCTCCGGCCAGCACGATGTCGCAAAGCACCCTGCCGCAATCCTCAAACCGCAGCAGATTCAGGTGGGTAGCGTTCCATGGCTGATGAGGATGATACCAACTGATATATGCAAGTGACCGACCATCGGGGCTCAGTGCAGGAGAAGCATAAAAATCTGCGCCCTCGGCCAGCACCTCAATCTCACCACACCGGCTGATCGCCACCAGACGATTAAGCACCCCGCTCTCACAATGACGCTCTTCGACGGCAATAATCTGCTGTCGGTAGTTATCCCATAAGGGTTCGATAAAACGGGATTGACTCTGGTGTGTCAGTTGGCGGGGCTGAGATCCGGCCTGCAGATCCTGCAGGTAAAGTTGCTGATCGGCAGCATTAACAAATACCAGCGCATCCCCTAGATGGCCCCAGCTTAAACCGCCGTATTCATGCACACGACTCTGTACGCTGAAGTTGTCGGGAGTCAGGGATTCAATAACGCCCTGCGCCGACGCCTTAGTACGGCACAGACAGCAACGTCCGCCCTCTTCAGGGCGGAACTCAACCCAGTAGATATCGCCATTGGCAGCAATCTGTACCTGAGCATAATCACGTGAAGCAGACATCACCGCCGCTTCACTCAGGTCAGAAGGCCAGAAGCCGGGTTGTACGGGTGCCGGTTCAGCCTTTGGCGAAGACACGGGAGTTTCGCTCATTACGGAACACAAACTCTTCAGGGTTGTTACTCACCTGCTCCGCTTCAGCACGGGCTGATTCGATCAGATGATGGTGCTCTGATTTGCTGCACACCGGATCCGCATTATGCATATCCCCGGTCAGCATGTAGGCCTGACAGTGGCAGCCACCGAAATCCTTCTCTTTTTCATCGCAACTGCGACAGGGTTCCTTCATCCACTCATCACCACGAAAGTGGTTAAAACCGGGGCTCTCATCCCAGATCTGCTGCAGACTCATCTCGGTCACATTCGGGAATTCCAGCGGCAGCATCCGCGCGCTGTGGCATGGTAACGCCTTACCATCCGGCGTGACCGTCAGGAATACCTGACCCCAGCCGTTCATACAGCCTTTCGGACGCTCCTCGTAATAATCCGGGGTCACAAAAATCAGTTTGATCGGATTGCCTTCGGCTGCCAGCTTTTCCCGATATTCGTTGGTGATGCGTTCGGCCCGCTCAAGCTGCGCCCGGGTCGGCAGAAGCTGCTTGACGTTCTCAAAGGCCCAGCCGTAATACTGACAGGTCGCCAGCTCGACATAATCGGCTTCCAGCTCAACACAGAGCTCGATAATCCGGTCGATACGGTCAATATTGTGCCGATGGGTGACGAAGTTGAGCACCATCGGATAGCCCTGAGCTTTCACTTCACGGGCCATTTTCAGCTTCTGCTGAAACGCCTTTTGTGAGCCCGACAGCATATTATTAACCGACTCGTCGCTGGCCTGAAAACTGACCTGAATATGATCCAGCCCGGCCTGATGGAACTCGGCCATCTTGCGCTCATTAAGGCCCACACCTGAGGTGATCAGATTCGTGTAATACCCCATCTCATGGGCACCACCAATCAGCTCAATGAGGTCCTGACGTACCAGCGGCTCACCGCCAGAGAAGCCCAACTGAACGGCGCCCATTTCACGCCCTTGCTGAAACACATCGAGCCATTGCTGCGTGGTCAGCTCACCACCAAAATCGGCGAAATCCAGCGGATTAGAGCAATAAGGGCATTGCAGAGGGCATTTGTAGGTCAGCTCGGCCAGCAGCCAGAGCGGCTGACCATGGGGTTTGACTACGGCGCCCGTACCGGGAAGTGGCTGGGCGCTACAGGGTGATCCAGTGTTGCTCATGGGCGTCCCTCAGGAAATCAGCGATATCAGCACTGATATCACCGGCTTCAGGAAATTTTGCCTGGAGCGCAGCGGTAATATCCGCCACGCTCTGCTCGCCGTCTACCAGTGCCAGAATCTCGCCGGCAGGACCGTTCAACTGAATCATCCCTTCCGGGTAAAGCAGTACATAACAGTTCTGCGCCTTCTCCCACTGAAAACGGAACATCGGGTTCATGCGCGGCACAGAGGCCGCACTGAGCGTATTATTTTCACTCATTGAATAATCCCTTATGGTACACCTTTTCAGCCGTTACGGTGTGATACGGCGGACGTTTCAGTTCATAGGCCATGGTCATCGCATCGAGCATGGTCCAGAGTACATCCAGTTTAAACTGCAGGATCTCCAGCATCCGCTCCTGCTGAGCACGGGTCTGATAGAAATCGAGTGTAATATCCAGACCATGCTTCACATCACGGCGCGCTTCCGTGAGACGGTTACGGAAGTACTGGTACCCCTCCTCTTTGATCCAGGGGTAGTGCTGCGGCCAGGTATCCAGACGGTTCTGGTGAATCGTTGGCGCAAACAGTTCGGTCAGTGAGGAGCTGGCCGCTTCCTGCCAGGTCGCCCGTCGGGCAAAGTTGATGTATGCATCTACCGCGAAACGCACACCGGGCAGCACATGCTCACCGGAGAGGATCTCTTCACGGGTCAGACCCACCGCTTCACCGAGGCGCAGCCAGGCTTCAATTCCGCCTTCAGCGCCGTCATATCCGTCATGGTCCAGCACGCGCTGCACCCAGTGACGGCGTACTTCACGATCCGGGCAGTTCGCCATAATAGCGGCGTCTTTCACCGGGATACTGATCTGATAGTAGAAACGATTCGCCACCCAGCCACGGATCTGCTCCGGCGTGGATTGCCCTTCATACATAGCAATATGGTACGGGTGCTGTGTGTGGTACAGATCGCCTTTGGCACGCAGCGCCTGTTCGAACTCATCTCTGCTCATTGGCAGATTTTCGTTTGCTTTACTGTTCATAAATCTTGACCTCTGTTCAGGGCCGGATGGCTCAGAGTTCGATCGACATGCCGTCGTAGGCAACTTCGATACCATGGGCCAGCACTTCAGCCCGCTCCGCGGAGTCTTCATCCAGTATAGGGTTGGTATTATTAATATGGATCAGTACCTTACGCGGTTTATCCAGCGTATCCAGATACTCGATCATGCCACCCTCACCTGACTGCGGCAGATGCCCCATCGCCACGCCCAGCTTGTCGCCAACGCCGGTAACGATCAGTTCATCTTCCTGCCAGATCGTACCATCTACCAGAAGCAGATCGGCTGCTTCCATGTATTCACGCAGATGAGGTTCAATCTGGCCCAGACCAGGTGCATAGAACAGTTTTTTGCCGCTACGGGTATCTTCGATTTGGATACCGATATTATCACCCGGGTGCGGATCATCCCGATGTGGGGAATAAGGAGGCGCGCTGCTCAGCAGCGGCACGGCGGTCAGTTTAAGCTCCGGTACCTGCGGCACCACAAAGCTGTTATCACCTTCGCCAACCGGAATGCGGTTAACATGGTTACCGCCGTTCCAGTGCTTAAGCATATTAAATACCGGGAACCCGGTGCTCAGATCCTGCTCGACCATTTCGGTGCACCAGATATTGTGCGGACAACCTTCCCGTAACATTAACAGGCCGGTGGTGTGATCGATCTGGCTGTCCATAAAGACAATGGCAGAGATACCGGTATCGCGAATAGCGCGGTTGGGCTGCATTGGCCCGAAGCTTGCCAGTTGCTCACGAATATCGGGAGAGGTATTAAACAGAATCCAGTGTTCGCCGTCGACACTGACTGTAATCGAGGACTGGGTACGGGGCTTCGCATTCAGCGTGCCGGCACGCATACCGCTGCAGTTTTTACAGTTACAGTTCCACTGTGGGAAGCCACCACCGGCGGCTGAACCTAATACATGTACTTTCATTTGTTATTCTTCTGTAGATTGACCGTCGTTCCCCGCCATAATAATGATGTCATCCGGCCGGGATAGGATGATAAGCGTCTTGCTATGCCCTGAAACAGGCTGAGGGTCCTTCCAAGAGAAATTACCCCGACAAAGGCCGGGGTAATTTAAGATCTCTGAGCGTAGCTCTGTTAGCGGTTTGCGAAGTACATTGTTACTTCGAAACCGATGCGCAGATCTGTGTAAGCAGGCTTAGTCCACATAATGCTTATCCTCTGTTTTTTGTTATTGAAAAGGTATGTACTGAAAGATAATAGGTACGGCCGTCTACCGCAGGTATGGTACTTTGGAACGAAATACGTCCTCATTTCGGTCAGACGCCAGCAACAGGGCTTTTTCAGGCTTCTCCCAAAACCTTATTAAGTGCTTATTTTTCATATAGTTAATTTGCTTTATACTGGCAAAACCAGACACCTTTAATGGCCCGCACTATGCCTGAGAACCGTACCATTTCATCCATACTTATCACCGGCTGCTCCAGTGGTATCGGCTATTATTGCGCCACTGCCCTTCATCAGGAGGGTTTTCGGGTATTTGCCACCGCACGCAATCCTGATGATGTTGCCCGCCTGCAGGCGCAGGGACTTAACAGCTACCCGCTTGATCTGGATGACCCAGATTCCATTCGGGCAGCACTCGACTGGGTTCTGCAGCAAACCGGCGGCACCCTCGACGCTTTGTTTAATAACGGTGCTTACGGTCAGCCCGGTGCGGTAGAAGATCTTAGCCGGGATGTACTCAGGCAGCAGTTTGAAACCAATCTGTTTGGTACCCATGAACTGACCTGCGAAGCACTGAAAGTAATGCGGCATCAGGGTTACGGCCGGATCATCCAGAACAGTTCGGTGCTGGGCCTGATTACCATGAAATACCGCGGGGCTTACAATGCATCAAAATTTGCGCTGGAAGGCCTAACCGATACACTGCGGCAGGAACTGGCCGGCAGCGATATACATATCAGCCTGATTGAACCGGGCCCGGTTGAAAGCGCTTTTCGGGATAATGCCTACATAGCATTTAAGCAAAATATCACCACGCAAGGCAGCGCTCATGAGGCGATCTATCAGGCTGTTGAGCGCAGGCTGGCAAAGCAGAAAGAGAGCGGTAAATCCGATCCTTTTACACTGGGCCCCGAAGCGGTCTGTAAACCCCTGCGGCATGCACTGACCAGTGCCCGCCCCAAACCGCGTTACTATGTCACCACCCCTACCTGGCTGCTTGGCATCCTGAGACGTCTGCTGCCCACCCGTGCACTGGACTGGGTTCTGCTTAAGGTGTCTGATGACGAAAATAAACAGACATAAGTATATTCCCTTATATCTGTATATTAGGTAACCTGCACAAACCTTATAAAAATAACAGCGCAGGATAGCTTATGAATCAGGAAGCATTTCTACTTCGTGAGGATCAGGATGGCGTTTGCATTCTGACCCTGAACCGCCCCGATGCCTATAACGCTCTTTCTATGGAGCTGATGAAGGCCATATCTGAACAACTCGACCAGATTGCTGAGGATCTTTCGATTCGCGTGGTGGTCATCCGTGGTGGCGGCAAAGGTTTCTGCGCCGGACACGATCTCAAGCAGATGCTGGATGCCGGTGAAGAAGATTACTATCAGAAAACCTTCAGCACCTGCTCAACCATGATGCAGAAAGTTGTTAACCTGCCGGTTCCGGTCATTGCCCAAATCCATGGCGTTGCTACGGCAGCGGGTTGCCAGTTGGTTGCCAGCTGTGATTTAGCGGTATGTAGTGACAATGCACGGTTTGCGACACCGGGTGTGAATATCGGCCTGTTCTGCTCGACGCCGATGGTCGCTCTGACCCGGGCGGTTGCCCCCAAGCATGCAATGGAACTGCTGCTCAGTGGCGATCTGATCGGTGCTGAACGGGCGTGGCAGATGGGGCTGGTCAATAAGACCGTACCGGCCGATGAGCTCGACCAGGCTGTGGCTGAACTGGCAGGCAAAATCGCATCCAAATCCCGGCGCACCCTGAGTATCGGTAAGCAGGCGTTTTATCAGCAGCAGGAACAGGATCTGGCCAGCGCTTATCAACAGTGCAGCCGGGTGATGACGGAAAATATGCTGACCGCAGATGCTCAGGAAGGGATCGATGCGTTTATTCATAAACGTAAACCGCAATGGACGCATCGATAGCCTCCCTTGCTTCCGCAGCAACCCTCATCGCGCTCTTTGCCGGTCATTTATCAGCCAGGAACGGGCCTTCTGCATTTGGAGCTCTAGCAGCCTTCAGGCAAAAAAAGAGGCGATCATAAGATCGCCTCAGAGCTAAGGGTAATTCAAGTTTTTGCCAGTCTCACTCAGGCCGATACCAGCCCATTGCGATTCATTACATCTTCCAGCTCTGGCAGGCTGGCGGGATCATCAATCGTTGACGGAATACTGTAGTCCTGCCCATCAGCGATCTGACGCATCAGCTTACGCAGAATTTTACCGGAACGGGTTTTCGGCAGGCGCTGCACAACGACAGCACGTTTGAAGCAGGCAACCGCTCCAATCTCCTTACGAACCAGCGCAACCAGTTCAGCTTCCAGCGCATCCTCTTCGATCTCAACACCGTCTTTAAGCAGTACAAAACCGATGGGCTGCTGCCCTTTCAGCGGATCATTAACCCCGATCACTGCACACTCGGCAACGGCATCATGGCCAGCAACAATCTCTTCCATTTCACCGGTAGAGAGACGGTGGCCCGCTACGTTAATGACATCATCGGTCCGGCCCATGATGAAAACGTAGCCATCTTCGTCTTTATAACCCCCATCACCCGAGCAGTAGTAGCCCGGAAACTCTGACAGATAACCGGTACGGAAACGTTCGAAATCACCCCATACGGTCGGCAAACAGCTTGGTGGCAACGGCAGCTTGATGGCGATAGAGCCCTGCTCGCCTGCTGGCAGCTCATTACCTTCAGAATCCAGAATCTGGACGTTATAACCGCTGGAAGGCACGGTCGCAGAACCCGGCTTCGGCTCCAGCTTCTCAATACCGGTCATATTGCCGCAGATTGCCCAACCGGTTTCAGTCTGCCACCAGTGATCAATCACGGGCTTACCGGTTTTTTCCATGGTCCAGTGGTAGGTTGGCGGATCAAGACGCTCACCGGCCATGAAAATAGTATCCAGATTGCTCAGATCATACTGTTCAAGCAGTTTGGCATCCGGGTCTTCTTTTTTGATTGCGCGGAACGCAGTCGGCGCAGCAAACAGCACTTTCGCCTGATACTCTTCGCAAACGCGCCAGAACGCGCCCGCATCCGGCGTACGCACCGGCTTACCTTCGTATACGATGGTGGTGCAACCTGCCAGTAACGGCCCATACACGATATAAGAGTGCCCCACGACCCAACCCACATCAGATGCAGCCCAGAAGACATCTCCGGCTTCTACGTTGTAGATCGCCTTCATGGAGTACTTCATAGCCACCGCATGACCGCCGTTATCGCGTACCACACCTTTTGGCTTGCCGGTAGTACCGGAGGTGTAGAGGATATATAGCGGATCAGTGCCTTTAACCGGGACACAGTCGGCAGGCTCAGCACCGGCCATAGCTTCGTTCCAGTCCAGATCACGGCCAGCGACCATAGACGCCTCGGCTTCAGGGCGCTGCAGTACGATACAGACGGTCGGTTTATGGGCAGACTTTTCAATAGCCTGATCCAGCATCGGCTTGTATTCGATCACTTTGGAGATCTCGATACCGCAGGACGCCGATACCACCACTTTAGGCTCTGCATCATCGATACGCACTGCCAGCTCGTGAGGCGCGAAGCCTCCGAATACCACGGAGTGGATTGCACCGAGGCGCGCCACTGCCAGCATGGCAACAACCGCTTCCGGGATCATCGGCATATAGATAACAACCCGGTCGCCTTTGGCAACACCCTGCGCTTTCAGGACGCCGGCAAACTTAGCGACATCATCACGAAGTTCCAGATAGCTGATTTTCCGCTTCTGGCCGGTCACCGGAGAGTCATAAATAATTGCTGTGTTATCAGCACGGCCATTCTCTACGTGGTAATCCAGTGCCAGATAGGCAGTATTTAACTCACCATCAGCAAACCAACGATCAATGCCGTTTTCATCTTTAGACAGAATCTGCTCTGGCTGTTTATACCATTTCAGATCCTGAGCTTTTTCGCCCCAAAATAACTCTGGCGTGTCGATCGACTTGGAATACTCTGCTTGATAGGACATGTGTATAGGCCCTTTTATTATAAGTTAACGGTCGGTTATCCCAGGGAGTTTATAATTATTGTAGACACTTCCCTAAATGTGTTGACACACTCTAAACGAGTTACCTGCAGATTTAACTACTACGAAAGGTTTACAACCCGCTATATATGAGCAATAACGACAGTTCCCGATCTTATAGAATTCAGTAAACAAGGGGCTTTGACAGAGGATTGTCGACAATAATCATTTTATTGGCTACAACCAAAGAATAAGAAGCCACTGACTCAGATCAGCTTTACAGCAGTTCCCAGGCACAAAAAAGGCGAGCCTGAGCTCGCCTTGATATGTCATCTGCCAAATAAGATCAGCCCGGATACACTCTTGGCTCCATCTTCAGGCTCACTGCAAATTTTTTCTGAACGGAATCCCGAATCTGACCTGCGAGCTGCAACAACTGCTGCGCATCGCCACCACCATGATTCACCAGCACCAGCGCCTGTTTTTCATAGACACCAACAGCTCCGGCGTTATGACCTTTCCAGCCTGCCTGATCGATCAGCCAGCCCGCAGCCAGTTTATAAAAACCCGGCTGGTCCGGATAAGAGACCAGTTCCGGAAACTGCAGTTTAAGCTGCTCATGCTGCTCAGCAGTAACTACCGGGTTTTCAAAAAAGCTCCCGGCATTTCCGATCAGCGTAGGTACCGGCAGCTTTGAGTTACGTATCTCACACACGGCCTGATAGACCTGTTGCGCACCGGGCTGCCCAATGCCCTCGGCCTTAAGGTGATTCGCCAGTGCCTTGTACTCCAGTCGCGGCTGAAACACAGTCCTGAGAGAGAAACGCACCTGCCAGATAATGTAGCGGCCGGGTGCAACAGACTTAAACAGACTATCCCGGTACCCAAACCGGCAGTCCTCTGCATTCAACTGCACCAGTTCATCCTGCTCCCGGTCATAGGCGGTGAGGCTGTGAAAACAATCCGCAAGCTCGACCCCGTAAGCACCGATATTCTGAACCGGAGCCGCGCCTACCGAACCGGGTATCAGCGCCAGATTCTCCAGGCCGTGCAGCCCCATCTCCAGCAGTTTACCGACAAAGCCATGCCAGTTTTCTCCGGCACCCACTTCGACAATCGCCTGATCTTCATCATCTGCCAGTACGCGCACGCCCTGACATCCGACTGAGATCACCGCACCGGGGAGATAGTCAGCCAGCACCAGATTACTGCCTCCCCCGAGGATCAGCAGTGGCCAGTTATTGGCTTTAACTTCATCAAGCGCCAGACGTAGTTGCTCCAGATCTTCGACCTTGAGATAACGCTCAGCACAAACACTGAAACCCAAACTGTTCTGCCGGGTCAGGTCTGCCTCTTTTTGCCAGACAATCACTTAAAGCTCCTTCCTGATCTGCGCCAGCAGACCTTCCGATGCAGCCTCGACCAGATCCAGCACGTGCTCAAACCCCGCATCCCCTCCATAGTATGGATCGGGGACTTCACGCTCTGAAGCTGATGCAAAATCCAGAAACAGGCCAAGATGCCCCTGATAGCCGGCAGGCTGCAGCGCCTGCAGATTACGCAGATTTTCAGCATCCATTGCCAGAATATAATCGAAACGCGAAAAGTCCTCTTCGATGGCCTGTCGGGCACGCAGAGGGCTGAGGTCATAACCGCGTCTGGCAGCCACCTGTGCGGAGCGGGAATCCGGTGGGTTACCCACGTGATAGGCCGCCGTACCGGCTGAATCTACCCCGATCACAGAATCCAGTCCCTGCGCTTTCACCATTGCCTGAAAAACACCGTGTGCGGTGGGAGAGCGACAGATATTACCCAGACAGACAAACAAGACCTGAACCATCCTCAGCTCCCTTCCAGCAGGCGCTTCAGACGCTCAAGGTCTTCAGGTGTATCGACACCGGCAGGTGGCTGCTCATCCGCAGCGGCTACATGGATACGGGCGCCATTCCACATCGCCCGCAACTGTTCCAGACACTCGGTTTCTTCAATCGGTGCCGCCGGCCATTTCACGAAATCATTCAGCAACTTAACCCGGTATGCATAGATGCCGATGTGACGCTGCCAGTTATAACCCTGCGGCATTTCGGCTGGTGTATCACCCGCAGCAAAGCTGTTGCGCGGCCAGGGAATCGGTGCACGACTGAAATAAAGCGCCATGCCCCGGGTATCGGTCACCACTTTGACAACATTCGGGTTCAGCAGGCTCTCGAGATCTTCAATCGGTTCACTCAGGGTCGCAATACTTGCTTCGGGTTCGGCCCGCAAATTGTGCGCTACCTGATTGATGATCCGCGCCGGTACCAGAGGTTCATCACCCTGCACATTGACCACAATATCATCGGCATAATAGCCCAGATCACTGACCACCTGCTGAAGCCGGTCTGTGCCTGAAGGGTGATCGGGTGAAGTCATACAGACTTCTGCACCAAAACCAGCCGCAGCATCAGCGATACGCTGATCATCAGTGGCCACCAGCACCCGCTCTGCTTCACTTTCACAGGCACGCTCATATACGTGCTGCACCATCGGCTTACCCTGCAGCAACGCCAGCGGTTTACCCGGGAACCGGGTAGACGCATAACGCGCTGGAATGATTACTGTGAATCCCATCACTCAACCTTATTTGCTTTCTCGTTCTTCAGCCGTCAGCTCCCGCGCCTCAGTTTCCAGCAGCACCGGAATATCATCGCGGATCGGGTAAGCCAGACCACTGGCTTTAGCGATAAGCTCATTGGTTTCCTCGTTGTATTCCAGTGGGGTTTTAGTCACAGGACACACCAGAATATCCAGGAGTTTCTTATCCATGTTGAGATTTACCTTTATCAGATTTGACTGCTGCCAGTCTTTCCAGCAGCTGTAACTTAAAATTATCCGGCAGCCGGGCAGAAACTTCCAGATACCAGGCATCTTCGAGGCCAAAATCAGCGACCTTAACGGCGTCTTTTTCAGTCATGATGATCGGCAAACGCGGAACCAGATGAAACTCATCCCGTTGATACTGATGATGGTCAGGTTTCGGATGAGGGATCACCTTCATACCCAGTGTCTGCTTCAGGGCATGAAAGAAGCGTTGCGGATTACCAATGCCTGCAACAGCGTGCACACTCTGTCCGGTAAAATGGGCCACGGGCAACACGTCCTCACCGCTGCAACTGCGCAGCGCTTCAGGTTCCAGTTGCATAACAAAGGCCCCGGTAAGATCCGCCAGCCCGGTTGGCATCTGGCCGTTACACACCACCAGATCAACCGTTTGCAGACGCTCTGGCCGTTCACGTAGCGGACCGGCCGGTAGCAAACAACCATTGCCAAGGCCCCGCAGACCATCAACCACCGCTATTTCAATATCGCGCCCCAGACGGTAGTGCTGTAAACCATCATCACTGATAATCAGATCGCAATCATAGTGTTGCAGCAGATACTGCGCTGCAGCCACCCGATCCGGCCCGACCACGACGGGACACTGACAGCGCTTATGCAGCATGAAAGGCTCATCACCCGTCTGTTGCGGGCCTTGCGCCTGGCTGACATCAAGCGGATAGACCCCGGAACGTCCCCCATAACCACGACTGATAATGCCCGGACGGTAACCCTGTTCCTTCAGCACAGGGACAAGGTAACTGGTCAGTGGTGTTTTGCCGGTGCCTCCCACGCTGATATTGCCGACGACCAAAAGCGGAACCGGCGCATTCCATTGGCTGCGCAGATCCCTGCTCTTCTTGCGCAGGGCCAGTGAAGAATAGAGCGCTGAGAGCGGACGTAAAAATAAAGGCGCCTGACCTGACTGATACCAGCGCCGCTCGAGCCAGCTCATTCTCGCGGAAGTTCCTGAGTCGTAATACTGAGCTTATCAAAGCCCAGCTTACCCGCAACGTCCATGGCCGTTACCACCGCCTGATGCGGAGTTTTTGCATCCGCAGTAATTACTAAAGGCATCTCTTTATTGCCACCAGACAACTCCTTGAGCGCGCGGCTCAGGGTTTTTGGCTGGGTATTGACCAGAGGACGGCCATTGACGCTGTAGTTACCTTCATCGGTAATCAGAATTTCGAGAATTTTATCGTCGAGTGAACCGGGATCACCGGCCGCCTCGGGAAGATCGACTTCCAGATGAGTCTCTTTGGTGAACGTGGTGGAAACCATAAAGAAGATCAGAAGCAGGAATACCACGTCGATCAGAGGCGTGAGGTTAACATTAACCTCTTCCTGACGCTGTCGGGGAAATTTCACGCTAGCTATCCTTACTCAACGTCAATGTCACGCTCACCGTGCATGACTTCAATCAGCTTGACGGTTTCCTGCTCCATGGTCACTACCAGCGAATCGATTCGACGCTGGAAGAAACGATGGAAGATCAGCGCGGGGATCGCAATTGTCAGGCCCGATGCCGTTGTGATCAGCGCCTGTGAGATACCGCCGGCCAGCACATTGGCATTACCGGTACCCTGAATCATGATTTCGGTAAACACCTCAATCATGCCGATGACCGTACCCAACAGGCCCAGCAGCGGCGTAATCGCGGCAATGGTTCCAAGCGGGTTAAGGTATTTTTCCAGTTCGTGAACGACCTGCCCGGCCGCTTCCTGAATGCTTTCTTTCATGATCTCCCGACCATGAGAGGCATTGTTCAGACCCGCCACCAGAATCTGCCCCAGCGGGCTACCCTGTTTGATATCCCGCAGCCGGTCTGCGGTAATATTACGCTGCTGTATCAGAGCCCACACTTCCGCCAGAAGGCCCGGAGGGGCAATACTGGCCGGACGCAGTGTCCACAAACGCTCCAGGCATATCGCCAAAGCAATAACTGAACAGGCCACGATAGGAATCATCAGCCAACCGCCGGATTGTAAAAGCTCTAACACAGTAAAATCTCCTTACTCACTGCGCGGTACTCTATCACAAGGGCTGAAACTATCGCCAGAAGCGTTTTTCCCGCTGCTGCATTGTCTCGTAGCTGCACCCCTGACGGGAATTCGCCATCAGTCTGACAGCCCCGACCTCAGCCGTATTCAGCGCGACTGCGCCGAACTTTTCGACCCGCTCAACAACCTCAGGATGCGGATGCCCGAAC